>CAIRHB010000026.1 GCA_903878285.1 Candidatus Adlerbacteria bacterium | reverse complement strand
TTTTTTGGGAGCGTTTTGAGGTTGCTGATGGCGTTATATTAAACTCCGTTTCGACCCCGCT
Organism: Candidatus Adlerbacteria bacterium; assembly: GCA_903878285.1. Taxonomy (GTDB): domain Bacteria; phylum Patescibacteriota; class Minisyncoccia; order Phycocordibacterales; family SBAW01; genus GWA1-54-10. The sequence continues at coordinate 11,465 of CAIRHB010000026.1, read as the reverse complement.
TTTTGCTGAATTGTTGAAAGCTGAACAGGCTTTTTACAAACACAAGGAAAAGCAAAAAACCTTAGATAACAAGGATTCTTCGGACGGTATATTAACTAACCTTCGGCTCCGGCGCCAGGACTCGAACCTGGAACCAACTCCTTACACGTAATCCCAACATTACTGTGGGCGTGGACTATATCATCATCCTTGCTTGCGGATGCAAACTGTTGGATGCGAGGCGCTTCGCGCCGACCGAATGTCGGAACTACTCCCACTAGGGGATAGTCTCTACACCTTCCCCTCGATTTCTCGCGGGGCTTGGCTCGGGATTGTCCCTTCGACATGCTCAAGGCAAACCATAAGCGTCGTTGGGATTTCCCCGAATTCACCTCGTTTGTCAATCCAGATTCCTCTGGAAAGCTGCGTTTATGCCACAGGGAGCTGCTCTACCATTGAGCTACACCGGAATGTGTGTGGTCTCGACGACCGACTAAAATATACACCGATTTGGCGCATAGGGCAACGCACCAAATGGGGTTGTCGAACAGGGCGAAATGGTATACTGGAGACATGAGGTACAACATCAAGGGGACAGGGCTCGAGGTGACGGGGGATGTCCGCGGCTATGTCGAGAAGCGACTCCGGGCACTCGACAAATTTACTGGCACTGGCGAGGGCGTGCGCGCAGATGTCGAGGTTGAGTTTTTAAAAGACGAAGAGAAACAGTATCGCGCCGAGATTATGGTCTACGCGCCGGGGGCTGAGACACAGCGTGTCGAGGTGCGCGCGCGGGCGCTGTTTGAGGCGGTTGATATTGCGGTCGGCGAGATGTCGCGCGAGTTGGATAGTGGAAAGAAAAAGCAGCAGCACCTCTTGCGCCGCACCGCTCTGCGGATCAAAAATGCGCTACGCTTTGGGCGGTAGTGTCTTGTTTATAGAGAATGTTGGAGAGGTGAGAGATTATTTTTGCGCAAGCCCACGGGCAAAGTCGGCGTACGCCATCTCTTTTTTGCCTTCGGGGATGACGCGGTCGATGATGAGTTTGCCGTCGTCGAGGTGCGCGTCGGTGATGATGATGCGGCTTGGTTTGCCGTTTTTGGTGATATAAAAATGCGCGCGCGGGCTTACATTAAACGCGCGGATCTTGCAGAGGTTGCGGTGTGCGTCGCCATGCAAATCAACCAGAGAGTCTTCGTCGGTAAATTTTTTGGTATACGTCGCGAGTGAGTGGTCCTGTGGCACAGCATCAATCTTTCCCGAGACCCAGTCGGGGAGCACTTCTGCAAGCAGGTTGCCGCCCTCGGTCGCGAGCAGGGTCTCCATCTCGCTGCCTTTTGGTGGCCACATATCTTCCTCGAGCTCGATGCGCGCTTGCGCGACGACGGGCCCTGCGTCCATCGCCTCGACAATCTGCATGATACTGACGCCGGTGTTCCGTTCATCAGCGAGGATCGCCGACAGCACTGGCGACGGACCGCGAAAGCGGGGCAGGAGCGACGGATGCACGTTAAGCACGCCGCGGCGAGGCATATCCAACAGAGTTTTTGGGATCAACTTCGCATACATCGCGACAATAAACACATCCCAATCGGTGTTGCCAAGTATCTCTAGTACTTCGAGTTCGGAGAGCTTGGCGGGCGTGACGACGTCGATGCCTCGTGCCTCGGCCCATTGCTTGACTGGCGTTGAAGTCGTCTCCATCCCACGACCGCGTGGTCGGTCGGGCGCGGTGACCACGAGCGCGGGCAGTATGCCCTTTGCTTCGAGCGCGCCCAGTACGCAGACAGAAATATCTGGCGTGCCAAAAAATGCGAAGAGTTGTTTAGTCTTCATGCGAGTGTTCCTGCTCGATGTCCTCGTTCTCGATGTTTTCTGTATCAGTATCCTCCTTTGTGTCTTTGCGCAGGCGTGTTGCTTTGTCAGTATACAGGATGCCGTCGAGGTGGTCGCACTCGTGTTGGAAGATGTGTGCAATCAGCCCCGACGCGTGGTAGTCGAACGGTTTGCCGCTGATATCGAACGCATGCACCGACGCTTTCTCGTGCCGCAGGACGGTGCCGTAGATATCGCGCACCGACAGGCACCCCTCGGACATTTCTTTTTTCTTGCGCGATAGGCGGGTGATTTCGGGGTTGATAAATACCATGTCTTTACTATTTCTATCTTCATGCGCAGTAGCATCCTCCGCGCGCTCCTTCGGGCCTCGTCGGATAAGGTGTCGGGGCTGGTGGGGCGTTCGCTTTAGAGAATCTTGCTCCAGCGTTCCGTCCTCGCCATCTTTTTTATCTGTCTCAAACGCTTTGGCGGCGATAACAAACAGCCGCAGCGGCACGCCGATTTGCGGCGCAGCAATCGCGACACCAAACTCCTCTTTTGCAAGGACGCGGCGCATCTTTGCAACCGTCGCCTTAAGTTGAGGCGAGTTAAAATCCTTCTTGGCGACTGGCTTTGCCTTGTGCCGCAATACCTCTGCGCCAATCTGCACGATTGGATCTTTCATACGTGCTCCTACTGTACCATGTTTGTCCCAAAAGGGAATGGGTGTGAGGGGTTACTTTTGAATTTGCTATACTACCCGCATGGAGCATATCAAGGTGCACATGATGGCGGAGCCAAAGTCGGGTAAGGAGGTTGCTGCGCGTGAGAAGGCGGTCGCGGCGAGTGCGTTGGGCAGCCGCGCGATAACCAACAAGCGCGACCGAGCGACCGAGCGCGGTGATATGATGCGCTATTTTTTGGACAAGATAAATCGCGCGCGTGTTGGTGATGGTCTACCAGCGATCACGATGGGGCGGATGGGGCGGCTCCTGCTCGCGACGCCGACGAAAGATTTATACTATCTCAAAAGTATCTGCGACCAAGCGCCCAATTTCTCAAAAAAGTTTTGGTGGGAGATTGACCCCAAAAAGCACACCCCCGAGGAGGAAAAAAAGCGCGCTGCGTTGTTTGAGAAAAAGAATGCGGAACGCTTTGCCAAACGGTTTGGCACTCGTGTCGAAGAACGCCCGGCTACTGCCCCTCGACCACTTCGACCGACGCCCCCAGCGACGAGAGTTTCGCCGCGAGCCCCTCGTAGCCTCGGTTGATACTATATATATTGCGCAGCACCGATGTGCCCGGTGCCGCGAGCATCGCGATGAGTAAGATTGTTGCAGGGCGCAGCGCCGGCGGGCAGGTGAGGTCTGCGGCGTGGAGCGGCGTCTTGCCCGTGATAAAAATCCGGTGCGGGTCGGCGAGCAGCGTGGTCGCGCCCAGCTTGTCGAGCTCGGTAAAGTAGAGCGCACGCTTTTCGTACGCCCAGTCGTGGATAAGCGTCGTCCCTTCTGCCTGTGTCGCGATGACCGCAAAGAAGGGGAGGTTGTCGATATTGAGCCCGGGGTAGGGGCGGCCGTACAACTTTTCTGGCGAAGCGATGAGGTCGCTGCGATGTGTTTCAATATCAACCAGGTTCACATTCCCGCCATCGCCTTTGTATTTTTTTAGAATGGTGTACGAAAATCCCATCTTGGTGAGCTTGAGCAACTCCAGTTCGATAAAATCAATCGGGCAGCGCTTGATGATGATAGACGAGTTGGTGACAATCGCCGCGGCGAGAAAAAACATCGCGTCGGTCGGGTCCTCGGTCACCGCGTAGGACACGTCTTGGTTGATGACACTCTTGCCACGGATGTGCAGCGTGGTGGTGCCGATGCCATCAATTTGTACGCCGAGCTTTTGCAAGAAAAAACATAGCTCTTGGACTTGATAGTTCGCCGACGCGTACTTGATGACACTCTCCTCCTCGATACCTGCGGCGGCGAGGATCGCGTTGTTGGTCGCGGTGTCGCCCGACTCGTACATCAACACCTCGCTCGCGTGCAAGCCGCTATGCGACACCTCCCAGTCGTGCTCGGTCGTGTGGATATGCACGCCAAAGTTCTCGAGCGCGTAGAGGTGCGGGCGCACCGTGCGGCTGCCGAGTTTGCATCCGCCTGCCTGCGGCAACTTACACGCGGGGAGTAGGTGCACGAGCGCGCCAGTGAACATAATAATACTGCGCGTCTTCTCTGCCGCCGCGCGGTCAATGGCGTCGAGCGAAAACTCTTTTGGTGGAGTGATGGTGATAGAGGTATCCTTCCATTCAATTCTGACACCGACACTTTCGAGCACCTCGATAATGCGGTAGACCTCCTCGATCTTTGGCATATGCTCGAGCGTGGTCGTGCCGCGGTTGATGAGCGAGGCACACAAGAGCGCGACTGCGCCGTTCTTCGACGAGTTCACGACAATCTCGCCGTGGAGCTCCTTTCCCCCCTGTATTTTAAAATTGAGCGTCGGCTGCATGTGCTCCTAGCGTACCACGCGCGCCTGCATATAAAAAGCGAAAGGGAACAGTAATCGCTGTTCCCTTGTAGTCGGCGGCGGCGGTGTTACCTGCCGCCGCTCGAGTAGTAGTCCGTGGTGTAGACGGACGCACCACCAGGTGTGTAGTAGTCGATGGTGCCGAGATATTCGACCCTCTTGGCGTCGGTGGCGAACGAATGCCAGTCTCCGCCGAAGTAGACGAATGCACGCGAAGCGCACGCTCCCTGTGGAGTGAAGATGGGGAACATCCCATCCTTCATGACGCGGAGTGCCTGCCCATCGATGCAGATGACTCCGTGCTCGCGGAAGCGCATCTCCATCGTCAGATTGATGTGCTCGTTCCCCGGGTTCCAGTAGGCGAGATAGATGACAATCTCGCCCGACGGGGTGGGAGCGCCCAGCATAAAAGTGGAGCTGGACGTGGGAGCCGTGTCCCAGTATCCCCAGACAGACGGGTCTGCGGGCATCATGGTGCGAATCACCGGGGTGTCCCGCTGAAGCCCCGCCTGCGCCTGCGGCGCGATGAGCGCAGTGGCGAGGGTGGCGAACAGGGCGACGAACGCGCGAACGGTTGTACGCATTTTGAAAGATCTCCTTAGAGGCACGGGATTGTGCCTCGGTGACACCATATTGGCATATATAGTAATGCGTGTCAAGTATCGCGGCATGTCGCTAAGTCCTGTATCATTGCCAGTGATGGCATTTTTTACGCAAAAGTTGGGGATCGACTTGGGCACGGCTAACACGCTTGTGTTTGTGCCCGGGCGCGGCGTCGTGCTCAACGAGCCGTCGGTCGTGGCAATCTCCGAGATCGACAAGCGTATCCTCGCGGTTGGTGTCGAGGCAAAGGAGATGATCGGCCGCACGCCGGGCGAGATAATCGCGTACCGCCCGATGAAGGACGGCGTCATCGCCGACTACCGCGTGACGCAGGCAATGCTGCGCTACTTTATCAACAAGGCGCTCGGCCGCTTCCAGATTTTTAAACCTGAAGTGATGGTGTCGGTGCCGACTGGCGTGACCTCGACCGAGCGCCGCGCCGTCGTCGAGGCGGCTATACGCGCTGGTGCCAAGAGCGCCTACGTGGTCAAAGAGTCGGTGCTCGCGGCAATCGGTGCCGGCATCCCCATACACGAGCCGCGCGGAAACATGGTGATCGATATCGGTGGCGGCACCGCGGACGTCGCGGTGATTTCGCTCGGCGGCATTGTCGCGTCGATTTCGGTCAAGTGCGGTGGCGACAAACTTGATCGCGCCATCGGCGATTATATTAAGAAGACATACAACCTCGGTATCGGCGAGAAGACCGCCGAGGATATTAAAATTACGATTGGCTCCGCAGTGCCGCTTGAGGAGGAGCTTTCGATGACCATCCGCGGTCGCGATTTTATCACCGGGCTCCCGCGCTCGACCGAAATCAAGACCAACGACATTGTGAAGGCGATGGGCAAGGAGCTGCGCGAGATTGTCAAAGCAATCCGCGATGTGCTGCAGGAGACGCCGCCAGAGCTCGCGAGCGACATCATCGACCGAGGTATCATCATGACCGGCGGCACGTCGATGCTGCGACATTTCCCCGAGCTCGTGCTGCGCCGCACCGGGGTCAAAGCGGCGGTCGCCGAGGATCCGCTCTTTTGCGTCGCGCGCGGCACCGGCATCGCGCTGCAGCATCTCGACACCTACAAAAAAGCAGTGATTGCCAAACGCTAATCTAACCGCAGGTTAAACCTGCGGTTGCATACGATACAATAGAACTCATGCTGACGCACCATGCATACTATATAGAAGACTCGCCACAGCTGTTTGGTGCCTATACAAACGGCGTGCGCGCGGCGGCGGGGCTCGACATGAACGACCCGAATTTTGTCGCGCAACAGTATGAAAAGTTTGGCATCGACGATGCGCGGCATCTGCAGCAGTTGGCGCAGCTCAAGACGACCAGTGGTTCGGCACTCTTCTTCCTCGCCATCTCGTCGATGACCAGCGAGGCGCAGCAGGCACTGCTCAAACTGTTTGAAGAGCCGCAAGCGGGAGTGGTGTTCGTGCTGCTCGTGCCGCACGGCACGCTCCTGCCGACACTTAAGTCGAGGTGTTTGACGTTTCCATCTGTCGATGTATTGCACGCTGATGCAACATCTCCAGCAGGAAAAAAGGGAAATGAGAATGATGGTGCAACCGTGCAGGCAAAACAATTTCTCGCAGCGCCATACAAAGAGCGCAGCGAGATGATTGCCAAGATGCTCAAGCCAACTAAGAATAAGGTAGAGGCAGGGACCGAGAACGCGGGCGGGGACGAGGACTCGGCAAAAGAGCAAGCGCGCGAGCTACTCAACGCGCTCGAAAGTGTCTTGCACAAAGATATTGCTAAAAAAGAAATTCGCGATGCGCTCGCCGACATCGCACACTTCCGCACCTACCTCGCCGACCGCTCACCATCGTTGAAGATGATTCTCGAACACTTTGCCGCGACGTTGCCGAAAATTACATAGGGTTATCCTATGGGATATTGCTGTATAAAAACAGAAGACCGTCGCACCACAGGAGCGCAACGGCTTCTGCGATGGGACGGTCCTACCTCTCGGCAGGACGTTGCGTCGATCTGACGTCACCCACCAACTCCCACAAGCTGCTGCCCGTGGTTGGATCCGGGCGGTCGAGACGAATCGTCACCATGATCTGCATTTGTGTGCCTCCTTGGCACAGGTTGTTGAAGAACCTCGGACAGGGGAGAGGGGGTTGGGTGCCCCAGTCCGATTGCTATCTAAATAGCATATATGCACATATGTGTCAACGATTTTGTGCCCCCATGTTATTTTTATAGATATGGGGAAGATGGTAAGATAAAATATATGAAGACAGAAATTGTCGAATCACTCGCAAACAATTTTGAGTCGCATGCTCATAAAACACAAGAGGGTGTGGAGTTTTGGTTGGCACGTGATCTGCAGCGGTTGCTTGGGTATGACAAGTGGGACAATTTTTTGAGCGTTATTGCCAAGGCAAAAATAGCGTGTGAGACAAATGGACATCAAACATCTGACCATTTTGCCGACGCCGGGAAAATGGTCAAGCTTGGTTCAGGAAGTGAGCGAAAAATAGAAGACCTCTTGCTCACTCGTTACGCCTGCTATCTTGTTGCACAGAATGGAGATCCACGAAAAGAAGAGATCGCTTTTGCTCAGAATTATTTTGCGTTGCAGACACGGAAATTGGAGGTTGTTCAAAAACGTATACAGGACTGGGAGCGTCTTGTTGCTCGGCAAAAGCTGACAGCGACCGAAAAGAAATTATCGGGGGTGATATTTGAGCAAACTGGTAGCGACAAAAACTTCGGACTTATTCGAAGCAAGGGAGATAAGGCTTTGTTCGGGTTCACAACGCAAGAAATGAAAAAACGACTTAAGGTTCCTGAGGGGAGGGCGCTCGCAGATTTTCAACCAACCATCCTGCTAAAAGCAAAAGATTTTGCGACTGAAATCACCATCTTTAACACAAAAGAAAAGAGATTACGTTCGGAGCAAACCATTTCGGAAGAGCATGTAACAAATAATAGGAGTGTGCGCAAAACACTCTTGAGTCGCGGCATTGTTCCAGAGCGGTTACCAGCAGAGGAAGATATTAAGAAGGTTGAGAGAAAATTAAAGTCCGAGGAAGTGAAAGGACTACGAAAACCTGAGGGGTTGGATAAATAGTATGACCCCCAAGAAACTCGCAGAGCGGAAGGAGCGGATACGGAAACTTGATAGAGAGTTGAAGAAGTTGTATCCACATGCCAAGACGGAGCTCAATTTTTCGAACCCGTGGGAGCTGTTGGTCGCGGTGCAGTTGTCGGCGCAGTGTACCGATCGGATGGTCAACAAGATTACTGCCGAGCTGTTTCAAACATACAAAACACTCGCGGACTATGTAACAGCGGGGAAGACGCAGAAGGGGGTTGTTGCGTTCGAACGGCTGGTCAAGCGTAGCGGCTTTTATCACAACAAGACAAAAAATATCTTGGCAGCAGCAGCACTGATTGCGACACCAAAGAAAGACGGCGGCTTTGGTGGCGCGGTGCCCAAGACACTCGCTGAGTTGGTGCGCATCCCCGGCGTGGGGCGCAAGACGGCGACCGTTGTGCTGTCGGAGGCGTGGGGCATTGTCGAAGGGGTCACCGTCGACACGCATGTGATCCGCTTCGTGCAGCGATACGACCTTTCGGACTACAAAGACGCGGTGCGTATCGAGCGCGACCTGATGCATCTCTTGCCAAAAAAGGACTGGGTCGGGTTTATGCACCGTGTGATCTTTTATGGGCGGTACCTCGCGCCCGCGCGCCGCTACGACACGACGAAAGACCCGCTTATTAAACTGTATCCGCCTGCAGCAACCCGCTTTCGCGTCTAGCGCCGTATATTCGATATATAAAAAGACGAAGCCGCAGCAGGATTGGAGGTTCCTGTGCGGCTTTTGTGTATTTCTCCTTACGTTTTGTTACAGAAAGATTGTCATCCTGCCGCTGGTCCCTTCGGGTGGTTTGCCACCTCGCCAACTGAGAGTCGCGGTGTCTTCGATAAACTCCCTCATTGACCATCCGTTCGATATGGCGGTGCGGAGTTGGTCTAAAAAATCCCCGAACATAGCATCGTTGGCAAGTCGCCGCCTGCGCATCCTGCACATTTTTTGTGCGCCAGTGCGTAGTTTTTGCTCGAAATCGAAATATGGCTTGCGCATCTGTCCGAGGGCTTTGTAGGAACTCCTACGTATCCTCTCTTGTGTTGCGTCGTCCACCTGTCCGAGCGATGCAGGTGTCCGCATCGGGAGCAACACTACCTCCTCGTCCTCTGTCAGTACAAACACGAATATGCCCACAAAGGACACATCAGCAAACTCAAGGCAAATCTGCAAAGCCCCGCGAAACCATCTTGGTGTGTATCCAAAATATGAGTTCAAGGTGTTTACAAATTGTAACATCACGCGTTGTTGTTCGCGCGACAATGGGATACTCACGGCGCGTCCCTTTCTTGTATTTGATTTTGAAGACCTGAAGCGAAGGTGCTTCTGCGAAAAGTATACTATATGCTATACTTCCCGCATATGGCATACGACTTCAAACCGTTCGAGAAGAAGATCGCAGAGATTACCGAGCGTCTGAGCAAGGAGCTCTCTGGCGTGCGTACGGGGCGCGCGGGCCCATCGGTGCTCGACGGCGTGTTGGTCGAAAGTTACGGCTCGCGGATGCCGGTCAACCAAGTTGCCAACGTGTCGGTCGAGGATGCACGCACGTTGCGCATTGTGCCATGGGACACGAGTGTTGCCAAGGAGATCGAGAAGGCGATTACGGTCGCCAACCTAGGGCTCTCGGTCGGGATGGACGATAAGGGCGTGCGTGTCTTCTTCCCCGAGCTGACCGCCGAGCGTCGCGTGTCGCTGGTCAAATTGGCAAAAGAGCGCGTCGAGGAGTCGCGCACGTCGCTGCGTGTTGCGCGCGACGAGGTTTGGTCGGATATCCAAAAAAAGGAGCGCGATGGCGAGATGCCCGAGGACGACAAGTTCCGCGCGAAAGAAGATATGCAGAAGCGCGTCGACGCCGCAAACGCCGCCTTCGAGCAGGCGCTGGAGCGCAAGGAAAAGGAGATCACTGGCTAATCGCTAATTCATGTCTGTACTTATATTTATACTACTACTCGTGCTGCTCATTCTCGTCCACGAGTTTGGGCACTTTGTCGTGGCAAAGGCGTTTAAGATCCGTGTCGACGAGTTTGGCATCTTCTTCCCGCCGCGCCTGCTCGGGTTCAAGTGGGGAGAGACCGAGTACACACTCAACAGTATTCCGCTCGGCGGATTTGTAAAGATCTTTGGTGAGAACGGGGAGGATTCGGATACCGAAACAGAAAAGAATATAGAGGCAAAAAAAGATGTGCGCAGAAACTTCTCGCAAAAGTCGCGCTGGATACAAGCAGCGGTATTAGTTGCTGGTGTCTTTTTTAATATGCTCTTTGCATGGCTCGCGGTGTCGGCGGGCTATGTGGTCGGGATGCAGACCTCCGCCTCCCATCGCGGCTTCGGCGTCGTCGAGCATCCGCAGACGATGATCACCCAGGTGTCGCCAGAATCACCCGCGAGTAAAGCAGGAGTCGAGTCAAACGACATCGTGCAGACGGTCGAGACGGCCACCGCGTCGCTCGCAACAAATCAAGTCACCGCCGACGGCGTGCAGCAGTTTATCCAAGCGCATCAGGACGAAAGCGTGATGCTGCTCGTCTCGCGCAAAACGGCGACAACCACTGAGCAGAGAGTATTTTTAGCGAAACCGGTCGCAGGGATTGCGCCTGACCATAAGGCAATCGGCATCGGGCTTGATGATGTCGGGATTCTCAGACTTTCGCCACCACTCGCGCTCGCCGAAGGTGCGATACTCACCGAGAGCATGACCGTCGAGCTTGCCAGCGGGCTTGGCGGGCTGGTCACGGGGCTCTTCCATGGCACTGCCAACCTTGGCGAGGTCTCAGGGCCAATCGGTATCGTGAGTATGGGCGCCTCGACCGAGTCGAAAGGGTTCGTCGCGACGCTCACACTGCTCGCGCTGATCTCGGTTGACCTCGCGATCATCAACCTGCTGCCGATCCCTGGGCTCGACGGCGGGCGGCTGCTCTTTGTGATCATTGAGGGCGTCACGCGCCGACCCATCTCCGAGAAGTTTGCCACCCGCGCGACCATCATTAGCATCGCGCTCCTCATCTCCCTCGTCATCATCATCTCCTTCCACGACGTCCTCCACCTCATCCACCCCGCGGTGTAGGTGTATATAAAAAGTGTGGCATATTTCCAAAAAAGAACCTCCGGCAAACTTCTCCTGTTGTTACAGAAAAAATTTGCGCGGGCTACTCGGGTTTCAACTGTTTTAGGTCAGACCCCGTAAGGGTATTCTGGCGCGAAAAGAACCGCAACACTGAGGTGTTCGGGTCAGGGCTCTTGGTTCGCCAAATGCCAAACAATGCCAAAAAACTGGGCGTGTGGAGTAACGGAGTGAACTTCCTCCCCGTGAATCTCAAAATTCACCTCTCCTTACACAGAGCCATAATTTGATACGACAACAGAATCCGCAGGTAGTGGAGCATATACCCAGCCACTGACCGCGGGAACGACGATACCAAGTG
>CAIRHB010000025.1 GCA_903878285.1 Candidatus Adlerbacteria bacterium | reverse complement strand
GGTTCGCATTCCAAAGAGACCGCAGAGCGGTTGGCGATTCTGCTGTCCGTGTTCATGTCGAAGCGGAGTCAGAATCCACGAGACTGGTTTGGGGAGCTGCTGCAAGGGGTGTGAGGGGTTACCCCACTATGTATACCAATTAATGTATACCAATTACACTGTGGAAAAATCCAGTGGGTGCAGGGGTGGTGGGCGTATACTGGCGACATGGAGGCGAAGTCTCGACACCTGCAACACTTGCTAGTTGCCGTAGTCGTAGCAGGCACTGCAATTGCGATAGTGACGCTGCCCGCGCAGCAGGCAGGTGCGGCCTATCACTTTGCAGACTATCACGGGCGGCCGCCAATCCATATCTTTGGTTCGACAACGAAGACGCCGCAGGGGCTCTCGCCGAGCCAGATACGCAACGCCTACCACCTGCCGCCCTCGGGCGGGCGCGGCACGATTGTGATTGTCGGTGCATACGACGACACGAGCATCGAGGCCGACCTCGCCACGTTTGATACACAATTTGGGCTCCCCGCCTGCACGACGAAAAACGGTTGCTTCGAGAAACACCTGATGAGCACAAAAATTGGTACTGATAGCGGCTGGGCGATGGAAACGACGCTTGACGTTGAGTGGGCACACGCGATCGCACCCACAGCAAAGATCCTCCTGGTCGAAGCAGTCACACCATCGGGCGACAACTTGCTCAAAGCAGTCGACTACGCCGCAACGCGTCCCGATGCCGTCGCGATTTCGATGAGTTGGGGCGGAGCCGAGTTCCCTGAAGAAACGACGCTCGACTCGCACTTCGTGAGTATCAGCGGCGCGCCGTTCTTTGCCTCCTCGGGCGACAATGGCGCAGGCGCATCATGGCCAGCATCCTCGCCAAACGTGATTGGTGTCGGTGGCACGTCACTTGTCTTTACTAGCAAAGGAGCGTTTTCGAAAGAGACCGCGTGGAGCGGGAGCGGCGGCGGCGTGTCTGCGTACGAAAAACAGCCAGCGTTTCAAGCAGGATACTCGATCCCGAAATCGGGCGGCATGCGCGCGATCCCCGATGTCTCCTACGACGCCGACCCAGCATCAGGTGTCTCGATTGTACGGGGTGGCAAGTGGTACGTCGTTGGCGGCACCTCAGCGGGCGCACCACAATGGGCAGCGATTGCCGCGCTCGGGAGCGGCATCACCAATGCACAGATGTATGCCGATAAAGCGAGCAGCAATGCCAGCAACTACTTCCGCGATATCACGAGTGGCACCAATGGCTCCTGCGGCTATTTTTGCACTGCGCGCAAACACTACGATTACGTCACTGGCTTAGGTTCCCCGCTCACCAGCGCCTTTTGAGCATTGTCCACAGATCTACAGTTGCATCCCCAACCCGCACATGATTTTATTACAGTAGCTACTGGCCAGATCTGCAACAATCATCTGCAACAATCAGGAGGCAACCATGAGCTTACTAGACGAACTCATCGCTGCCGTGCAGACCAAGCGACCCGGCACTGAGCAGTGGGATGTGGTCGACAGTATCGCCATTGAAGCAGTGCAGAACCCAAACATAATCACCTGGGCACTGTGTGCTGGCATCGAAAACATCGACGCTCGGTTGCGCGAGCTCGCAACGCTGTTGCTGTGCATAAGCAATCGCGCGCTCGAGGAGCTGGTGCCGCTCATGGCGTGCATGGTCGAGAGAGATCCGAATATCCGTGTACGCAAGTATCTCGCGCTCACGCTGTGGACACGGATAGACCCGGCGGGGCAAACAGACCATCTGCGTCAGATGGTTGATGCGGCTCTGGTCGACCCGGAGATATCATCGCCGGTCAAGCGGCACTTTCTTTGGCTCTGCCCAGAGATGCGACCGGAGAAGGTGTTTGCCTGATATGCTTGTGTCAAATCTTTCAAGCGAAGCCGCGCCAACGTACCCACCGTTGGCGCGGCACTTCGTTTCTCTGTCCGCATTTACCTTTTTCTATCTTAGATACTCACCGCGTCTTAAAAAATGTCTCGAGCGCTCGGACGTACTGCGGAAATATCGATATGTGCAGCAAGTCATTTTTATCAATCCACTTCATTTCAGCGATCTCAATATCATGTGGACGAAACTCCTCTGCAGGACTGGTCAGCGTTGCATGATACGCAAGCAACACATGCGGCACATTTCCTCGTGGATGCATAAATGTCTCGGCATATACCACCTTATGCACATGCACAGCAACACCAAGCTCCTCTTGCATTTCTCGTTGCAAGCCTTCCTCCAAAGACTCGCCCACGTTCAGACGACCGCCCGGCAGCTCCCACACATCACCATCGCGGACGTCTCGCGTTATAAGCACTCTGCCTTCTTTTTCAACAATAGCCTTTTGTGCAATCTTGCCAACAAAATGTTCTTCCATGTGCGGGCACTAGGGTTCGAACCTAGGACCTTTCGAGTATCAGTCGAATGCTCTACCAACTGAGCTATGCCCGCATATTTCTAACAAATGCATACTAACAAAGAAAATCGATTCTGCACAGGGCTTGCATATATAACTATTTTGTGAAATTATAACGCTTCGGCTCTTTGAAACGGGAGCCGTGCGAACTAGCGAAAACGGAAACTAGCCGCGCAGCATAAAAAACTGCGCGGCATTTTTTTATTTGCATCAAACTCATCTCAATCTTGATTACACGCTGTTGCAAGTTTTTAAGAGAGCCCCGCGAATACTTCGGGGTAAAAACACCTTTCTCTTGTTCCGTTTGTTACCCATCTGTCCGCCTTGTACTCAGGGCGTAGAATGGGTCATCTCCTCCCTGTCGCGTATGGGAGGACTCCTGCGTAGCTTTATGCGAAGCAGGAAGCGGATACAATATATGATTAGTATCATCATCCTTCTTTATCTTTCGAATTCGAAAAGACAAAGAAATCGCCGCTTCACCCAACAGTGCTCTTGCGAACCCTGAAGGGGTATTTCATTGAATTATTCCACGAGCAGCTTCCGCTACCCGTGCCTTGTTACGACTTAGTCCCTGTCACCGAGCTTGCCGTGGACCAGATTGCTCTGGGCTTCGGGCACTCCCGGCTCCCTTGACTTGACGGGCGGTGAGTACAAGACTTGAGAACGTATTCACCGCTGTATAGCTGACCAGCGATTACTAGCGATTCCGGCTTCATGAGGTCGAGTTGCAGACCTCAATCCGAACTGGGCACTCGTTTATAAGGATTGGCTCAGGGTTACCCCGTCGCGACCCGTTGTCGAGTGCATTGTATCATGCGTGCAGCCCAGGATATCAAAGGGACATGCTGATCTGGCGTCATCCTCACCTTCCTCCCCCGTGAGGGGGCAGTCTCGCCTGACATAGAAAACAGGCAACGAGGGTTGCGTTCGTTACCCCACTGAAGGGAACAACTCAAGCCACGAACTGACGACGACCATGCATCACCTGCCCAACTGTCTTGCGAAAGCCAAAGTTTCCTAAGGCGGTCAGTTGGGTTTCAAACCCTGGTGAGGTTCTTCGTTTACCATCGAATTAAGCCGCATGATCCACCGCTTGTGCAAGTCCCCGTCTATTCCTTTGAGTTTTAATCTTGCGATCGTACTACCCAGGCGCATCACTTAACGCGTTAGCTACGTCTCGAAGAGGGTCGATACTCCTCAAAACTAGTGATGATCGTTTAGGGCGTGGACTACTGGGGTATCTAATCCCATTCGATTCCCACGCTTTCGTGTCTCAGCGTCAGGAGCGCGCCAGTAGAGTGCCTTCGCATTTGGTGTTCCCCATGATATCAACGGATTTCACCCCTACACCATGAGTTCCCTCTACCTCTCGCGTCCTCTAAGTCGTACCGTTTCGATTGCGTCTCCCGGGTTAAGCCCGAGATCTTTCACAGTCGACTAATATGACCGCCTACACACCCTTTACGCCCAGTGATTCCGGATAATGCTCGGGGCCTCTGTATTACCGCTCCTGCTGGCACAGAGTTAGGAGCCCCTTATTCATGGAGTAACGTCAATTACTTCCTCCTCCATAAAAGGTGTTTACGTGCCGAAGCACTTCATCCACCACGCGGTATCGCTCGATCAGGCTTTCGCCCATTGTCGAATATTCTCGGCTGCGGCCCCCCGTAGGGGTATGAGCCGTTCTCAGTCTCATCGGTGGGGGTCAGCCTCTCAGCTCCCCTAGACGTCATTGCCTTGGTAGGCCATTACCCTACCAACTAGCTGATATCCCGCAGGCTTTTCCCAAAGCGATAAATCTTTACTCCGAAGAGACTATCAAGCATTAGCTAATCTTTCGACTAGTTATTCCTGACTTTGGGGAAACTACCTACGCGTTACTACCTCGTTCGCCACTGCATTGCTGCCGTTTGACTTGCATGCCTTATCCACGCCGCCAGCGTTCATCCTGAGCTAGGATCAAACTCTAAAATTAAACTACAAAAAGTAATTTATTTAATAGAACGGAACAAAATAGAAAATGTTAGCTTTC
>CAIRHB010000024.1 GCA_903878285.1 Candidatus Adlerbacteria bacterium | reverse complement strand
TGTCTGCGGTTTCATACACCGCTTGAGGTGTTGGATCGGTCGCCGAAGCTGCGCGTGTTTGTGGCAGGAGTGCGGAAATGGTATGCTACGGAAGGAAGATTAACAACATGAGAGGTGGGCAACTTCAGGGGCGAGAGTGCCATTGCGGCACTGGTCAGAATGTTACACGAGATTGACCTTGTGTCAATGCTGTAACTTACGCCGCGACGGTTGCGGTGGTGGGGACAATCATGTCGACGTCGCAGACACCGCCGACGCAGGCCAATTCCTTTTTCTGCTCGGTTTCGTCGGTGCGTTCGTAGGTGAGCAGCTTGCCGAAGTCGATCTCGGGGAAGGCGGCCTTCATCTCGTCATACTGCTTTTTGTCGATCGTCTCATACGGCGCCAAGCGGTACACATGGTCGAAGCGCGGCAGGAAGGAGAGCCCGCCGATGATGTCCCAGTTTTTCTGTACCCAGTCGACGACGGCAATCCACTCGTTTTCGCCAACAGAAATCGTCGCAGACGGGTTATGCTCAGTAAAGTTGAGTTTAACGTTCTTCCAGTACTCCAGCTGCTCGAGCGCCGAGAAGTCGTCTTTAAACTTCGCGCTGTCTGGCGACTCAATGGGGAACTCGATCACGAATGTGCTCGCGGTTTCCTCGCGCTGGCCGACCTCGGGGTAGACCGGCACGCCCTGGTCGCGCAGCATCTTAAAGAGCGAGTCGGTGGCGCTGATGCGCACGCGGCGGATGTAGTACTTGGAGTGGCGTGGGTGGATGCCCGAGGAGCAGTTGAATGTCTGCGAGACGGTGCCCGAGGGCTTGACCGCAGTGACCGAGGTTGACAGCGAGATGCCAAAGCGCTTGGCGTACTCGGCGTTGGTGGCAACAGCAGTGTCGCGTACGGCGCGCAGGTTCTCGGGCTCGCGCGCAGCGTCGCTGTCCCACTGTCCGGTGATGGATACGCCAAGAAGCGCCTCCTCGCGGCAGTGCTCTGCCCACTCGGGCGAGATGTAGTTAAACTTGGTGAGCGACGCCTGGTAGGTGCCGACGATTGCTGCGAGACGCGCCTTCCGCACGAGAGACTCCTTGGTGTCGTCGGCGCGGGCAATCACCTCCGAGAGGTTGCAGAACTGCTTGGACTGGAGGATGATTTCGCCACAGGGGTTGGTGCCGATCGAGCCGCGCACCACGCCGTCCTCGCCGATAAATCCGACTTTGCTAAAGTACTCGGCGCGGCGCTTGGGTAGCGTGTTTTGCAGCGCGCCGCGGTTGAAGATGCCGCGCTCGCCCGAGCCGCTCTTCATCAGCGCGACCCACTCCTCCAAAAGTTCAGTATTCGATGGCTTGTTTTCGTATACCGCAGAGTTATTTGCCACCATACGGTATGGCTCGGTGTTAAAGAATTGCCCTTTCTTTGCATCGCGCAGCTCGAGGTCGTCGAGGTCAGAGAGCGAGATCATCGCGGTGCGGCGCACGCCACCAGCGACGACACACTCGCCAACCTTACAGATGATGTCGTGTGCGTCGATGGGGCGGAGCCGGCGACCTTGGCGGCGGAGAATTTGCTCGCGGGCAAACTGGAGTAGCGAGCGCAAGGGTTCCGGCCCAGACGCCTTGCCGCCCATCACCTTAAGTCGCGCTCCCGCAGGGCGGATCATCGAGAAGTCAAAGTCGATATCTTTGCCGCTGTACCAGGTCGTGATGCCGAGTGTGAGTGCGTCGCACCAGCCCTCTTTTGAGTCTTTGATAAAATGAGTCGGGAGCTTTTTGCCCGTCTGCTTTTTAATCTGTGGCAGCTGCTCGATATTTTGGCTCTCGACGGCAAACCCGACGCCCGCGCCCTGCATCGACAGATACATAATCTCGGCAAAGTCCTCTAGCTTGGTTGGTGCGATAAAGGTGCAGTTGTAGGCGCAGGTGTTGCAGCGGCGTGCTGCTTCGCCCGCAAACTGCATCAAGCGCATCGACGGCATGATCTCTTGCTTTAAAATCCCTTCGCGTATCTCGGCATACTCTGCTGGTTGGAGCTTGTCGCCCAAGTTCTCCTTCATAAAGCCGACATAGCGGTCGACCGTCTCGACCCAGGTCTCGCGGCGGTTTTCGGCCTCGATCCATCGCGCATAGGTGCGCAGGTAGACAAACTCGCCGAGCGGATTGTCTTTAAAGTAGCTTTTACTCTCCTTAGCGAGCAGGCGGACACGGTCGGGCACGCTCCCTTGGCGGCGGCGCATGCGCGCGCGGTCGGCGCGGTAGAGAATGTATGCCTTGGCGGTCGCAGGGAACTCCTGCATCAGCTCGGTTTCGACCGCGTCTTGCACATCCTCGACGGTCGGGATAAACATTTTGTCGAGCGACTTTCGCTCGGTGAGTGCGGCGGTAACCTGCTCGGCAATCTTTTCTGGCGCGCCCTCGACATATTCCTCGGCGGCCTTCATCGCTTTGCCTGCAGCAACGGCAATCTTTCCCGCATCATAGGTGACAAGTGAGCCATCACGCTTGGTGATGGTCAGCAACAACGGGGTAGCAGCAGGTGTGGCAGTGGTGGTTGTTGCAGCAGTGGTGGACGTGGCAGATACGGTAGTTGCTACTGTTTCGGGATTCTGTGTTGCGGACACGGTCGCTGCGGGCTTTGCTTTGGGCATATGAAGGGATGATACTACGTTAATAAATGTGCGCTGATAGGTACATGATACTCGCTCGCGCCAGCTCGCGGTACACAAATTTCTGTGGATAGGAGACGCGAGAAGTAATCTACCTCGTGGTCAATATTGCGCCCCGCGCAGTTTGTGGGTGGAGTGTGCATGCTAGTATATAGGCACAGCAACTGTATGGATGAAAAACGCATTTGTATTGCGTATATTGATGCAACAAACCTTGATAAGGGTCTGCGCAGATATGCAAAATGGCAGTTAGACTACAAACGTTTCAGGGTTTGGCTCAAAGACAAATATAATGTCGAGCAGGCATACATCTTTATTGGTCTGATTCCAAGGTACAAGGACTTATACGCGTATCTACAAGCGTCTGGTTTCTCCTTGGTATTCAAAGATGTGGTGTATCAAGACGGTAAACCAAAAGGGAATTGTGATTCGGATTTGCTGATGCAAGCTGCACAGCCGTGAATCTCAAAATTCACCTCTCCTTACACAGAGCCATAATTTGATACGACAACAGAATCCGCAGGTAGTGGAGCATATACCCAGCCACTGACCGCGGGAACGACGATACCAAGTGCATATGTTCCTTCAGGTAATCA
>CAIRHB010000023.1 GCA_903878285.1 Candidatus Adlerbacteria bacterium | reverse complement strand
CGACCATGCGGGTGCGTATGTCTTCTGGTGTGAGCGCCATACCTGACACACAGTGTACCATTACCGCAAGGGGGTCAGGTGTGGTGGTGGGGATTGGGGGTGTGAGGGGTTACATAGTGGGCGATTGTATTAAGTGCGAAAATGTATTATCGTGCAGGAGTGCTCTGCTTGGAGCGGAAGCGCGCAAAAATAAGACATGCTCTGTGTCTTATCAAATAATGCCGGAGTGGTGAAATTGGTAGACACGCTACGTTCAGGTCGTAGTACTCCCAAGGGTATGGAGGTTCAAGTCCTCTCTCCGGCACCACCACTGCAGATGCCGTCCCCATGCCCACCGTTGTTTTTGGTACAGGAGTGCTGTATTCTACAGATATGATTGATCCAGATGTCGTCGGGCAGGCGATGGAGTTTTCTACCAAGGCGCACGAAGGGCAGCGGCGCCTTGATGCAAAACAAATTCCTTATATCACACATGTTGCCGAGGTGGCAGAGTTGGTCGAGCGCTCGGGTGGCAACCAACTGGAGATTGCGGCGGCATGGCTACATGATATCGTCGAGCATACCAAGACGACGCTCGATGATATCCGCACGCTCTTTGGCGACGAGGTGGCGCAACTGATTGATGAGCTCACCGACCCGAAAGAGTTCGACAGTATGCCAATTTCCGAGCGGAAGACAAATCAAGCGGCGCGTATTAAAGAAAAGAGCGCATCGGCGCGTCGCATTAAGTTGGCAGATCAGTCGTCGAATGTGCTCCTGGTCGGCGGCGGTGTCTTGCTCGAGACCGACCCGATTGAGAGCCTCGACTACGTCGAAGGGGCGAAGAAGGTTGCCGACGCGTGTGCAGGCGTGAGTCCGATGCTAGACAAGGTGTTTGCCGAGGCATACAAAAGCGGTGTGGCGCGCTACCGACATATCTAGTGTGTATGGTGGGGTATAAAGATTTTTTTAATGGTAAACGCATCACTGTGCTAGGGCTCGGGCTCTTGGGTCGGGGCTTGGGTGATACACGGTTTCTTGCCGAGCTCGGCGCCGAGATTATTGTCACAGATATGAAGTCAAGGGAGCAGCTACGCGAGTCGGTCGAACTGCTGCAGCATCTTCCAAATATTACCTTTCATCTGGGCGGGCATCGTCTTGAGGATTTTCGCGATTGCGACATGATACTCAAGGCAGCGGGTGTGCCGCACGACTCTATCTATATTGCTGAGGCGAAGAAAAATGGCATCCCTGTGCGGATGAGTGCCGACCTGTTTGCTGAGTTTGCTCGCGTGCCGATTGTCGGCGTCACGGGTACGCGCGGTAAGTCGACCGTGACGCATCTTATCGCGCATATCCTACAAACGCCGTCAGCCGACGGCTCCACGCCAGCGCGAGAGGTGTTGCTTGGCGGCAACGTGCGTGGTGTGTCGACCTTGTCACTCTTGCCGCAAGTGACACCAAACACGATTGCGGTCCTAGAGCTCGACTCGTGGCAGATGCAGGGGTTTGGCGACGCGCGCATGTCGCCGCAGGTCGCGGTGTTCACCACCTTTTTCCCCGATCATCTGAATTATTATGGTGATGGTGCGGGTATGCGGCTCTACTTTGCCGATAAGGCGAACATCTTTCTCCATCAAGACGAGAGCGACACGCTTGTCTTGGGCGAGCAGGTCGCACCATTTGTGCAGGAGTATGGCTATCAAAACAAGATTCGCGCAAACACCATCCTTGCGGGAGCGAAGAATCTTCCAAAGGGGATAGCATTGAAGGTTCTCGGCGAACACAATCGCTATAACGCGGGGCTCGCTGCCGAGGCGGCGCGCGCGCTGGGTGTCGACGACGAAACGATCAAAGTGGCGCTCGAGTCCTTCCCAGGGCTTCCTGGTCGCCTCGAGTTTTTGCGCGAAGTGCATGGCGTCAAGATCTACAACGACAACAACTCGACCACGCCAGACGCGACACTCGCAGCACTGCGTGCGTTTGGAGACACGAGCAACATTATTCTCATACTCGGTGGTTCGGACAAGGGGCTCGACATGTCAGCGCTCGTCGAAGAAATTCCTAAACACTGCAAAAGCGTGCTGCTGCTTCCGGGAACGGGGACGGAGCGAATCGCCGCGCATCTGCCGCAGGCTCAAACGTGTACTAGTTTGGAAGAAGTAGTCGCTGATGCGTTTGCACACGCAGCGCCGGGCGACGTGATACTCTTTTCTCCCGCCTTCGCCTCCTTTGGTATGTTCAAAAACGAATACGACCGAAACGACCAGTTTGTTGCGTTGGTGGGGAAGATGTAGAAAATATGTTAGAGACTGAGATACAGACCATTCTGGACAACGCTATTGCGGAACATGTTTTCCCGGGGCGGTGGTGGGGATTTTGGGAAATGATGGAGGGCGGGAGATTATTTCGGCGGGGCGGTTTGAGTATGATGCGGCTTCGCCCGAGGTACAGGCGGAGACGGTGTATGATGTGGCTTCAATAACTAAGTCGGTGCCGGTGGGGTTGTTGGCTCTACAGCTTGTCGAGCGGGGGAAGTTGTCGCTCGATGACAGAGTTATTGACCTCTTGCCCGAAGTGACGACTGCGGGTGCGGAGGTGGCGCTGGTGCGTCACTTGTTAACCTACTCCTATGTGCTCAAGAAGACCGAAGGATTTTCGTTCGAGTGGGCGAGTGCGCAGGACATTTTCAATTTTCTTTTTTCGGGCGAACTTGCGTTCATGCCTGGCACACAATATCAGTACAGCAACACGCCGTTTCTCCTGCTTGGGCTCATTATTGAACGTATTACGGGAGAGAAGCTGTATACGCTCGCACGAGAGCGAGTATTCGAGCCGCTCAATATGCGTTACGCAACATTTGCACCTGTGAATGCGGACAGTATCCCGCCGACCGAGATAACGTCATGGCGAGGAAAGGTGCAGGGCGTCGTGCATGATGAGACAGCATATATCTTGCGGAGGGACGGGTTCGACGCTGGGTGCGCGGGATTGTTTACTTCGGCTGATGATGTTTTGAATGTCGCGGAAATGATCTTGGGCGACGGGGCGTTTCGAGGTGCAAGACTATTCGAGCCAGAGACGGTCCCGCTCATGGAGACAAATGCACTCGGTGCGATTGGCACATGGTCGGGTATTGGCTGGGAGCTCAATACGCCGCGATTTATGGGGCAGTATTCACACGAACACATGCTCGGCAAGACTGGCTTTACGGGTACGTGTGTTGTGATTGATCCAAAAAGCAAGAAAGCCTTTGTGTTACTTTCAAACCGCACGTTTCCCAAACGCCCACCAAACGTTGATGCAATAAACGCAGTGCGCCGAGCGGTCGCGGATGTTATATTTCGACCATGATTGGCATTTTTGACTCTGGGTCGGGTGGGCTCATGGTGTTGTCATTTCGGTTGCATTGAATATATGCCCGTGGTACAGTAGGTGTGTTAACCTCACTGCCCCTGCCGCAAGGCAAGGGCAGTTTTCGTATGGTGGTATACTTTCGTGTATGGGACTCACACGCGAGCGCGTTGCCATCTTTGTGGATGGTGGGAATTTTTATCGACGCGTGCGCGAGGCGGGGTTGCTTAAGGGGAGTAAGTTTGAGTATCCTGCACTGATGAATTTTCTTTTGCGTGGCAGAATGGAGGTAGATAGAACCTACTACATTGGCACCGTGCGCAACCACGATCAGACACCAAAAAGCCAACAGATGGTTGAAGATCAACAGAAGTTTTTATCTAAACTGCAAGCAGAAGGGTTTGCCGTAAAGCGTGGACGTATCGTCTATGATCACAAAATCCGCGAAAAAGGTGTTGATGTGCAAATCGCAATCGACCTGGTGATTGGTGCTGCGGAGGATGTATACGACACAGCTGTTTTAGTCAGTTCCGACACTGATTTAATTCCAGCGATACGATACGTGCGAGGTAAGGGCAAGCGGGTTGAGTATGTTGGGTTTTCAACTCACCCATCGCTTGGCATGACAAAAGAGAGTTCACTTAGTGTGCTGCTTTTGCCAGATGATATACGGAGATTTACCATGCTAGCATGATCGGCATCTTTGACTCTGGGTCGGGTGGGCTCACCGTGTTGCGCAAGATGCGCGAGGTTTTGTCGAACGCGGACATTGTGTATTTTGGCGACATTGCTAACGCGCCGTATGGGTCGAAGAGTCGCGCCGAGTTGTCGGCGCTCACGGTGCGCGCGATACAGTTTCTCCAGTCGCGCGGTGCGACGAGTATCGTGAGTGCATGCAACAGTGTGTCCGCATCGCTCGCGATCTCGCTGTTTGATATCTTCTCGCTTGCACCGACACAGATGGTCGAGATGGTCGGTCCTACTGTATCGCAATTTAAAAATAGTGACGCGCGTATCATGTTGTGCGCCACACCCGCGACGATTCAATCCGAAATATATCAACAGGCGTTCCAGATGATTGGCAAGACGATCTGTGCGGTGCCGCTCCCCGAGCTCGCGGGTGCCATCGAGTTTGGCGCTTCGAGAGAGGATGTGCGCCACATCATTCGCGAGGGCTTCGCCGACCTGCCGCTCGCACGCTTCGATGTGCTCATCCTCGGCTGCACGCACTATCCGCTGGTGCGCGAAGTGTTCGAGGAGCTCTGCGAGCCGTTCGGCGTTGCCGTGTACGACCCGGCCGAGGCGGTCGCCGCTCGTGCACAGAAGCTGTTTGGAGAGAGCGAGCAGGGGAGCGGCGTTACGACATTTTGTATCACCAAAGACTCGCCCTCCTTTCGCGCCCGCGTCGCTGGGCTATTTCCGCATAGCCCCGCCACAGTAGAAGTGGTACAGTAGTGCCATGCAGGGCAAGCGGGTATATATGGTTGGGATCGGCGGCATCGGGATGTCCGCGCTGGCGCAGCTGTTTCGCCACGAGGGGGCGATGGTCAGTGGATCCGACCGCGACGAGTCGCCGACGACGCACCTGCTACGTGCAGCAGGTGTTGAGGTATACATCGGCCATGTTGCCACGCAAGTGCCTGAAGACACCGACTTGTTGGTCTACACCGACGCGATTGTTGAGGGGTCGGAGGGTTATGCCGAGCGCGTCAAAGCGCGCGAGCTTGGCATCCCCGAGTTAAATTATTTCGAAGCGCTCGGCGCGTTCGCGCATGGGCGAGCGCCGTTCGCGCATGGGCGCGGGCATCGAGTAGTGGCGGTCGCGGGTGCCAACGGCAAGACGACCACGACCGCGATGCTCGCGAAGATTTTGATTGATACTGGGTGCAATCCGACCGTTGTGGTCGGGAGCATTGTCTCGGATTTTCATAGTAATTTTAAAGCGGGAGCGGGTAATATATTTGTCGTCGAGGCATGTGAGTATAAGCGACACTTTTTGACCTTTCAGCCGAGTGTGTTGGTGATAACGAACATTGAGCTCGATCATACGGACTACTTTACAGACGAAGCTGACTATATTCACGCATTCAGCGAAGCGATTGATACCGTCGAAGATGCGGGGGACATAGTGACTAATCCACATGATGCGAATGTGGCGAAGGCGATTGCCGGATCTCGCTCAAGGTTAGATCACAGTGAGTCTGTTGGAGAAGGTGGAAAGTCAGTAGTTGATTATTCGAACGTGTCAGTGCTCGAGCTGTTGGTGCCCGGCGAGTTTAATCGAGACAACGCGCGCGCGGCAAAAGCAGCGGCACAAACTATTGCGCCGCATATCCCTGAGAGAGTGATTGACCAGTCGCTCGCATCTTTTCGCGGCACCTGGCGACGATTCGAATATAAAGGAGTGTTACCGAGTGGTGCGCATCTGTACGACGACTACGCGCACCACCCAAGCGCAATCGAGAAAACAATTCAAGCGGCACGCGAGAAGTTCCCCAACAAAAAGACTGTCGTCTTCTTCCATCCACACCTCTACAGCCGCACACGCGACCTGTTTGGCGACTTCGCCAAAGCGCTCGCCACTGCCGACGAGGCGTACATCCTGCCTGTCTATGCTGCACGCGAGCCGCACGACCCAAGCGTCTCAAACGAAGAGCTCGCAAAAGCTGCCACCAAACTCGGCGGCACCGTCCATGCGATAGATGGCATGGAAGCAACAACCAAAAAACTCAAAACACTCGGCAGTGACACAGTCGCGTTCACCATGGGCGCCGGGGATGTGTACCGAGCAGGTGAGGCGGCATTACAATCATGAAAAACACATTCCACCCCGTTGAAACTTCGCCGGGCAAGCTTTCCATAGTCGCAACGCCTATCGGCAATCTCGAAGATATTACGCTGCGCGCGCTGCGCATATTAAAAGAGTGTGATGTGATTTATGCCGAGGATACACGGGTGATTGCGAAGCTCTTGCAGCGCTACGAGATACAAAAACCACTCCAGCGGCTCGACGCCGCGACCGAGGGCAAGAAAGTTGGCGAGGTACTCCGGCGTCTTGAGGCAGGCGAGCGTGTCGTGTACGTCTCTGATGCGGGCACGCCCGGCATCAGCGACCCGGGGAGCCGGTTGGTTGCCGCAGTTAGGGCTTCTTCGCAGAATGTAGTGATCGAAGCCATTCCTGGACCATCGGCGCTCGCGGCGCTGGTGTCGATTGCGGGTGTTGACATGACTCAGTTTACCTTCCTTGGATTTTTGCCGCACAAGAAAGGTCGCCAGACCGCGTTGCGCACTATTGCAACTATGCTTGATGGAGCGCAGGGGAGCATGCCAGTCATGCTGTATGAGTCGCCGCATCGCATACTTAAACTGTTGTCAGAGATTGTCGAAGTGCTACCCGAGTGTCGAGTGACCATCGGTCGCGAGCTCACCAAGATGCACGAAGAAGTGTTGCAGGGTACACCACAGGAGCTCATTGCGTTGCTCGAATCTGACCCCAACCACCAGCGCGGTGAGTTCGTGGTGATTATTGAGCGGGTACAGTAATTTCTATACCGCATGTGTTGTGGTATAGTATACGCATGTCAAAAGAGATGGGAGTCGTGGTGCTGGGGCTGTTGGTCGTGATTACGCCATACCTCGGTGTGCCCAGCGGGTGGCGCGCGGGGCTCTTACTGCTTGCAGGACTCGGTATCATGTTGCTTGGGTTTTTGTTGCGTGGCGAGCAGCTCTCGCGTGCTGTCCGCCCCACCGAGCATCTGCCTTTCGTCGATAATACCAAGAAATCGACGTCAGATGTGGAACATGGAGCATAAACACACGCTGCTCCGCGCGATTCGCTACGGCACGCTCGTGGTCGTGGTGTTGTTTGGTACGCTTGCTGTCGTAACACTCGGCTATGCGTTTTTTGATGAGCCATCGGTATCGGCGGCGCACACCAGCATGAGCACAACCACGTCTGGCGCTACTGCATCCACAACGACACCGGACACAGTTGCATCTGCGCAAGCAGGTATCGTGCATGTGTCGCCACCTTCGTCCATCCGTGCGATCTATATGTCGCAGTGCGCGGTCGGTACGCCATCATTTCGCGCGTCACTGGTCGATATGATTGAAAAGGGGCAGTTGAACGCAGTCGTCATTGACATTAAAGATTACTCGGGCGGGATCTCTTTTCCAACAGAGGATCCAGTGCTCGCGCCGTTTGTATCCAAGAAGTGTGGTGCGAGCGACATGCAGGCGTTTGTTGCGTCACTCCATGCGAAGGGAATCTATGTAATCGGCCGCATCACCACTTTTCAAGATCCGTTGTATGTCAAAGCGCATCCCGAGGTCGCGGTGAAGACGCTCGAGGGCGGTGTTTGGGAGAACTACGGCGGGCTCGCGTTCGCCGACGCGGGAGCGCGACCATTTTGGATCTACATCGCCGAGCTCGCGCGCGTGTCCTACCGCGATATTGGCTTTGACGAAATCAACTTTGATTACATCCGCTTTCCCTCCGACGGTAACCTCGCCGACGCCGACTACACTTTCGATCGCGGCGAGAGCAAGGCGCAGGTGCTCGAGGAGTTCTTTCAGTATCTCGACCACGAGCTGCGCCCTGTTGCTGCCTCCTCGGCGGCAGAGGTCGACGTATCGGTCGAGCCAGTGCTCTCGGCGGACATGTTTGGCTTTATCTCGTCGCATACCGACGACCTCGGCATCGGGCAGGTGCTTGAGCGCGCGCTGCCGTACTTCGACTTTGTCGACCCGATGGTGTATCCGTCGCACTACCCCAAAGGGTTTGATGGATTCGCGGATGTCAACGCGCACCCGTACGATATCGTGTACTCGCAGCTTTCATCAGCAGTACAGCGCACTATTGCAACAACTACTACAGTACCATCTCTGGCAGAGACACCGCTGCAAACAGAGGCATCACAAACTGCTTCGTCAACAAAAAAAGTTGTACAGTTGTATAGCAAAGAATCCTACTCACCAACAAAAATCCGCCCGTGGCTGCAGAGCTTCGACTGGCCAGTGCCCTACGCGCCCGACATGGTCGCGGCGCAGATAAAAGCGACCACCGACGCTGGCATATCCTCCTACCTCTTTTGGGACGCGGCAAACAAGTACACATCGCTCAAATCTGTCTTGGGGGAGCAATCTCTTCGCTCTTTCTACCACATAAAAAGTCGAACGCCCGACTTCTGCGTAACTGCAGATAATCGGGCGTAAGTGGTTACTGTGCGCACATTGCACACATCTCGTCCGATGTGACAATTTCGCCACGGGATACTTTTAGGACGTCTCCCAATCGTACGAGCTCAAAGATAGTAGAAATGATTTTCAACTCGCGCAACAGTTCATTTGCTAAAAGAATCACTGAGAAACGAAGTCGATCTGCGTCAGTCATTGAAGGAGCGTTCGCGGATAGCATGATACTATCTTCGACAGGAACAAGGGAAGACATATTAGAAAATCCAGCAACAGTAAAGGCATCTTCCAGCCGCTGCATCTTGGAAGTATCTCCCAGCGTCTTTACTGCTTCTGGACCGAGTTGCAGGCACACGACTGTTTCCCCGTCCACGTACTCGACCGAAAAAGACAGACATGCGGTGGGTAAGCGTAGCAGCCGGCATCCCTGTGCTTGAGATGCCTTGGTTATAGCCTCCGTAGTATTATTACGCCTCCCTACGTATGTAGGAAGTATCGTCACATTTTCTAGCATGGTACATAATCCTCTGTTTGTTGCATCGACACGCCAATACATCTACTCGTATACTGCAACGGATGGTGAATATTTGTCAAATCGCTGTCGTGTGCGCTATAGTTCTGGCATGGCATCATCCTCGCTCGTGGCGGACTTTTTGCGGCAGGTCGTCGAGACCTATGCGAGCGGTCATGCCCGCGAGCATTCCTATCGTCCCGCGCTCAAAGCGCTGTTTGAGCAGGTAACTGGCCTGTACGTCATCAACGAGCCCAAGCGCAGCGAGTATGGCGCACCAGATTTTGTCTTTCTCAAACCAAGCGCGGCGAAAGAGAAGATAGTTATCGCCTATGCGGAGGCAAAAGACATCAACGTATCGCTTGCAGATATAGAAAAAGGCGAGCAGATGGAGCGCTACTATGGCTACTCCAACATCTTGCTCACCAATGGGCTGGAGTTTCGTTTTTATCGCAATGCCACGCGCTATGGCGACCCGGTCGTTATTGGGCGGTTGCATGAGGGCTCGGTAGAAATGTACGAAGGTTCTTTCCAGCTTCTAGAGGATACGCTGCGTGATTTTATCAACGAGTCAAAGGAGCCAATCAAGTCGGGCACGGTGCTTGCCAAAGTGATGGCGGGCAAGGCGCGTCGCATCCGCGATAATGTGAAGAAGTTTCTTGCCGACGAGAGCAATAGTAAAAACGAGAATCTCTTATCGATCTACGGCGTCATTAAAAAACTCTTGCTCGCCGACCTCACCAAAGATTCGTTTGCTGATATGTATGCCCAGACACTGGTGTATGGGCTCTTTGTCGCCCACTACTACGACACGACGCCTGACAACTTTTCGCGCCAAGAGGCACGCGATTTAGTCCCCGCGTCCAACCCGTTTTTGCGCGAGTTTTTTGACCATATTGCGGGTGTATCGTTCGACCCGCGCATCGAGGTGATCGTCAACGAGCTGTGCGAGGAGTTTGTTCACGCTGATGTGCAGGCGATCGTCCACAACTACTACAAGGTAGCAAAGGACAACAGCCGCGACCCGATCATCCATTTTTACGAGGACTTTCTCCAAGAGTACGACCCAAGCGAGCGCAAGAAGATGGGCGTGTTTTATACGCCGTTCCCTGTGGTGCGCTTTATCACGCGCTCGGTTGATGATCTGCTCAAGAAAGAGTTTGGCTTGCCGCAGGGGCTCGCGGATGCGTCGAAGGTCGAGCTGTTGCAAGAGTCGCAGGGGCAGAAAAAGAAGGTGTCGGTACACAAAGTGCAGCTGCTCGACCCAGCAACCGGCACCGGGACATTCCTCAACGAGGCAATTCTGCATATCAAAAAAAGTTTTGCAGGCCAGGAGGGTCGCTGGGCGAGCTATGTCAACAGCGACCTCCTGCCGCGGTTGCACGGCTTTGAGCTGATGATGGCGTCCTACACTATCGCGCATCTCAAGCTCTCGTCGACGATCAAAGAGTCGGGGGTCGACCACTTCTCCACACGGCTGGGCGTCTACCTTACCAACTCGCTGGAGAAGGGCGAGATAGAAGAGAACACTCTTTTTTCTAGCTTTGGGCTGGGCAAGGCAATCACTGAAGAGTCCAACCAAGCAAACCGTGTCAAAAATGATCTGCCGATTATGGTCGTTGTCGGCAACCCGCCGTACTCGGGCGTATCGTCAAATGAGACAGAGCATGCCAACGGATTGGTCGATAAATATAAAGTCGAGCCAGGCGGCAAAGAGAAGCTGCAAGAGCGCAAGCATTGGCTCAACGACGACTATGTAAAGTTCATCGCGTTTGCCGAGGATCTAGTGGCAAAAAATGGTGAGGGTGTTGTGGGCTTTATCACCAACCATGGCTACCTCGACAACCCAACGTTCCGCGGCATGCGCTGGCACCTGCTTGATACGTTCGACACCATCTACATTGCCGACCTGCATGGCAATGCAAAGAAAAAAGAAGTCGCACCAGGTGGCGGCAAAGACGAGAACGTGTTTGCGATCCAGCAAGGCGTTGCCATCATGCTTGCCGTCAAAACAGGTAAGAAAAAGAAAGGCGAGTTGGCGCAAGTGTATCGCGCCGACCTGTGGGGCAGACGGCTCGATAAATTTGCCGCGCTCGACACACTGTCTCTCGCTGATGCTGCATGGTCGCCCATCGAGCCGCGTCTGCCAAACTATCTTTTTACTCAAGAGCTCTCGGGTGAGATTACTCAGACATATAATCATGGATTTAAAATTGATGAGATGTTCATTCAGGGCACAAGTGGAATACAGACTTCTAGAGACAAGCTCGTAATTGATTTTAATAAAGAAAATCTAGTAAGACGTTTGCGAGATTTTTTCAATGAGAACAAATCAGATAAGCAAATAAGAGCAGATTTCTTTGCTGGTAAAACTGTTGGCAAGTATCTTGCGGGCGACTCAAGACAGTGGAACTTGGAGGATGCAAGAGCGAATACTATTCTGAAAGAGAATTTTGTGGAAAAAATTAGAGAGTATTCCTACCGACCTTTTGATTCTTGTTACATTTTGTATGACAAGGCTATGATCGACTGGCATAGGTTTCAGGTGATGAAAAATATGCTTAACGATGGAAACGTGAGCATAACTGTTGGGCGTCAAGGTCAGGCAACGGGCAACAGTACGCCGTGGGACTTGGTTTATGTTCAAAAAACAATTTCCGATTTAAACCTGTTCTATAGAGGCGGCGGGGTTGTGTTTCCACTCTATGTATATGCAGACGATGGCATAAAAGTACCCAACTTGCAGAAAGAGATTGTAAAGGAGATAGAAAAAGTGGTTGGGGAGGTGGCGCCCGAGGATGTGTTGGACTATGTGTACGCGGTGTTGCACTCGCCAAAATATAGGGAGACATATAAGGAGTTTCTCAAAATCGACTTCCCGCGCGTGCCGTACCCAGCAGACGCGCAGTCGTTTAGAAAGTTGGTCGCGCTCGGGCGCGAGCTGCGCGGCCTGCACCTATTGGAGTCGCCTACCGTGAATCTCAAAACTCCTCCACTGTTCATTACAGCCACCAAACGCAAAAAGAGCACGTACAATAGAGTCAGTTACAAGCTAGCTCTTTTGCACTATGCCCTTGTTGCACACTCATCATATCGTCGATTTGTATTGCTG
>CAIRHB010000022.1 GCA_903878285.1 Candidatus Adlerbacteria bacterium | reverse complement strand
CGTAGAACAGTACGTCGCTAACCAAGGAAAGACGATGCCGCACACCACACAGCTCACACTCTGGCACTGACGCTCATGCTCCGGTCATACCCCACCCCTTGGGGTGGGGTGGTTGATTTGTCTTGCTCTTGCTTTTTGCTCTGTATTAAATTGCAGAGCATTTAATTCTTTCATTCTTTTTTGGTAGTCGGCTTCAGCTTCAGCAATTTTTGTTTCAGCATTTGACTTCACATTTTTCGTGGCAGACTTGTTATTTTTTAGATTTTCCACCCATTCAATATACGTTTTTTTACCCAAGCGTTTATCTATCTCCTCCAAAAATCGTCTATCCTCCGCATCATCTTGTCCATTAGAGAATCTCTCAGTTACCTTATCCAAAACCTCCGTTTCCTCACTTTTCGGGTCAAAGGGTTTCGACTCTTTAATTGTTCTGTGTTGTGTAGGACTATGCAGTAACAAATATTCTCTCATCTTTTCAACCGTTTCTTTTTTCGCTCCCGTCGATTCGAACAAATCAAGAAGAACCTTACTTTGCTCCCATGCAACCAATTCATTTTTTGCATAGGATCTCATCCCTCCTTTTGCCTCATTGCTTATCGCTTGCTCCAACGCTACTAACTTATCCCCGACAAATTTTTTAAGTTTTTCTCGTGCTTCGTAAGCACCCATATCATCTTTATCGGTATAAGCATCTATTCCTTTTATTAAATAAGGACTTACTTCTTCGGCTAATCCAACCGATTTTAATTTCTCAAATAATTCTTCTGGTTTCATATTATTTTTGTCCATAGTGTATTTAAGTTATTTTAATAATTCTTCCATTGGAACGCCTAACGACTTGGCGATTTTTTGTATTGTCTGAACGCTTGGCTTGGTAACGACACCTCCCTCAATTTTCGTAAGGGTAGAATATTTGATATTGGCTTTCTTCGCCAAGTCGTCCTGCGTCAATCCTTGTTTTGCTCGTATTCGCTTAATGTTCTGTGATATAGTTGCCATAGTATGCTACTTTTGATAGTATAGAAATATGAGTCATTACTTTCTTTGCTCACAAAACAAGCATAGCAAAAATCGTAGATTTTTTCAATGTATGGTTTCTGATTTTGTGACGGCGAAGCAAAACCAAAAATTTCCTTTCCATTTCTTTTTCCGCTTCGAGGTGGAGGGGTGGGGGGAGGAGGCGCGAGAAAAATGCAAGGAAATTTTTTGGTTTTTGCACACGCGAGTCCGCGAGCGTGTCCGAGGCGCGCATCATTGGTCGTCAGGGTTCAATTCAAAATACATTCGAACTTCGTTCAATACACACCGCAATTTTTCGAAAAGGGTCTCTGAACGCAAATCTGGGTCGGCGCGAAGCGCCGACACTAATGCACTCCCCCCGCCGAATCCAGAATTCAAAAGGGTTTTCCACGCGAGGCAAAGCTCATCGTTTGCCAATACAATTCTATGAATAATCAAACCAAAAAGTTTTTCATATACACTCGCAAGTCTACGGACGACAAAGACAGACAAGTCCGCAGTATTTCCGACCAGTTAGCTGAACTAAAAGATTTAGCGTTGAAAGAACAACTGGAAGTGGTAGATGTCTTTGTCGAAAAGCAGACCGCCAAAATACCAGGTCGCCCTGTGTTTGGTGAGATGATAGAGCGTATGGAGAAAGGCGAAGCGTCTGGTATTTTGGCGTGGCATCCCAATAGACTTGCTCGCAACTCGGTAGATGGAGGAAAAATCATCTACCTCGTTGATACTGGCGTAATCGTAGAAATGAAATTTCCAACTTTTTGGTTTGATCCGACACCGCAAGGAAAATTTATGCTCTCAATCGCTTTTTCGCAATCCAAATATTATGTAGACAACCTTAGTGAGAATATCAAACGTGGACATAGAAACAAAGTGAAAGAAGGAATATGGCCTCAAATGTCTCCGATTGGATATGTAAATGAAAAAGGAAAAGGTATTGTGCCACATCCCGAACTTTCGATTTTAGTTAAAAAGACATTTGAGGCATATGCAACTGGAAACTTCACTTTGCGGGAAGTCCGCGACAAATTTAACGCGCTTGGATTGAAGCGAAAAAGCGGTAGAGAGCTTGCGGTGTCGAATTATCAAAAACTTCTCAAAAATCCTATTTACACGGGGCTAATGAGGTATAACGGAGAGATTTTTGAGGGAAAGCACGAACCGATTATTTCAAAGAAACTTTTTGATTCCGTTCAAGAAGTGATGAGCCGAAAATCTAAACCGCATTCCAAAGGTTTGAAACCATATATTTATCGCGGATTTTTCCGTTGCGGAGAATGTGGCTGTTTTATTACCACCGAGCAACAAAAAGGTCATAACTATTTGCGATGTACCAAACGGAAAAATCCTTGTTCGCAAAGATATGTTCGCGAGGAAATCATCACTTCTGAAATACAAAAGGAAATCAAAAAAGTTTCTTTGCCTCTCGATTGGACGAAATGGATGATTGCCGAGAATGCAAAAGATCGGCAATCGGAAGTCCAATCGAGTACGCTTTTTGCAGATAGTATAAAAGCCGATATTTCTCTTTTGGATTCCAAGATAGAGAAGCTGATGAGTGCCTATCTCGAAAGCGCGTTGTCGCTTGAGGAATATCGCGAAGCTAAAAACAAGTTAGTTAATCAAAATCAGCTTCTCAAAGAGAAATTATCGGCTTTTGAGCAAAAAGCGGATAATCGGTTCGAACTTACCGAAAAGTTTTTGAAATACAATATGGAATTGGCAAACGACCGAACAAATGAGGAAAATACTCATTTGTTCAAAAAAGTCGGTTCGAACTTTCAAATTAAGGATCGAACCGTACTTTTTGAGCCACGCGGAGCGTGGAAAACCCTTTTGAATTCTGGATTCGGCGGGGGGAATGCATTAGTGTCGGCGCTTCGCGCCGACCCAGATTTGCGTTCAGAGACCCTTTTCGAAAAATTGCGGAGGGTGCAGGACTCGAACCTGCAAGTCCTTGCGGACGCTTGTTTTCAAGACAAGTGCCTTACCATTCGGCGCAACCCTCCAACAGCATCACAATACACTTTTTGGCGGGAGTAGGCTATGCTCTGGGTATGCGATACCTCGGCGTAGATTATGGCACCAAGCGCATTGGCGTGGCGGTGTCGGACGACACGGCGACGCTCGCGTTCCCCATCGGCATCGTGTCAGCGGGGAAGGGTGCTGTCGCGGAGGTCTTGGAGCTCGCGCGCGAGAACGAAGTTGGCGCGGTGGTTGTCGGCGAGTCACGCGATTTCTCGGGGAAGAAGAATCCCGTGATGCACGAGATTGAGAAGTTTGTAGCGGCGCTTACTGCTGCGGGCGTGCGGGTCGTGCTCGAGCCCGAGTATATGACCAGCTCGGGCGCGATGCATCAGTTTGGTCACACACACGACGAGCACACAGGGCGCAAGTCACGCAAGGACGCGCTGTCGCAGGAGATGCTTGACGCCTCGGCAGCGGCACTCATCCTGCAGAGTTATCTCGACCGCACACGGAAAGTGCGCTAAGCTTTCTGCAGTTGATAGTATCTTCAATCAACTGCTACTACGATGACTATTTCCATAGACGAATTTAAAAAAGTAGAGATCCGCGTTGGCGAAATCAAGAGTGCCGAGCCAGTGGAGGGCTCGGAGAAGTTGCTGCGCTTGCGGGTTGATTTTGGTTCGTTGGAGTCAGGAGGTGTGGGCGAGCGCCAAGTCGTATCAGGGATTGCAAAATATTTCCCCGACTTATCACTGTTGGTAGGGAAGCGTTGCGCGTTTGTGACTAATCTTGAACCAAGAAAGCTGTTGGGGCTTGAAAGCCAGGCGATGATACTCGCGACGGGTGGCGATGGCGATCCTGCCCGACCAGACGGCGGGCCGCTCTATTTGTTTGAATCAACTGCGCCGCTCGGGAGTCTTGCGCGATAGATTTTTTGCTTACTCACTTTTTCCCGTCTTTTCTTCTTTACGTAAGTGATGATGTTGATGTAATACAAGTTGATGCTGGTACTCGTGCCAGGTGAGGATGATAAACACAAAGTCAAAGATACTCACGAGACCAAGTGTCCACGACGGCACATGGTAGAGATGGTAGAGCTGATAGATAAAGAAGAGCGACACCAGCACTACCGCGACTGGGTATGCCCAGAGCCGATTGCGAAAGAGGTAATACGCCATAAACGCATTGACCAGTCCGTGGAAGAGGAGGTATGCGCCGACGAAGATGCGCGTGCTGTCGACTGCGAGATGCTGCGCCTGGTTGCCGACAAAGTGCGCCATCGGTGCCGTGTGTTGGTAGCCAAACATGGTCGCGTTACTTACCGACACGAGCCACCGCGTGAGCACCCCGTGCACATGGCTTAGCAGCAAGCTGCCGGCGAGGATCTCCCAGACACTATTAAACGCCTTGAGTCCGACGCCCGCTTCGAAGAGTTCATGCCAAAACTTTTGTTTCATATATAGTGGGTGCGACATATAGAGCCAACGCTCTATCTGTGCTATTGTACACGTGCTTGTGTTTCGCGGGTAGGAGTCTGGTGTGTCGCATCCTCAAGGTGTGTAGGTATGCCCTCGTAGTTTAATGGATAGAACTCCGGACTTCTAAGCCGGCTATCGAGGTTCGATTCCTCGCGAGGGCACCACAAGCGCAGGTTACAATAGAAAAGATGCACCCTTAGCTCAGTTGGTAGAGCAACTCATTTACACTGAGAAGGTCGCAGGTTCGAGTCCTGCAGGGTGCACATGTGGGCGATACACGCTATCGTCGGAATATGTCTCGCTATCGGCGCGCTCTTTGGTGTGCAGCAAGCGGCGTCGGTTGGCATGCCGGTGCCAATACCAACAAATGCTGCGAGTTCGACCGCTGACACCCTATCAACAGCACCCGTCACCGTACTTGCGTTTGGCGACTTGATGCTCGACCGGACAGTGCGGACACATTTGGAGCAAGCGGGGGACAGTTACCCGTTCCAGCAGATTCAATCGGTTCTTGCGAGGCGTGATATTGTTGTTGCGAACGCGGAAGGTGTCTTCGGCGATCGAGAGTCAATTAGTCAGACTGATTTCTCCACACTTCGCTTTACATTTGCAACGTCGACACTCATGACGCTGCATGCGCTTGGGTTTACTGAGCTATCGCAGGCAAATAATCATACGTTTGATTTTGGTGCAGAGGCGCTCGCCGAATCTGAATTGGCGATACATGCTGCGGGTATCACTCCGTTTGGCAACTTCCAAAATAACGACCCATCCTCGCCAGAGCAGAATATTCGCGGGCAGCGCATCGCGTTTGTCGGGTACAACGAGTTTTCGCATAGTAACCTCGACCGCGTGCTCGTGGCGATCAGTAGTGCGAAGGCACAAGGCGACTTCGTGATCGTCTACCCACACTGGGGCGTCGAGTACAACCTCGGCACCACCAGCGAACAGGTGGTGCTTGGGCACCAGTTTGTCGACGCAGGCGCGGATGTGATCTTTGGGAGTCATCCGCACGTGGTCGAGCCGGTCGAGATATATCAGGGTAAACCGATTTTTTACTCGCTCGGCAACTTTGTGTTTGATCAATCGTTCTCACAAGAGACAAGCGAAGGGCTCGCAGTCGATCTGTCGCTCTCTGCAACTTCGGCAACATATACACTCCGACCGTTTACGATTACCAGAGCCGCGCCATCTTTGATGGACGCTACCTCGACGCGTGCATTTCTTGCAAAGCACAATGTGCCGACTAGTATTCTGCTGCCACGATAGCGTGTTTGGGATACTGGGCGTCCTTGTTGGGTGGGTGTATACTTACTGACACAGGATTAAGAATAGTGCAACAATCAAGCATGCAATTTTTACTCAAAACACACAGAGGCTTCTCCCGACATGCCACTGGCTTTACACTCATTGAGCTCTTGGTGGTGATATCCATCATTGGACTCTTGTCGTCGATTATCTTTTCATCGCTCAGCAGTGCGCGTCTCAAGGCGCGCGATGCAGCAAGAATGCAAGGGCTCGTCCAGTTTCGAAGTGCTGCGGAGTTGTACACTAACGACAATGGACATTACCCCTACACCTGCAGTGTAAACTACGGGTTTGCTGGTTTTACGGGCAGTTCGTATGATACTCAACCGCTCTGCACCGCTCCAGGGGGTTCGGTGACCACATCTGTGCTAAGCACCATTATGGCCCCGTATATCCAAAACTTGGTTGATCCGAAGCCAGGATCAGGAGGCGGTTACCTATATACAAATACATGGAACGCAAACAGCTACTGCTTTATGTCTTTTGTGTCGCCAGAGAACATGAACGATTTTGCAAAATCTTTTTGGAATTCCAATCGGCTAACAACAGTCGACGGCAA
Source organism: Candidatus Adlerbacteria bacterium (assembly GCA_903878285.1). Classification (GTDB taxonomy): domain Bacteria; phylum Patescibacteriota; class Minisyncoccia; order Phycocordibacterales; family SBAW01; genus GWA1-54-10. The sequence continues at coordinate 4,274 of CAIRHB010000022.1, read as the reverse complement.
TGGGCAGTGTAATACAACTAGTTGTTCTAATGCTGTTTATATCGGTGTTGGTTCTGGCGCTGGTGGGTGCTAATTTTGCTGACATTGTTTCTCCTTGTGTTGTGCGCTAGTGTGTCTCTATGCAAGAGCCAATCATTCTCTACCAAGACGAGCAAATTATTGTCGTCGACAAGCCAAGCGGGATGGCAGTGCACAGCGACGGTGTGCACGACTACCCACTTTTGACTGACTGGTTGCTGCCGCAGTTCCCCGAGCTTGTCGATCTCGGCGAGAAGCAGGTGCTCCGCTCGGGCGAGGAAATCGCGCGCCCCGGTATCGTGCATCGACTCGACCGCGAGACGTCGGGCGTGCTGGTGATTGCTCGCACTGCCGCAGCGTACGCGTCGCTTAAGGAGCAGTTTCGCGACCGCGAGACGCGCAAGATCTACCGCGCATTTGTGCATGGGGTGATCAAGGACGATCGCGGCATTATCGACAAGCCGATCGGCAGCTCGCGGGGGGGGATGGGCCCGCGCTCGGCGCTTTTGCCCCACGGCACGGTGCGCGACGCGCTCACGGCGTACCGCGTGATCAGCCGCAAGCAGGATGTTGGCGAGCTGGGCGCCACGTATGTTGAAGTGTTCCCCAAGACTGGTCGCACGCACCAGATCCGCGTGCACTTCTCTGCGATCCAGCGACCGGTGATCTGCGACCGCCTCTACGCGCCGCGCCGACCAGCACTACTCGGGTTTGATCGCCTCGCGCTGCATGCGTATTCTCTGACACTAACGCACCCTTCGGGAAAAGAGATGACCTTTACGGCGCCCCTGCCGGCAGACTTCCTCGAAGCCGAGCGGCAGATTGCACAGTAACGAGCAGTGTGCTACAGTCCTATCACTATGGCATCAGGAATCCAAGTGAGCCCCGTCGATAGGGAAGCGCGCAAGGCGCTCGATTTGCGCGCGGGCGACACCGTGCGCGTCTGGCAGAAGATCGAAGAGCTCAAGCAGGGTAAAGGTGCCGACAAAAAGAAGATTGTAACCAAGACCTACCGCAAGCAAGCGTTCGAAGGGTTGGTGCTCGCGGTCAAGCATGGCACCGAGGCGGGCGCCACTTTCACAGTGCGCAAAATCGCCAGCGGCGTCGGCGTGGAGAAAATCTTCCCGTTGTACTCGCCGCTCATCGACTCGGTCGAGGTACTGCGCCGCACGCGCACCCGCCGCTCTAAGCTCTACTTTATCCGCGAGAAGGCGACCCGTGAGGTCAAGCGCGCAATGCGCAAGTCTGTCCGCGTCGAGGCTCCCGCAGCACACAAGGTGGTCGAGGAGGCAACTCCTCAAGAAGCAGAAGTGAGTGCATAATAGAGGGATGCCCAGGTGGCGAAATTGGTAGACGCACTACCTTGAGGTGGTAGCTCCCGCAAGGGATTGGAGGTTCGAGTCCTCTCCTGGGCACAGTATGTTTCGACTGTTCATTAACCCAATCATTGTCTCACTCATCGCGCTCGCGGCGGTATACTGGTGGGGCGGATTTGCGGCGCTCTTGCTCGCGGCGATGCTCGCGGTGCTTGAGGTGACATTGTCGTTCGACAATGCGGTCGTCAATGCGAAGGTTTTGGAAAAAATGTCGCCGCGGTGGCAGCAGCGATTTCTCACGTGGGGGATGCTGTTCTCGGTCGTGGGGACGCGGCTTATTTTGCCAATACTGATTGTGAGTGCGGTAACGTTTGTCTCACCGTTTGTGATTGCGCATCTCGCGATATACGACCAACATGCTTACGCCGCGATGCTTAGTACTGCAGGGCCAGCAATTAAAGCATTCGGTGGGGTGTTCTTGTTGCTCGTGTCACTCGCATTCTTTTTTGATGACGGCAAACAGGTGCACTGGCTGGTTCCGCTTGAGCGGCGGCTGGCGCGGTGGGGCAAGGTTGAGTCGATCGAAATCGCGCTGGCACTCGTGGCACTCGCGGTGTCGTCGTACTTCGCCCCCGATTCGGCAGCGACAATACTTCGCTCGGGACTCGCTGGTGTGTTGCTGTTTGTGCTGATGGAGAGCATGACCAGTGGGCTCGGCAGTGTGACCGAGACGTCGGCAGTATCTGCGGGTGTTGCGCGAAATGCAGCGCGTGCGGGTTTCTCGCTATTTATCTACCTCAATCTGCTCGACGCAGCATTTTCGCTCGACGGGGTTGTCGGCGCGTTCGCGCTCACTACGTCGCTCCCGATTATCGTCGTGGGGCTCGGTATCGGCGCGTACTTTGTGCGGTCGCTGACACTCCTGCTGGTCGAGCGCCAGACGCTCGCCACGCTGCGCTATATTGAGCACGGCGCACATTGGGCTATATTTGGCCTCGCGGCTACGATGTTTGTTGGTCTCGCGGTCGCGGTGCCTGAGTGGGTCGCGGGCTCGGTCGGCCTCGCCTGCATCGTGTTCGCCTACGTCTCCTCGCGTCGAGCAAGCCGCTCGAGCAAGAGTGTCGCGTCTCGCGAGTAGGTGGGTATCAGTTTCGGCAAATCTGTGCTATAAAAACAGCGTCCGCACACCTTTTTGGTCGTGTCGACAATGGTGGTCGTAGCTCAATGGTAGAGCCCTGGTTTGTGGTACCAGTTGTTGTGGGTTCGAGTCCCATCGACCACCCCAAGTGAGAATAAGTTGAGCGAAAGCGGCATTTCGTGCCTCAACAGATAGGGTTTTGTCCAGTTCGAGCCGATTATATTCTGCCAACAGCGCAGGATACGCTTTTTCTATCGGTACGAGCCATTCGTTGGGCGTTATATGGACTTCTTGGTCTTTTACCAAAAAGTTCTGACCAAGTGCTGCAAATATCTCTCGTTTCTTATCAAGCCCGCCCATGATGTACTCCTTGCGTGCATAACAGGCGAAGTTGAAAGTTTTGTCCGTGAGTTCGAGCCATTTCTCCGCGCGGCTTTCTGTTTCTCGCAGGTTACTCGTGAGTTTTGCAATCTTTGCTTTCAAGTCGTCTCGCTCTCGGATAAATGTCTCGTCGTCGATAAGGTCGCGGTAGCGCATCCTCGTGAGTGTGTCGAGTTCTTTTTGTGTTTCAACAAGCGACTTGTGCTGCGTCTCATATATTTTCGTTCGGTCCTCAATCTCTTTGTCGTTGTTTCGATTTAGTATTTCCAACGCCCACTCTTGAAACTTTGGCAGGATGGTATACCGCTCAAGCGTGATGTCGATTTGGTCCTCAAGATCTTTGAGCGTCATCGGGTTGCGCTGATTGCACACCATGTCTCGTCGCTTGCGGGTACAGTGGTAGTAGATGTATGTTTTTAACTCCCCAGTGCGTTTCACTATTTTTTTCTTTTCTGTTGCCGTATACATGCACCCGCACTCCTCGCAGCGCATCAATCCTGTGTATGCAAACTCGTGCGTCTGTGCGTGTGGTCTGCCTTTTCTACCCAAAAGCACCTGTACGCGATCAAACTCCTCAACCGTAACCATTGCCCTGTGATTGCCGTTCGGGTAGAGCTTGCCCGACCACTCAAACATGCCGGTATAGAAAATGTTTGCAAACAGCCGGTATATAACGCTGCCAGCGATAGGGACACCGCCGCCTCGTTTTAATTTTAATGTGCGAAAGCCCCACTCGTTGTTCGCGATGTCTCGTATTTGTGGCGGGGTATAGTTGCCCGTGAGCATCATCTCCCACATTTTACGGACCAGATCAAACCGTTCAGGATCTTCCACAATCGTATGCAAAAGCGGGTCGTTTATATATCCCATCGGCGCGCGCGAGGGGAGCCACCCACGGTCTGCTTTGCCCTCCATGCCGCGTCTGCTGCTCTTTCGCAGGTCGATAATGAATTGATTTGCCATGCCGCTCTCGACGTTAAAAAGCAGCACGTTGTCGTCGGGGAGATATTGCCGGTCGATGGTCTGTATGGATTTCAAAATGCCCTGTTGCAGCATCCAGCTCAACTTGCCGCTATCTATCGGGTTACGCGAAAGGCGATTGATCTGCCAGCACAAGATACCGTCCGCCTCGCCCTTTTCTATCCGCTCCAGCATATCGGTGAATATAGGGCGGTTGTAGGGCTTCTTTGCCGATTTTGCCTCGGGCAATATCTCTTTGATTTCAAGATTGCAGTTTTCTGCAAGATCTTTGAGACGGTTTACTTGGTCCTCGATAGATTGCACTTGCCGGTCCTCGCTTTCGGGCACCCAACCCCCTTTCTTTGGACGATGATCTTCTACGCCTTCGGGCGCTTTTTTCGTTTCAGTGCCTGCAGATACTTCTCTTCGGGTGTATAGAACCCCAACACTTCCATGAAGCG
>CAIRHB010000021.1 GCA_903878285.1 Candidatus Adlerbacteria bacterium | reverse complement strand
TTTTTTGGGAGCGTTTTGAGGTTGCTGATGGCGTTATATTAAACTCCGTTTCGACCCCGCTTTTTGCTGAATTGTTGAAAGCTGAACAGGCTTTTTACAAACACAAGGAAAAGCAAAAAACCTTAGATAACAAGGATTCTTTGGACGGTATATTAACTAACCTTCGGCTCCGCATGCTGCACGACATTCGAAACGGTTAGGTGGGGAATTACAAGGGGATTTTGGCGAGTACAAGGGAAGTATAACCTGACGCTTAAACATTCGCCAAGGGCGACCACCGCAAGCCAGAGGGGATGGTGGGTGAGTTGTGGCGTATTTCTTGTGCCGGGGGTATGATGCATCGTGTAACAACGTCATCCACAAAACCTATGCAGCATAAAATGAAATTATCGTCCGAACCGTTTGGCAAGATCGCGAGCAAGGCGAAAGTTATCGAGTCGCGTCTGTACGACGAAAAGCGTCAGCAGATCGCCATCGGTGATGAAATCGAGTTCGCAGAAAATGATCATCCCGAGAACACTGTAAGCACTCGCGTTATCGGGCTACTTCGCTACCAGTCATTCAAGGAGCTGTTTGCCGACCATGATCCCGCCCTTTTTGGTGAAGAAAGCCGCGAATTTCTCCTCAACCAGATCAAGCAATTTTATTCCGACGAGGATGAGCAAAAAAACGGTGTCGTTGGTATTCGCCTGCAAGTGATTGACTAGAACACACGCTTTCTGTACTGTACAGATGTACCCATCCTGGGTACGCAACCCTCGTTGCTCACGGGCTGCATAGCCCCAGCAACACTCAAAGAGGAGTTCTTTCATGGCTACGGTACGGCGTGTGAGATTGGACGACCTCCCGGTCGTTGCCGAAATGATGCACCGGGCGCTTGAGCCGTTCTACGGCGGCGACCATCGCGCACATGCGCGGCGGATCGTCGAAACAGCAGCCAACGGCGCAGAGGATGCCAAAGGGCACTTTTCTGCGGCGCAGGTGATGTACGTCGCGGAACAGGATGGGCAGGTTGTCGGCATACTGAACTTCGTCGCGAAGTATCAGGGAACGCTGAAGATCAGCCCACTCATCGTTCGCGAAGAGTTTCGCAAGAACGGCATCAGTCGGTTGCTCTACCAGCAGTTGGTGACCTATGCTCGGGAACATCACATCCGACAGATCTACTGCACCGTTTCGGCGAAAAACACCTCTGCGCTCGAGTACTTCCTTGCGCAAGGGTTCGTGCGTGCTGGTATCGCGAGCAGCCACTACCGTCCCGACATGGACGAAGTGATGCTCTACAAGATCACTGGTCACGGCGAGCTGTCCGCTGAGGAGCGGACTATCTCGGTTCTGCCGCTCATTGATGCAGACGAGGACGCGGTGCGGCGGATGATCATTGAGCATCTCGCTCCCAACTTTGGTGGCGTTGATGATCGGTGGGTTGATGCCCTGTTCGCGGGATATCGCCGCCGCGACACTCTCGACCCGAATGAGAAGTACAAGCTCATCTGGGTCGCCAAGGAGGGGAACGCTGTCCTCGGCGTCGCTGCGGCAACGCCGAAAAAAGGAGAGCCGATCAAACTGATGCCGCTGGTCGCCAAGGACGCGCAAGCGTTCGCGGCACTGGTGGCAGAGCTTCCTGGTTTGGCGCGAGCGTATGGGCACAAGCTCTACACGCATATCATGCCGACCAGTGTGGAAGTGGAGACGCTTCAGCGTCACGGCTGGAGTGTCGAAGCAATGATGCCCGACGCATACTTGCCGGGCGTGGTCACGCAGCAATGGGGACTCGTCCTCAAAGGAACCAACATGCGAATGATGCGAGTTAAGCGGCAGTATTTCGACGCCATTCTGGCGGGCACCAAGCCTCTCGAGGTGCGTGTCGGCTATGGCAACATCCGCGGCATCAAGAGCGGTGACCAGATCCGTCTGGAGTGCGGTCGCGATACTGGCGTCGTCGAAGTGGTTGACGTGCGTGTCTATCCGACGTTTGCTGCAATGCTCGCCAAGGAGCAGGCGGGACACATCGTCCCCGACAATCCTGCTAACGCGCTTTCCGTGCTGCAGGGCATCTATCCGCCCGAAAAGGAGGCGCTCGGCGTACACGTGCTCCAACTCAAGGTTATCGAGCGCCCGCGCGGGAAGTAACACTCCGCGCAAAGGCGTTACGAAAGGGCTCGGCATCTCACGGTGCCGAGCCTGCTTCTTTTCTGTTTGTAGTATCTTGCATTAAAATGTTCCGTATATGGCAACCAAAAAAACAATCGCATTTAAAAAAGACGAATATCAGGCGGCACGCGGTGGACACTCCCGATTGCTCAAGATTACCTGTGAGGGGTGTGGTGGATTCCTCGGTGTCTATCAGAAAGATGGACCAGGACATTTACGGCGCATGTACATCGACCGTTTGCATGTATCCAAGATACGACAGGGAGCGTCTGCATCGTGCCCGAAGTGCGAGCGGGTTATCGGCACCAAGATCCAGTACAAAAAAGAGGATCGTTCCGCGATACGGCTTTATGTCGACTCGGTAGTCAAAGAGACAATCTCAGCAAAGGATGCGAGTAAGTATTTGTAGGTTGTGTGTGTTACCCCATCTCCATCCGTATCGGCGCATCGGTACAAAAAAGAAAGGCGATCACTGGTGGGTGACCGTCTTTGGGACAAGGTTGGCGCAGAAGTCGGGGTAAACGCTGACCTGTCCCCATTGCGTCTTTGGTGTTAGTATTGTGCCATGACCCAAGACGTTAAGGATCTGGAGCAAAAGCTGTGGCAGTCGGCAGACAAGCTACGCAACAACATGAGCCCGAGCGAGTACAAGTTCGTGGTGCTCGGGCTTATTTTCCTTAAGTACATTTCGGACGCATTCGACGAGCGATATGCAAAAGCCGAGGTAGAGAAATATGACCCTGAAGATAAGGACTGGTACTTGGCTGAAAATGTCTTCTGGGTGCCAAAGGAGGCGCGGTGGAAAACGCTCCAAGACAAAGCGAAACAGGCAGACATTGGCGTGGTTGTCGACGATGCAATGGAGGCAATCGAGCGCGAGAACCCAATCCTCAAGAATGTGCTTCCTAAGAACTATGCCAAAGAGGGGCTCGACAAGCGCCGCCTCGGCGAGTTGATTGACATATTCAGCTCGCTTTCTATGCATAACGGCAAACATAGCGGCAAAGACCTGCTGGGGCAGGTGTACGAATATTTCATCGGCATGTTTGCCGACGCCGAGGGGCAGCGCGGTGGCGAGTTTTATACACCACAGAGCATCGTCAAACTCCTTGTCGAGATGCTCGAACCGTATAAAGGGCGCATTTATGATCCCTGTTGTGGTTCGGGTGGGATGTTCGTCCAGAGTGAGAAGTTCGTCGAGGCACACAAGGGTCGCATTGGTGACATTGCGGTGTATGGACAGGAATCCAATCAAACCACATGGAAGCTCGCCAAAATGAACATGGCAATTCGTGGTATCGATGCGAGTATTTCCTTCGGTGACACGCTCCACAACGACAAGCACAAAGATCTCAAAGCAGATTTCGTTATTGCCAACCCACCATTCAATGTTTCGGACTGGGGAGGGGAACTGCTCCAAGACGATGTGCGTTGGAAGTTTGGCGTGCCACCAAAAGGCAACGCCAACTTTGCGTGGATGCAGCACTTCATCCATCACCTCTCACCCAAGGGAACCGCGGGCTTTGTGCTCGCCAACGGCGCGATGTCGAGCCAGTCGAGCGGCGAGGGCGACATTCGCAAAGCAATAGTAAAGGCGGGACTCGTCGACTGCGTTATATCACTCCCTGGGCAGCTTTTCTTCAACACCGGCATCCCCGCGTCGCTGTGGTTTATATCCCGCGATCGCGCCAACCGCAGTAACAACACGCTATTTGTCGACGCACGCGAGATGGGCGAGATGATCAGCCGCCGTAACAAGCAGCTCACCGACGACGAAATCGCTCGGATCGCGGAAAAGTATCGACAATTCAAAAAGCAGGATGGTAGCTACGAAGATGTAGCAGGTTTCGTCAAAGCCGCGACAACCGAGGAGATAGAGAAGAACGACTTCGTCCTGACCCCCGGCCGCTACGTCGGCGCAGCCGAGGTCGAAGAAGACGACGAAGTGTTCGAGGAAAAAATGCAGCGACTCGCCAAAGAGCTAGGCGAGCAGTTCGTCGAGGGCGCAAAGTTAGAGAAAGAAATCAAAGCTAATTTAAAAAAGATTGGGTTTGAAATATAAGTATGGGAAATAATGCCTCACAGATAGTCATTTATAAAGCGGAAGACGGGCAGACTAAAATTGATGTCCGTTTTGATGGTGAGACTGTGTGGCTCACACAGGAACTTATTGCCATTTTGTATAACAAAGGACGCTCTACGATAGCGGAGCATATTCAAAACATATTCGCCGAGGGTGAATTATCGCCAGATTCAGTGTGTCGGGAATTCCGACGTACTGGAACTGACGGTAAGGAATATCTTGTAAAATCGTACAATCTAGACCTTATTATCTCAGTTGGGTATCGTGTCAAAAGCTCAATTGCTACCGCCTTTCGTCAATGGGCAACAGCACGACTTCGTGAATATATAGTCAAGGGTTTTGTAATGGATGATGAGCGTCTAAAAAATCCTGATTTGCCATTTGACTACTTCGAAGAACTTACGCGGCGCATTGCGGATATTCGCACGTCGGAAAAACGTTTTTACCGAAAGATCACCGATATTTATGCGACCAGTGTCGACTATGACCCGACCGACGAGCAGAGCATTCTCTTTTTCAAGACGGTGCAGAATAAAGTGCACTATGCAATCACCGGCAACACTGCGGCTGAGATTGTGGCACAGCGTGCGGATAGCTCCAAGCCCAACATGGGGCTTACGAATTGGCGTGGCGCAAAGCCAACCAAAGATGAGGTTGCTATTGCCAAGAATTATCTTGCCGAGGACGAATTGCTGCTACTGAATAATCTTGTTGAGCAGTATTTGATCTTTGCCGAAGGTCAGGCGATGCGCCGTGTGCCCATGTATATGAAAGATTGGATAGAGAAACTGCATGGCTTCTTGAAACTGAACGATCGCGACATTCTAAAAGATGCGGGAAAAGTTTCGCATGAGCTGGCGAAAGAGTTGGCAGAAAAGCAGTACGACATTTTCCACGCAAAGCAATTGAAAAAGCCGAGTCGAGCGGACAACGACTTTGACCAGCTTGCCCAACAAGCAGATGCACTAGCGGTGAGCAAAGGCAAGAAGAAAAAATGATGTATGAGTTCTAGAGAAACAGTCCCTTTAGGTGCTTTGTTAAAGCCCAAGAATGGTTACATCAGAGGGCCTTTTGGTTCTGCACTACGTAGACCTGAAATGAAAAAAGTGGGTATTCCAGTATATGAGCAACAGAATGCCATATACAATAACCGAATTTTTCGTTTTTATGTTGACCCATCAAAACAAGTAGAACTCAAACGATTTACCGTGGAGCCCGGTGACCTTGTTATAAGTTGCTCTGGAACACTTGGAAAGATTACGGTAATAAAGAATGATGATCCGATTGGCATAATAAGCCAAGCGCTTTTGATACTGAGGCCAGATTTAAGTAAAGTGAAATCAGATTTTCTATATTATTTTCTAACGTCACCCATCGGGCAGTATCTTCTTCTCGGCGCTTCGCATGGGTCAGTTCAGACCAACATTGCAAAAAGGGAGGTTGTCGAAAATCTCCAGATTCCAACGTTAGAAATTGAGGAGCAGGAAAAAATTGTAAAAGTTCTTAGTGATCTCGACCAAAAAATCGAGCTTAATCGGAAGATGAACAAAACCTTGGAGGAAATGGGTCAGGCGCTTTTCAAGCATTACTTCATCGACAATCCGGAGGCGAAGGGGTGGGAGTCAAAGAAACTCGGTCAACTTGTGTCGCTGGTGAATGGAGCTTCATATAAAAGTAGTGAACTCCAGAGTTCTGAAAATGCGCTTGTGTCGCTCAAGAGCTTCAAGCGCGGTGGTGGTTTTCGGAGAGACGGCTTTAAAGAGTTCACTGGAAAGATAAAGGATGACCAGATCGTAGTAAGCGGAAACCTGGTCGTAGCTCACACAGATGTGACGCAATTAGCAGAGGTTGCAGGCGTTCCCGCGCTCGTATCAGGAGTAGGTAAATATAACAAAGTTGGTATTTCAATGGATGTGGTCAAGGTCGTACCAACAGATGAGACTATCACCACAGGGTTTCTGTATTTTTTGATGAGGAATAGACTTTTTCAAGAACATAAGATGGGCTATGTTTCTGGAACGACCGTTTTACATTTAAATAAAAGATGTATTCCAGATTTCGAGATACGCTTGCCAGACCAGAATACTCTCAAAAAAATATCATCGGTGTTTGAAAACCTAACAGAGAGAATGTCTTCCAATGACAACCAGATTGACTTTCTATCCGATCTGCGCGACTCGCTCCTTCCGCGACTAATGTCTGGGAAAATTTCTGTATGAAAAATATAACCAAAGACACAACAGAAGGTTTTATGGATTTTGAGCATATGCTTAGACAGTATTTTGGTGAGGCAGAATATCAGAGCCAAGGACTGCGTAGGTTGGGTTGGGAAAAGAAAAAGTTTCAAAAAGTCATATCTAAAATCGAAGAAAAAATAGTAAGCATTGAGACGACTGAGCGGCACAAAGTAATGCTACTCAATGAGATTGAAAAGCTCAGGAAAGATTTGTCTGTAAAAGATGTTGACTACAGTACTGTCACCATACATTTATTATCGCTAGTAAGTCGCTTTTTAGGATATGACTTTTTAAAAGTAAATATAAATACACCAGTTTATTTTCAGACAGAAAGACAATACTATACCCAAATAACAATGCAAGGCGGTGATGCTATGCAGCACTATTATGACGGAAAAAATATAATTCTCGAGCAGCGCAAACTGATAGAGCTTTTAAAATCTCAAGGTGTGCCAAACGTGAGAATTGCTCAAATACTTAACACAACTACTTACAGGATCACTAAGATTCTTAAAGAACTATGACCGAAAACCATATCGGACAGACGGCGTTGGAGATGCTAGAGTAGGTTGTGGAGTTTGTATACATCTATTCCCTAAATGTATACAAACCTATACACTTTGTATACATTCAAGAAAATTATGACTGAAAACCACATTGAACAAGCTGCGTTGGAGATACTGAAAGAACTCGGTTACGAGGTGCTTTTTGGACCAGATATTGGACCAGTATCTGCGGGTGGGTCGGGGGAGCGCGAGCGGTATCAGGACGTGGTGTTGGTCGGTCGGCTGCGAGCGGCAGTCGAGCGGCTCAACCCCGGGCTGCCCGAGGCGGCTCGTGAGGAGGTGGTGCGCAAGGTTGTTCGTGAGAGCACGCCTGATGCTATTTTTGATAACCGGCAATTTCACCTGTTGCTTGTTGATGGGGTCGATGTTGAGTATCGCCACGAGGATGGCGAATTGGGTACCGAGAAAGCGCGGTTGATTGATGCAACTGATATCCTCAGCAATGATTTCATAGCAGTGAATCAGTTTACGGTAGTGCACGGTGATTACAATCGTCGACCAGATGTAGTGCTTTTCATAAACGGGTTGCCGCTCGTTGTACTCGAACTTAAAAACGCGGTCGATGAGCGTGCGACACTAGAGAATGCCTACAACCAACTCCAAACATACAAACTGCAGATTCCGCAGCTATTCCGCTTTAACGAGTTACTGGTTATTACTGATGGCATTGATGCCGAAGTGGGGACGCTGACGAGTGGGCGTGACCGCTTTACCGCATGGAAGACAATTGATGGCGAGAAAGAACTCAAAGGTGTACCGATGCTCGAGGTACTGCTGCGCGGGTTGTGCACACCCAAGCATATCGTGGATGTGGTGCGCAACTTTATCGTATTCGAAAAGACGGTTGAGCAATCGTATATAAAAAAGGTTGCCGCGTATCATCAGTACTGGGCAGTCAATCGGGCGCTTGCGTCAACGCTTGTGGCGATTACTGAAAAGCACGATGGCAAGGCAGGTGTGGTGTGGCACACGCAAGGGTCGGGCAAGTCGCTCTCGATGGTGTTTTATACCGGCAAAGTGGTTGGCAATGCACAGCTCCAGAATCCGACCATCGTTGTGCTGACCGACCGCAACGACCTTGATGACCAGCTGTTTGAGACATTCGGGAATTGTATCGACCTCCTGCGCCAAACCCCGGCACAGGCGACGACACGCAAAGAACTACGTGAACTACTTGCTCGCGAATCGGGCGGCGTGATTTTTGCGACGATACAGAAGTTTACTCCCGGCGAGGACGAAGACATGATGCCGCTCCTGTCCGCTCGCGAGAATATTATTGTAATGGCAGACGAGGCGCATCGCTCCCAGTACGGGCTTACTGCAAGAATCGAGACAAAAGGTGGCGAGGCACACACCGTCTATGGCTACGCCAAGCACCTGCGCGATGCGATTCCGAACGCGAGTTACATCGGATTTACGGGGACACCGATTGATGCGACCGATCACTCCACTCGTGCGGTGTTTGGCGACTATGTCGACATTTATGATATCGAGCGAGCGGTGAAAGACCGAGCAACGGTGCCATTGTACTATGAGTCACGGCTCGTTGACCTTGCTATCAATCAGGATATGAAAGCGCAGATCGACACTGACTTTGAGACGCTCACCGAGGGTGAGGAGCTGAGTCAAAGAGACGAGCTTGCTGCAAAGTGGACGCAACTAGAGGCGATTGTTGGCAACGAGAAGCGTGTTGCACATATAGCCCGTGATATTGTAGAGCACTTCGAGAGCCGTCTTGAGGCGCTCGATGGTAAGGGCATGATTGTGTGCATGAGCCGCCGCATCTGTGTCGAGCTATACAATGCAATCATTGCTTTGCGTCCACAGTGGCACAGCGACGATGATACACAGGGGTTCTTGAAAGTAATCATGACGGGCTCGGCGAGTGACCCGGCGACATGGCAGCAGCATATCCGCACCAAAGAAAAACGAAAAGCGCTTGCCAAGTTTGTACGCAAAGCGGATACGCCAGTCAAGTTGGTGATTGTGCGCGACATGTGGCTCACTGGTTTTGATGCGCCGAGCATGCACACGATGTACCTCGATAAACCGATGAAAGGGCATAACCTGATGCAGGCGATTGCTCGGGTGAACCGTGTCTTTGGCGACAAGCCGGGCGGTTTGGTCGTCGATTATCTTGGAGTTGCAGGGGCGCTGCGTGATGCGCTCCAGACCTACACACAAAGTGGCGGTGAGGGAAAGCCCACGTTTGATATTGCAGAGGCAATCGCAGCAATGAAAGAGAAACTCGAAATCGTCCGCGCGTTGTTCCATGGTTTTGAGTATCGCACCTATTTCGGGCTTGGTGCGAGTGAGCAGATGCAAATGATTCTTGATGCAGAGGAGCATATCCTCTCGAAAGAGGATGGTGAAAAACGCCTTGCACAGTATGTGACTGAGTTAGGGAAGGCGTTTGCGCTGGCGATGCCGAGCGCTGAGGCAATCGCAATTCGGGAAGAAATCGCTTTCTTTCAGGCGATTAAGGCACGGCTCGCCAAAGTGACAGGCAAGACGATGTCTGACAAAGACTACGAGAACGCAATCCGACAGATTGTTGATAAAGCAATTGCTCCAGCGGGTATTGTCGACATATTCGCCGCCGCAGGACTTGAAAAGCCCGAGCTTGATCTGCTCAGTGATGAGTTTATGGCAGAGATTCGCGGCATGAAGCGCAAACATCTCGCACTTGAGGCACTCAAGCAGATTCTCAATGATGAAATACAGGTCAAGTTTTCTTCGAATGTCGTAAAGCAACGACGGTTTTCAGAGCTGCTCATGCAAGCGCTCAAGAAGTACAAAAACAAGAGCATTGAGGCGGCGCAGGTGATAGAAGAACTCATTGCAATCGCAAAGGAGATGAAAGTAGATGCCGCGCAAGATGCAGCTCTGGGTATGACGAGTGATGAGGTCGCGTTTTATGATGCACTCGTTATGAATGATAGTGCACGTGAGGTGCTCGGTGATGACAAGCTGCGCGACTTGGCGCGAGTGCTCGTGAAGCGTGTGCGAAATACTATCACAATTGACTGGTCTATCCGCGACTCCGCTCGGGCACGGTTGCGTGTAGAAGTGAAGAAGTTGCTCAGAGAGTATGGGTATCCGCCTGATGCAGAAAAGATAGCGACCGAGTTGGTGCTTGAACAGACAGAGCGGTTTGTAGAGAATGGGGAGAAATAAGAAAACTGTACTATGGCATCGCAAATCACAGATCCAAAAGATTTCGCGCAGCACATACATGAGGAGATGCTGGCTGAGTTTCTGTATATACAGGTACCACCAATACCGTTTGCGGTAACAGGAGATAAACCGACCAAGAAAAAGCGAGTGAGCGAGGACGCGGTCAATCGTTTTCTTGAGGCGATTAAGCAGCTGTCCGACCATGATCGAATAAATAAACTGTTCTCGGAGATGTTATATATCAACAAGCTTTCTTCGGAGCGACACATTGTTAACTTGGAGGCGAAAGCGCAAGAAAGAGGCATCACGATTGATTCAGTAAGTTACAAAAAGTGTGAGTGCTACGATGAGCGAGCGTTGTGGTGGTACATGCATCATCAAGAATTGTTCGACGAATATTTCGAGAAAGCCGACACAGAAAATCTCGCGGGGTTGCGCGAAGTGGTGCTAAAAGACGAATACATCCTGGAGAAAGAGTTGATTGCAGACGAGAAGAAGCTTTCGGTATTTGGCGCAGGGGTGGCAAAATTGTACGAAAACACGTTCCGCGGCGCTCGCTTTAAAGCGGTACATTTTCTAGAGCAGGAGTATATTCTTGTTCGTGTCTATCTGGAAAATATGCCAGACAATACGTTGGTGTTTAAGAGTGACTCAGAACGACAATTGCGCGTGCAGCGCTCACCGAGTATTCGCCCCCTTTTCAGTATTATCGTGGTGTATAACCCGGGCGAGAAAACACTCGGGATACGAAGCGACAAACCATCCGAAAACGTTCCAATACTTGCGGATTTGTTCTGCAAACTATTCTTGAATTGTAGGTATACCGATACAATGGAGCGGAAGTATAACGTTGAGAATAAAGGAAGTGTGGCGATGCTTGAATTGACACCCGAACCCGGGAGCGACATTGAGCGATGCTACCTAAAATCGGTTGAATACAGTCAAGCAGGGGATTACACCAAAACACTCCGTCTTAATTTGGGAGGGCAGCATAATTATAGCGGCACTGATGCAATGGATATGTTTATCCAGCAGTCGCGCATTGACGAGTCCGCGTGGTTTCCCAAGCGGTTCGAAATCAAGTTCGTGTTTAGAAAGCCAGATGGCATGACAGGCAAGAAACGACAGATCACTGTTGGTTTGTCGAAACGTGGTGCAAATCTTGGAACAACCCCAGAGGATGTTAAGATCAGGCAATTTCTAAAAGCAAAGGGTTTCATTTCTTAGACCTATGGATTGGTTTATTACTCGATTGAAGCACGCGCACCCAACACTCGACTATCGTGACCTGTCGAGCCATACGAGTGATTTCAAACAGCTGCTAGATTTGCAGATCATAAAATACTCGAAAGAAATCGAGGCAGTTCCTTGTGAGTGGTGTGATGACGAGCATGAAATTGCGCCATCGCGCAATGGCAAGGGTGAGATGGTTTTATCCTGCTTCGGCAATCAGCGAGTGCTTGATCCAAACGAGTTGAAGATTTGGACAGTAAATAGCGGCATTCTCGCAGAAAACATAGACTCGAAGAATCCTGTCTTCGACAAGAAGTTGCTTGGACAGATGATACCATCAATTTTGGGAAGCAACTATGCTGTGAAAGACAGCGTCTCGGAAGAAATTATAGAAATAAGGTCGCTCGGTATAATAATTTGCGGCGGTCAGATGACGAAAGGAAATAAACAGGCGTCGCTCAATTCCACCGATCAGAAGCTTGTGTATTTTTTGTATTACCGCGCACTGAATAATGCAGATGAGTGCTTTACGCTTGCCCGCCTTGCAGAGGCGACGGCAGTCAAAGGGAAGCAAAGAACAGAAGATTATATCAGCAACCGTATTGTTGAAGTAAACAAAAAGATAAAGAATCTGGTGATTAGCGGAAAAAGCAGCGTGCCGAATTTTATCAAACGCGAACCTGGTAAGCGCGGATATCACCTGAATCCGAAATACCTACTGGTTGGAAATAGTCACAAAAAGTAAAGCGAGCGAAGAAGATTCGTCTTTATTGCAACAAAAATACCCTTACAGAATAAGGGTATTTTAGATTTTATCACAAATTGGACACATCCATTTGTGCCTTTTAGATATGGGAAAGTGAGCGCATGGATGGAGCGCAGAAAAATAGTCGAATCAAATCGACAAACTTGGAGAAACTCAAACACATCATCCAACAGGATTATGGGTTGGTTTTGAGTGACACCGAAGCCGAGCGGTTCGGATCATCGTTGCTTCGAGTTGCGCGTCTCGCCATGGGCGCTTTTGATCGTGCCGAAGAAAAGCGTGTGCTCGCAAGTACCTGATTAATAACTAATTCTTTGACTTCGATTCGAAGTCCTCGCGAAAGACCTACAGAGTCGGCGCAGGGGCTTCGAATCGGAACCCCGACTCTGTATGGAAAAAGTAGAAAAGACAACACAAACAAACATGCTCGTGCAGGTGTTTGGCGAGCAAAAGCGATGGGTCAATTACCGCATTGAAATCGTGGACGGTAGGCGAACAAAAGTACCCTACGCCGTCACGGGAGCGAAAGCGTCATCAACAGATTCAACAACGTGGAGCACCTACGCTGTAGCAGCGCGGGCAAGCGACAAGGTGGGCATCGTATTTACTGCAGAAAAGATGCTCCTCGGTATCGACATCGACCATTGCTTGAAAGACGGTGCGTTAGTGCACGAACAGAGCGAAGCCATCGCCTCGTTCATCCGCGAAGCTGCCACATATACCGAGGTGTCGCCAAGTGGAGAGGGGCTGCATGCGTTTTTGATCATCACTGAGCCGTTGTCCCTTACCGCCAATCGAAAAGGATCGTTCGAGTGCTATACCACTGGTAGATACTTTACGGTGACTGGTAACTCATTCGGCGAGGTTCGCCCCATACGCACGATACCAGTCGAGGAAGCAATTCGATTGCTCGCAATTATTGGCTACCCGTGGAACAAGGAGGCGCATACAGAAAAAAGTAGAATTGTGACCGCGTCTATCGCAGAAGACGCTGTGGTGCTGGAGAAAATGTTTGCCTCGAAACATGGGCAGAAGATACGCGCCGTATACGAGGGCAACACCTCGGAATACGGTGGCGATGATTCGTCTGCTGACATGGCGTTATGCAGTCATTTGGCATATTGGACTGCAAAAGATGCTGCACAGATGGAACGCATCTGGCTGGCATCGCCGCTCGGATCACGTGAAAAAACACAGAAACGCAAAGACTATCGGGATAGGACCATCTCGGCAGGAATTAGTGGGTGCTTGGATGTGTATGTAATCGGAGGACAGCAAGACACTGATGGATCTAAAGCAAGTGACGCGAATCGCTACACAGTACTACTCAATGCGGTACCAAAAGACACACCCAAAGAAGATTTGCTATCAGTGTTGCAACCGTTGCTGGAGGCGTTAGCCCTAGGCAAGAGCGCAGCAGAAGCCGAACTGTATATCCGTAACAAGGTAAAAGAGGCGTTTGGTCTCAAGGAGCGAGATATTGATCCAATCGTGCGGCACTTCAAGGAGTTCCGTAAACCGATAGTGGCAAAACGAGATGCAGAGAAAAAGAAAGCAGAACAGACCATAACCGAGCCGCCACCGACCGAGGAGGAGCGGCGAGTGGCAGAACGTTTGCTGCAGTCGCCAACACTACTACACGACATACTTCAGATGGTACGGAAGCTTGGCGTAGTCGGCGAGGAGCGAAATGTGCTGCTGCATTATATCATTTTCACCTCTCGTAAATTGCAGAATCCGTTGTCCGCGACTGTGAAAGGTGATAGTTCGTCGGGTAAGTCATTCACCCTGCTTACCACCATGAGACTGTTCCCAAAGTCGGCATACATCGACCTGACCGATGCAACTCCGCAAAGCTTCTATTATTGCCCAGAAGATCACTTCAAACACAAAATGATTGTGCTGTTCGAGAAGCATGGTGGCGAGCGAGCGGACTACGCTATACGCACATTGCAATCGGAGGGAAAGCTCAAGATACAGGTAACAGTCAAGAATCCAGAGACAGGTGCATTCGAAGCGCAGACGATAGAGAAAGAGGGACCGACTGGGTTCGTTACCACAACAACTGCATCAATGATACATGCGGAGAACGACACGCGAAATATATCAATGTTTCCCGATCAAAGCTCCGAGCAGACAGGGCGCGTGTATGCAGCGGTTGATGCCCGCTACACTAGCGAACCGAAGGTGGGTGCCAATGAGTTACAGCCATGGCATCATGCGCAGTTGATACTCGAAGAGTTGCCCGTGTATATACCATTTGTGAGAAGTTTTCGGAGATATTTCCCAAAGCATATTGTGCGTACCCGGCGTGATTACGGGCATTTCTTGGCGATAGTTGAGACAGTGGCATTTCTACACCAAAAGCAGCGGGCAGTGGTCGAGGTAAACGGAGTAAAGCATATCCGAGCAACACTGGCGGATGCGTACTTGGCAAAGGTGATCGTCGAGGAGTCACTCGCGAAATCCATTTATGAACTGCCTGAAAAGACAGTTGAGGTGATTCGAGCTGCTCGCGCACTCGTGACAGATTTGCACGATGAATTCTTTGATGGAAAAGACGAGGCGACATTCACCATTACACAACTCGCAAAAAAGCTCGAGTGGGATAGAGACACAGTAGCAAAATGGCTGAAACCTGCGAGCAAGAAAGGGTATGTGACGATAGTGACGGATAGTAAGGGCTCAAAAGGAGCTGAGTACAAAGTGGAAGAAAAGGAGTTGCCAAGCGATGAGTTCCTACCGTCTGTCGCGCAGTTGGCGGCAGATAATCCAACCGAGAGCATCGGGTGTATCTATGATCCGCTGAGTGGGGAGAAACAGACTGTTTGTCGAATATCAGAGATTTGTACCGATGCACCGATACCGATAGAGGCGGGGTAACCCACACAAGGTTTTTTCTTATGTGTGATTTATACGACTTCAAGAAGCATCGGTGCATCGGTACAAACCGATACATCGATAATCAAACAAACTAATTATGACAAAACAACAGCTACCCCTCACATGGAAAACCACTCGCCGCAAGGTTACCGACCTGCTCCCGGCAGATTACAACCCCCGCCGCATGAGCGAGAGCGAGCAGCGCGACCTGCGCGAGTCAATCACCGAGTTCGGGACGGTCGTGCCTGTAGTCGCAAACATTGGCACACGCAAAGACATCCTCATTGGCGGTCATCAGCGCATAGGCATTTACGCCGACCTCGGTATCGAGGAGGTAGACGTGATGGTACCGAGCCGCGAGTTAAGTGAAACCGAGGAGCAGCGGCTCAACCTGCGCCTCAATAAGAACACCGGCAGTTGGGACGAGGAGAAGCTCAAGCTCCTTGATATGGATATGCTGCTGGACGTTGGTTTCGGCGACGACGAGCTGCAATCCTTGTTCGATGACGTGGACGTACTGGACGACGAGTTCGACGTGGAGAAAGCAATCAAGGAAACAAAGGTCGCACGCACCAAACTGGGCGATTTGTGGCAATTGGGCACGCACCGTCTGCTCGTGGGGGATTCAGCCGACCCAGAGCAGGTCAAGCATCTCATGGGAGATGACCATGCCGACATCGTGTACTGCGATCCGCCCTACAACATCGGGCTGGATTACTCCAAAGGCGTGAGCACCGAGGGTAAGTACGAGGGTGCATACTCGGGCAAGAAAGATTCCAAAAAGGATGCCGTGTATGCCACATTCCTCAGCGCCAGCGTTGCAGCCGCACTCAGTGTGAGTAAACCAAACGCCCACGTCTTCTACTGGTGCGACGAGCGATACATCTGGCTTGTCCAAACGCTGTACCAGCAACACAAGATAGACAACAAACGGGTGTGCCTGTGGATCAAAAACAACTTCAATATGACTCCGCAGGTGGCATTCAACAAAGCATGCGAGCCGTGCGTGTACGGCACCACAGGCAAACCCTACCTCAACCGACACATCACCAATACCAATGAGCTGCTCAACAAGGAGATAACGAGTGGCAATCAGGTGCACGACGAGATACTCGAGATGCTCGACCTGTGGCTGGAGCGTCGAGATAACGCGCAGTCGTACGAACATCCAACACAGAAGCCTGTCACCCTCAACGAGAAGCCTCTCAAGCGATGCAGTGCGCCCGGACATGTTGTCTTCAGTGGCTTTGCAGGCAGTGGTAGTGACTTGATCGCGTGCGAACAGCTCGGGCGTGTGTGGCGAGGCATGGAGCTAGACCCGATATTCGCAACCGTCTGTATCGACAGGTTCGAGGCGTTTACCAACACTAAGGCGATACTGCTATGACCATCAAGCAAGGAGACATCTGGCAGTTGGGCGAGCACATTATAGGTTGTGGCAGCTCATTGGATACGGCATTCGTGAGCAAGGTGGTGGGCGACCGCAAGATACGCGCCATCGTCTCCGATCCCCCTTACGGCGTAGCGTACGTCGAAGGCAAGCGTGACTTCAACAAGCTGGGTGCTGCAAACAAAGCAATCATCGGCGACCAACTACAGACGGACGTGCAATACACGGCATTCACCAAGCAGTGGCTCGAAGCAGTTGTGCCACACCTCGAGTCCTACAATGCGGCATATATATTCAACAGCGACCTGCAGTACCCAGCACTGCGAGCAGGTATGCAGGCAGCAGGGTTTTACTACAGCCAAGGATTGATCTGGGTCAAGAATACGAGCGTGCTCGGGCGCAAAGATTACCTACCCATGCATGAGCTGATTGCCTACGGCTGGTACGGCAGGCACAAGATGGAGCGTAGTAAAGCCAAGAGCGTGCTGTTCCACCCGAAGCCCGCGAAATCGAAATTGCACCCAACACAAAAGCCCGTTGGGCTGCTGCGCAAACTGATACCCAACTCCACCAAACTGAACGAGTACGTGTATGACGCATTCCTCGGTGGTGGCTCAACCCTCATCGCCTGTGAGCATCTCGGTCGACGATGCATCGGTATAGACCTTGAGGAGGGGTACATCACGACCGTGATTGCTCGGTGGGAGCGTCTGACTGGTAAGAAAGCGACAAAACTATGAAAAACGAAATGCCGAAAAATGCCGAAACCAAGGGAGTGTATCGAACACAGGATTTTGACGCATATGTGCTGTGGAAGTCGCTCCCGGCGTTCCTCCGAGGGCAACCGCGACAGGCACTGGAGAAGCTCGGAATGAACGAGGACATTGTGCTCAGTTTGCTGGAGATACGCACCCAGACCGAGTTTGCCAAGCACTACGACATCAAAGACCTGACGACGCTCACGGACTGGAACAAGCGCATTGAACAGGAGGGAATGATACCCAAGATGCACACCTGGGCACGCAAGCTCACTCCGAACGTGTTGTGGGCGCTGTACCGCACTGCGAGCAAACATGGCAAAGCCGCAGACGTGAAAGCATGGGTAGAGATAGTAGAGGGTATGTAACCGAACACTAATATGGACACACTCACACCCAAAGAAATAGCAGCACTCCTGTCACAAACCATGCGGGATTTGGCGGATCGCAAGATATCGCTGCGACAAGCATCCGCCTTGTCTCGCACTGCGGTAGCACTGGCAAAGGTCATCGAAACCGTCGAACTCAATGACCGTGTCGCATTACTAGAACAAATGCTCAAGAAACGAAAATGACACTCACCCAATCGCTCATGAACGGCAACCTGACACCCAAAGAGCGGGTTTTGCTGTTGGTACAGAACCACGTCGCAAAGGACAAAACAGGTACGGAGATTCTCACCGAAGCAGACAAGCATGCGCTGTGTGAGGGTTGGAAGCCGAAAGACAATCATGAGGTGCGAGAATACAACCGCTACAATGCGGTAGCAAACCTGATGCATAGTGCAGAGATAGATGCGCAGACCACCTACCTCGGGGCAACGACTGCGCTGCTGCGAGCGGGGCGGCTCGTTGATATGACGGTGATGCGTGATGACCAAGACACGCTCGATTTCTGCAAGACGTTCCTGAGGGATGAATCAGAGAGTGCATTGGCACTCGTGCTGCGCAACAGTGGGCTAGAACTCGACTATGTAGTGTACCGCTCGGCATTCGAGAGCCTTAGCAAGGATGTGAGAAAAGACATCCTCGCACTGAACCCTGATGGAGCCACGGAGACACAGTACCTCGATCAAGAGGAGGAGCTTGCCAACCTGTTTAATGGCAAACGCACACTCACCAAAGAAGCAAAAGAGACACTCGCGGATCTGATAGTGGCGAGCATGTACAACAAGCATGCTGGCTTCTTTGCCACGCTTGACGCTGGTAGTGACTTTCGGGATGAGTATTTCTTCAGCGGCTTCTATGCGGAGCTACCCGCGCTAGAGATACTCAACAAGTGGGCAGTGTACAACCAGCAGCTGCCCAAAAAAGCAGATGACTTGTTGCAGCACATAGAGGGAGAGGAATATGCGAATGAAAGTGAAGAAGTGGCAGACCTGTTCAATGCAATCAGAAAAGAGTTGGTGCCAAAACTGACCAACTACGCCAAAGTACATGACACGAGTGTGGGCGCGGTACTCAAAGAGACACTCCTTCGCTGGATGAATGAGGGCTTGTTTGTAGACGAGTATGTGCCGATGTGTACCAGCAACGCGAAAGAAACCTGCAATGATGCTGCTACGAAACTGCCGCACAAGGACGTACTCAAGGCGTGGCTGCAAGCAAAAGCAACAGCAAAACAGACGATACAAAAGCTCATCGATGCGGGCGAGCTAGAGGTAGTTGATCGAGTCGAGGAGATCAAGCGGTTTAGCAAAAGCAAAGATGGCGAAGTAGGGAGAGACAAGGTTGGCTTCAAGCGAACACTGCGGCTACTGACAGGCGAGAGTGTGTATGCCCTCGAGGGTGACTATGCATTTGCCGAAGACTTCAAGAAGCAAGCGGATGACCTGACTGGACTAGGCGGCATGATTCTGTTTCTGCAAGAGCGGAGCTTTCTGAGTCAGTACGCCGTGCTGCTGGGATTCCTCGAGTTGTTCGAGAGACTGTCTGAGGTGTTTGAGATAGATGTGACTCACTCGATACAGAGCTGGATCGCCGCCTTCAAAAGCGATGTGGAGATGTTGAACGGTGAGGTGCTCATGGTGGGAGAGAGGATGCATTCCGCAAGCTACACGAAGCACAGCGCTGCATTTCTCCCTGAGTTGTTTATACAGGACATGCTGCTCGACCTCGAAAACATGAAGCCGAGTCGCGACCGAGTGGATCGGTACTTCAAGGAGTGTGAGAAAGAGTTGGGTGATGAGTTTTAGAGGGAAAAACCATCACACATAAGGGTATTTTGCTGGGGACAACGGAAGCTGGACATGTTCGAACCTAGCGGTACTGTCCTGATTGATTAACACTAATTCAAGAAGATATATGAATCAGCCGAAGCACACAGAGATGGTCTATGACATCTACCTGCGCAAGTCGAGCGAGGCGGAGGACCGACAAGTCCAATCCATCGACGACCAGCGCCGAGAGGTGCGAGAGTTCGCCTCAAAGAATGGTCTCACCATCGCGGGTGAGTTTGAGGAGTCACAAAGCGCACATCACCCCGGCAGACCAGTGTTCGAGGTGGTTGTGAAGCGCATCGAGAAAGGAGTATCAAACGGATTGCTCGTCTGGCATGCGAACCGCCTCTCGCGCAATCCAATCGATAGCGGCACGCTCGTGCACCTGATCGACGTGGGCAAGCTGCTGCACATCCGCACTCCTTCGCATGTATATGGCAATACATCGACCGAGAAAATGATGCTTGCGCTGGAGTGTATGCTCGCCAAAAAGGACTCCGACGACAAGAGCGATGCGGTCAGACGTGGGCTGCGGGGCAGGTACGAGAAAGGACTCCCGAGCGGTGTTGCACCCTTGGGCTTCTTCAACGACCTGTCCGTCGAGAAAGGGAATCGTGGCTGGATGGTCGATGAAGAAAAACTGCCGCTCGTGCGGCAACTGCTCGAGATGCTTAACACAAGAGGATACTCCATCCGCGCACTGCTCAAGGTAGCAAACGAGGATATGGGGCTGCGTACCTTTATACACAAAAAACAGGGCGGCAAGAAAATTGTGCTATCGAATCTCATCGGGAACATTCTCAAGAACCCCGTGTACGCGGGATTCTTCTTCACCAAGGATGGCACGCGACACGAGCTGCGCAGCGACTTGCCGCGCGCCATCACCGAGGAGCAATTCTGGGAGAATCAGAAAATACTCGGCACTCGCGGCAGGACTCGAGGGCAGACGCGCTACTTCGCCTACACCGGGCACGCCACCTGCGGTGGGTGTGGTGGATCAGTAACTGCCGAGCATAAGTACCAGATTGTGTGCGACTGTCGGCACAAGTTCCCAGTCGCCAAGCGGACACACTGCCCGTGGTGCGAGGTGGCAATCGAGAACATGAAAAATCCCAAGCATCTGCGCTACATTTACTACCACTGCACACGGACCAAAGATAAAAATTGCCGCGAGGGTAGCGTACAGGAGGTGTACATCGACGATGTCTTGGCGACCTACTTCAAGCAGAACCTGAAGATATCCAAGGAGCTGCACGACTGGTGCATCCAGAACCTAGACACCTTGGGGCAGCGCACCGAGCAGGACGACGAGGAGAAAAAGGCGGGCTTACAGGCAACTTTGAGCAAGAAGCAGCAGGAGTATCGGGAGCTGGTACTGATGAAGACAAGAAAGCAGATCGAGGACGATGACTTCGGAGTGTTGAAAGGGGCGCTTAAGGGCGAAATTGAGGATTTGGAGGGGGCTTTGAAGAAAGTGGGACAACCACTCAACCATCTCGGGTTGAAGCGAGCCAAGAGGGCGTTTGAGATCTCTCTCGGCATCGACGACATCTTTCGCAACGGAACGCCGCAAGAGAAGAAAGGGTTGCTGCTCGAAATCCAATCGAACCTAACTATTTCGGGCAGAAAACTCAATGTTTGCAACACCGGAGTGTATCAGAAAATCATTGATGGACTACTTCTCGCGAAGTCAGAAAACAGCGCGTTCGAACCTGAAAAGTGTGAAGCAAACAAAGGGCGAAATGATGTTTTTGACACTGTGTGTCCTACTTTGCTCCCAGAACACTACCTAAATATACCACTGTTTTTCAATCGACAATTTATGCAACAAATGGCTCAACGGCTTGCTGTAATTAAACTGATGCAGCGAACAGAAGGAAAGTAAAAAAGTTGCCGCAACGAGTCAAAAGTAGGGAAGTGTGAGGTGGCAGGAGGGTAATATACCGATTGAGATATGAGGTGCTAAACTAGCTCTATTCTACTTTCATCAGTCTAGTATTCAGGTAGGACAAAATCGTGTTAACTGTGTTTATTGCCAGCATTGCTTCTTCGGGGTCAAGCAGAGTCGCGTTAGGATGGGCGAGACTTGAATTATTGCGGAGTGGATTTAATTTGTCTAATACGTTGCCGAGACTTTTTAGGATTTGGTCGATATTTTCATTTCTAACTTTCAATGCGGGGTGGTGGAGTTTAAGCTCATTTAACAATTGATTTAGTGTAGGATCTGCAGGGTAAATAATACTATTTTCAATGCACACCTGTTTCATGTATCCATGCAAGACGGTATGAACCCTGTCAAAAGCGCTTGTAGCCCCTTGAGTAGTTAGCAATGTTTTTGCATCTGCAATAGCTCGATTAATTGTACTTCCTGAAATTGTTAAGTCTGGAGTTGTAACGGGGATTACTTGCTCCTGTCCGTCTTTCGCCGCTATTAATTCGTGCAGAAGCACTTGTAATGGGAACAGCTGGGGAAGAGCTTGGCTTGAGTCTAGGAACATCCCTCGGCGAGGCTCAGTTCTCCAAATTGAAATCGCTTTCTCTATTTTTAAGCATTCAATTTTCTCAAAAAAAGGCTTATAAGCTTTTATATTGTCCTCGATTTTATATTTAGTTGAGTATAGTTCATCCGATTTCAATAAACCTAATTCAGCCAAGGAAAACATTTCATCAACCTCTTTAAGGTGTAAGTTTAACTTTTCTAAGAGTTCAGAATTAGTCATATACTCTAAGACGTTATTACGACTGTTTACTGCCGACAATGCCCTCAGATCTGCATTCAGCCAAAGAAATTATCCAGGCATCTCGTGCCATCGACATAAAATTCATTGGCATAATATCTTGCGCACCAGTCATAAGGTAGTATTTTTTAATATTTTCTTGCCCTGCTACCATTGCTTCTTCGAAAGAAGCTTGACCAACAAGCGTCATTTCTAAGGCAACCATTGTCTTTATACTCTTTGGATTGCCCCAACCAATAAAGACGTGGTCTTTTGTAATAAAGATAAGTGACTGAATGCCGAAGCCCTCTAAAATACTCGCCATAAGAACCGTCAGGTCAGCGCAGTTGCCGGCTCTGTTTTTGAGACTCTGTTCGGGCAAGACTACTCTCTGTGCGTCAAATTGCCGAGAGGCGTTAAAAGGTTGATGAACATATACCATCCCAACATCTCTCGATAAATATTCATACACAGCCTTTGCGTGCTCTAAGAGTGATTTACTTGTTCCATCGTAATAGCATTGACCATTAGGATGATACTTAACTGCCCCTGTGCGCACTGCATCAAATTGACCTTCTTGGTCTTTAGGATAAATCCAACTTGCTATAAACTTTGATAGATTAAAAGTTTTACTGTTTTTTATACTTCTTAAGGACCAAACCATTTGGTCTGAGGGGAGAATTGTAACGGGAAATGTTTTGTCTAAAATAAGTTCTCGAGTGTTTTCATCAAATACTTTTGCAAGCAAGGTGGCGCGTTGCGGATTGATTAAACTGATCAAAGCGCCTCTTTTCATTCTCGGACAGAGTGAAACCTGCTGTCTCGCCTTCCTGTTACTATTTAGACCGTGAATAAAAACCACCCTCTTATCTGCCGAAGTATATCCGTCTATTTCGGCTTCTACCCGCAACCTTCTTTTGTTGTGGGATAAATTGAAGATATCAAAATTAATCAAGACGTCTTCGTAGTATTTGTTCATCGACTGTAGCTGTTCATATATCCTTGAGGGTATATGTTCTTGTTGTACGGCAATAATAATGTCGAGTTCTTTTTGTTCTGGAATTACAATTGTATTTACAAATCTCAAAGCATCGAAATCACCCAATCTCCACTGAGCTCCTGCGTTTGCTTCAGTTATAAAATCCTCAGGATTTGTATTGTCTCCCATTGTAATTACAGGTGTTCCATAAGTACCATTTGGAGGGAAAAGAATGTCCTCGCCTCTTCCTGTAGAAGCTGGTTTAATATAAGTCGGATATGTCCTATCTTTGTAACTCTCGGGTAAATATTTCTCCAATTTTTCCAAGAGAGTTTGAGGAATATTTTTTGATGTTATTGGTTTTACTGTGCTTATGTACGTAGCTATCTCGATTTCTGAGTTGGAAAAAGCTTCTGTTTTTGAGACTAATACTTTTCCGTATGGTGGTATCAAGCCGAACTCAAAATGTGCTCCTTCAGAGTTTAGTAGAATATCGTAAGAGTATTTTTCGTTTAGTTTTAGTTCGTCGTATATAAAAGTTGTCTTTTTGTGGTAATAGATGTAGAGTTCCTCATCCTTTAGATGTTGTTTAGGCTTGATGCTATCAAAAGAAAAAACTGTATCAATACACTGGTCATAAGGCACCTCCTCTTCATTGCGGGTATCTACCACTTTCTCAATTCTAAGATACTTATTTAGCATAAGACCCAATACAGGAACAGGGTAATCCATCCTTCTTTTGAAAGGTGGTACAGTGTCAAAAAAGTTTTTCAGAGTATATGCTTTCCAAAATTCTTTACCCTCATAGTGTTTTTTTAGTAGTGATTTGTCTCCAGTAACAACAAAATCTACATGTAGTAACACCTGTTTCATGTTTTGAAACTGATGCGAAATGTTTGTTATCTCGCAAAAGAGCTGTTTAAAATTGTTTGGTATATAAAGCTCTGTAACGCCTCTGATTACAGAATGCTCATCCATGCCAATAATGCCTTCCGATATAGGTATTGTTGTGTATTCGTCTTCTGTTGTTTCAATATCTTCTGGCACGCAGCTATTCTAGCACTTAGGACTTAAAAGATATATACAAATGGAACATAAGATTTAAGGTTTTAACTCAAAACCCCTTTTGTGATCTAAGTTATCTTTCAGGATTGGTAACTGTGACATTCTCACTGTTTCTTGTATCGCTCCACAGTGCGTAACACCGCGTTCTTGCCGTCTAAACGCCTGTGTGCAAAGAGTAATTAGTAGAGAATGTACTAGTTGCCGCTCTCTACATCCGCACGCATCGTATCAATGAGCTGCTGGCGTATCTGCGGAGTAATTGGTCCGTCGAGTCCGTAGCCATAATCTCGCAGACTATCGTAGCAACGGTGTGTAATGTAAAAATCCATGCGTGCAGCTTCATAATCAGCACCACTCGCTTGCGGATTTTCGGCGTAGAAGTCGTTAGTGAAAGCAAATAATGCTTTTGCTCTTTTGTTTACATCCTCGTAGTCTCCCGGGCAACGGAGAGTGAGAAGTTCGCTAGCAGCCATGCGCACCTTTCTGTCTGTTGCTTCTAGTATGGTCGTGCTCGATGCTTCGGCAGCGGCTGCTATTTTTTGCTGCTCCTGCTGTTCTGGGGAGGGTGGGGCAGATGGGACAAGGTCGAGCAAAAGTCCTATCACACCACACGCACCAAAAAGCATCAAACAAATGCACACTACCCTATACAGGAGTTTACCCAGTCGCGCGACTCGCTCGGTGATAAGTTTCTTTTGCATTATGAGTTACCAACAGTACAGGGCTAGTAGGAGACACAATTGAGAGAGCCGCCAACACCTGTGCAGGACATATTTTGACCAGCTCTCGCTCCTATGCAATTTATGGAGGATCCGCTGATTGCGCAGTCTGTATTTGTATTCGGTCCTATGCACATAAAACTACTGCCAGACAAACTACAATTAACATTGCCTACGGTTGGCGCGGATGCTTGCGTTGGGAAAGAAACGGGCAACACTGGAGTGGGAAGCTCACCATTGAGATGTATCACTTGCGACTCTAGAGAATTGTACTGCTGCACGAGAGAGGCAACATCTGACGCGGATGTTGGATTGTTTTGTACCTGTTGCGATAGTGTATTGAGTTGATTCACAACCTGTGTGAGTTGCTGTAATACGGAGCTATCGGATCCTTCTGGGAATTGAGACAGACAGAGATTTTCTTGTGATTGATTGCTCGCGAGTGCGCTTTGTTCATTCTGTTGCATTTCTTGCTGCAATGTTTGCGTTTGATTTTGAATGAAGCCGAGCGCGGATGGACTAATAGCGCCTTGTGCGCCAGTAATGTAATTTTGCGTATTAACTCCCCCGGTATATTGCGCATTCTGTGTACTTTGCTGATAGGTATTTGTAATTGCTGTTGCTGCCTGCTGTGCCATCTGCTGACAATTTTGTCTCGACTGACTCTTTGACTGGATGCTATTGCTAAACTCGGTCTGCTCAGATTGAGCAATGGTTAGCAGTTGCGGAATCATTGTTTGCAGGTAGTTGAGAGCTGTTTGCGCCTGATAGTTGGCAATAGCGGTCTGTAGCTGCTGGCTAGAAACAACAGGTGCTTGCGGTTGGGTAGGAGCTGCTGGTGTCTGTGTTGTTGCAGATATAGCCGTTTGCTTCGGTTGCGTTGCTCGAATTGAAGTACCTACACTTTTTGTTGTTCGAGTGGGTAGTATCTGCGTGTCTTTGTTGCTCCCTGTATTTGTAAGAGTAGGTATTGCAGTGTTGTCTGGTGTGCTTGTTGCTACGGTAACAGGTTGCGGACTTCCCACGAAAATACTCTCAATTGCACCCCACACACTCCAAGAGATAGGATTCCACCACGCGGCAAAAGCTATCTGCGGAACGACGAGAAGAAGAAAGGCGGCGACTGGAACGATTTTTGAAAAGTTGTTTTTCATATTATTTTTTACTGTTACGTTGCGAATAATAATTACTACTCACGAAATGCCCAACCTGACTTCTCCACACTTGCTGCCAATTCTTTTATACCTCCCTTGCCCTCGTAAGAATCACGACCCCATAGCGCACGATCAACGTTTCTCAAAGAGAGGTGGTTTTTCTTGCCAATATCTAGGCAGATATTGATATACGCTCTGTACGCTTTCACTGAGTTAGCAGGATTTCGTATTTTCTCACCCATTATTTTTTCTAGCGCAGCGGCTACCCGATAGTCAGCTACGGTAAAATCGTCGGGGTAGAGGACAGTGAGGATTGCTGATGCTATGGGAATACCGATGCCGTCGATGTCTTTTAGTATCTCGATCTGTCTGTATTTGTCTTGACTTTCTCCTGCCTCGTACACGTCGCGAGTTATCTCCTCAATACTACGGGTTTGTTTTTGTATGCCCTTGATAACTTTTGTTTTGGATCGGTTCGACTTCCAAACAATGATTGCAAGAAAATGCTCGGGTGTAAGGTAATGATTTTTGTGGAAAAATGCGCGTACCTCTTTTTCGAGATACTCGGTTTCGAGCCAGTAGTATTTTAGGTAGTCTTTGATATTCATACAAAAAGCCCATCACGGGTTCTGGCAAAAGCCAGACGTACCAGTTTCCCGATACGGCGAGTTAGGCAACCCCATGATGGGTTCTTTATGCCTAACTCGGCTTTTCTCGCTTTCACCATGCCACCAAAGGTGGTTTAGGCTACTTGCTTGAATATTCAGTTTTTGTACGCTGTTTCTCGCGTACAGGGCTAGTATATCACCATGTCGAGTTATATGAAGTCTGGGGCTTGCTTTTATAGTAAGGTGGACACATATGAAAAAGAACCCATCAAAAAAGACAGCGGGCGAGACGTTAGAAGCCGAAAAGGACACATTACATAACAGCAAGGGGCGTAAGAAGTCCATGGCTTATATGAAGAAGTTGTTTGATAAAGGCAACTTTCTCGCCTTTGTCAAAAGGATCCGAGTGAAGTATGAGATTCCCGAGAGTCCTGCTAAGAAGAACTACCCATACCCTCCAAGCGACTGGAAGTACAAAAACGACCACAAAAAGAGGGTGGCACTTGAAGCTGATATTCGGTATTTCTGCCTTGCAGAAAGATTGCATCCGCATGAATGGTCGGATCCGATAACGGTCTATATTTTTTACAATCAAATTGATCTACTGTACCGACATAACACACATCATCTCTGCATGGTGGTTGATATACCAGAGGAAAAAATTGCACCGAACAGTCGAAAGACGCAGGAAGATGACGACCGTCTCTATCCTGTCGCGATACGAATCAGTCCAGAGGCAAGCGTCAGAGATATTCTGGACTTTATCACTAAAGTATACAATCCAGAGATTCTAGAGCTGCAGAAAAAGTATCAAGGCAACAGTGCGCCCATCGGTTCTGCCAAAACAAGCAGTGACGAGGTGCGCCGAAGAGACAAGTATATATTTACTTTGAGCAAAGAAGGGTACTCTGCAAAAGAGATTGTGTCGATAGTAAACGAGCGATTCGGTGAGCTTTTGGATACTGGACTAATTGGGAAGATTATCTCGAACATGAGAAAGAAAGAGCGAACAGAAGTGTAGTACACAAAAATCTGTGCCACATAAGGTGTTTTCTGAAAAACTGATGTTAGCGCCATCAGTTTTTTCTTGTCCGAAAAGACGGTGGTGCCCACTAATGACTAATCGCAATAACCCAGATGAAAACCTAGCAAAAGTCGCGCGAACATTCGCGGAACTTCTTGTGCTCGCGATTTACCAAAAGCGGCAAAAGAAGCTCAACAAGCAGAATACCAACACTAAACGTACATCCAAATGAATAATATCGAGACGACACAGGAGCGCAGCAACATCACCAAGGTTCGAGCAATTGAGGACAAGCTATTCGAGACACTCTACGAGACCCGCCAGTTGCGGAAGGACATCGAGAGCGCCGACGAAGCAGATCAAGAGGAGTACACCACAGTCTACGAGCCCGTCCGATACTAAACCATGGCAATGAACAAATTCACAGATGCAGGAAATCCCCCGACTCCGCCACAGGGAGACTCTGACGCAAGCGAGGCATCGAATGAGTTTGTTGCCGACCGAACCAACCGTGAGGGCATGTACGCAATCGTGTACTTTGGTCTCACGGACATGTTCGGGTTTAGTCCTACAGAGGCACTGCTGG
>CAIRHB010000020.1 GCA_903878285.1 Candidatus Adlerbacteria bacterium | reverse complement strand
TGTGGAGCTTCTTGAGATTGCGCCACTCGACCATGCGGGTGCGTATGTCTTCTGGTGTGAGCGCCATACCTGACACACAGTGTACCATTACCGCAAGGGGGTCAGGTGTGGTGGTGGGGATTGGGGGTGTGAGGGGTTACCATATCGAGAGTGGAGATATACTAAAGACGTGTTATCGAGTTTGGTGAAAAAACAGCAACAGTATGCGCCGCTTGTGGTGGTCGGTATGCTCGCTGCCGCATGTATGCTGATTTGGTTTCTGGTCTATACCGCGACGCCGCGCGGGGTGCTCACGGTCGCCGTGCTTAACGTGGGGCAGGGCGACTCCATATATATAGAGTCGCCAACGGGCGAGCGGGTGATTATCGACGGTGGGCCAGACGACTCGTTGCTACGCGAACTGCCCAAGGTAATGCCGCCGTTCGACCGCTCTATTGACGCGATTATCTCGACGCATCCCGATTCTGATCATTACACTGGCTTTATCGATCTGCTCCAGCGCTACCAAGTTGGCGCGTTTGTTGAGTCGGGTATAGAAAAACACATGACGAGCTTTGTCGCGCTCGAGCAGGAAGTTGCTGATGAAAAGATCGCGCGCTACATCGCACGCCGCGGGATGACGCTCGACCTCGGCGGCGGAGCAGTGCTCGAAATCTTATATCCCGACCACGACGTGTCGCACTTGGCGGCGAACATGGACAACAATGGTGGGATTGTCGCGCGGCTTACCTACGGCAAGACGTCCGCGCTCTTTACTGCGGATGTCGACAAAACAGTGGAGGATCATCTTATCAAACTAAGTACCGCAGGTGCGGCGTCGTCAAAAAACACTTTTTATGCAATAGATGTACTCGATACGCTCAAAAGTAATCTCTTGCTCGCGGGGCACCACGGCTCGCGCACGACCAACGAAGACGCGTTTGTGGCACTCGTGCATCCGACCTATGCTGCGGTCTCTGTTGGTGCTAACAACAAGTATCACTTGCCCAACCAAGAGCCGTTGGACTCCTTTGCTAAATATGGCGCGACCATCCTCCGCACCGACCAGCAGGGCACGCTCATCTTCCGCTCCGACGGCGAAACACTTTCATATATAAAATAAAAAAATCGAGGTCTCGCCTCGATTTTTTGTCGTTTTTAGTGTGGAATTACACCAACCCAGCCTTTTTGAGCGTCTGGTAGGCGCCGCGCTTAGTGATGGTCTTGAGTGCTTGGGTCGAGAGGGTCAGTGTCAGGGTTTTGTTGATCTCTGGCACGAAAATACGCTTCTTTTGCAGGTTGACCTGCTTGCGGACATTGCCGGTCGGGTTGTACTTGGTCGCGCGGATACGGTTGCTGTAGCCGCCAGCGACTTTTGAGCCCTTATTAGTTATTGGACAGATTTTTGCCATATAGTTTCACTCGACGCGGTTTATGCTATCATTATCTGGCAAATATGCAACCCGACCTCGTATTCTCGCTCCTCGTACTCTTTATCTCGGTTATCCTGCACGAGGTGGCGCATGGCTATATGGCGGATTATCTGGGCGACCCGACCGCGCGGCTGCAAGGGCGTTTGACGCTCAACCCGCTCTCCCATGTCGACCCAGTGGGCACGATTCTGCTGCCGCTGCTTCTGTGGATGGGGCAGGGGTTTGGCGCGCACCCGTTCCTTATCGGCTACGCCAAGCCAGTGCCCTACAACCCGCACAACCTGCCCGGCAAGCACGACGAGCTCCTCGTGGCAGGCGCTGGCCCAGCGACCAACCTCGCGCTCGCGCTGCTCTTTGGCCTGCTGATACGCTTTGGCGGGGTCGCGATGACGCCAGAGCTGCTCTCCGCCTTCGCGACGATTGTCTCGGTCAACCTCGTGCTCGCGATCTTTAACCTGATCCCGATCCCGCCGCTCGATGGCTCCAAAGTCCTCGCGGGCATCCTCCCAGGCGGGCTGGCGCATGCCTACGCGCACTTTCGACTCAATTTCGAGCGCTTTGGCGTCCTCTCTGGCACGCTGTTTATCCTCATCATCTTCTACATTCTCTCGCCCTACTTCTACCTGCTCCTCCAATGGCTCTTCCAGCTGATTACCGGTGTGGGGATGTAGACAGTGGGGATAAGATATAAAATGTAACGAATGACAGGTTATACTGTTGCTAACTATGGCATGGATTACTGGGGTTGTTGCTGGATTTACGTTGCTGGCCGGATCTATTTTTGCAGGCGCGACTCATTTTTTTGCTCATTCAGCCACTTCTTCTCCCGTTACGCCAAATGATGCGCAGATAGCGACAACAACCGTGTCTGTAACACAAAACAGTCTTGCTACGAAGCAAAACACCGCATCATCTCAGGCTGCTTCAAATATTCCTCCTGTGTACTGCAACGTCGCATCGGTTCTCAAACTTGGCGACACAGATGCTGCAACTGGCGGTAAGGTGTCTTTTGTACAGCTATATTCTGGGATTACACCAAAGACTGGGGTTTTTGATCAGCACACTCAAGACGTATTACATGAAAAATGTAAGACGTATTTCGACACGTCAGTCGTTGCTCCTTCAGGTTTTCTAGTGCCAAGTTCAACGACTGTTCCTTCTGGATTTGAGCTTTCAGATCATAAAATTACCTCTGGGAGCTATAGTTTGAGCTATAAAAAAGGAGCTAATCTGTTAAGCATAGAAGGTTTTACTGCTGAGACATCGGGTATGTATTCTTACGATGGAGAGTTGGTGGCTTCAAAAAAGATTGGCAAACAAGTACAAGAATTTTCCTATAATAATCAACCAGGGTTTTGGGTGATGGACAGTCGTTTCTATTCACTCTACTATAATGATGGCGCGCGCCTCGTAGAGGTGGTTGGATCAAATAGTACAGATAGTGGGTTGTCTGGCGACGCACTTGTTGCCATGCTCAAGAGTCTTGTTCGGCAACAGTGATTTGCACAATTACCCTCGGTATAGTAGAGTGTCCGCAACGCCCAAGGAGGCGTTTTACTTTCAGAAATGGCACGTATCTCACAACTCGTCCGCAAAGGACGCACACAACTAAAGAGCAAATCCAAGTCGCCCGCGTTGACGCGGGGTTTTAATGCGCTCCAAAACCGCCCGATTTTCTACCCGTCCCCGTTTAAGCGTGGCGTCTGCACCAAGGTGACCACGATGACCCCGCGCAAGCCAAACTCCGCTATCCGCAAAATCGCTCGCGTCCGCCTCACCAACGGGCTGGAGATTACCGCCTACATCCCGGGCGAGGGGCACAACCTCCAGGAGCACTCGGTCGTGATGGTGCGCGCTGGCCGCGTGAAGGACATCAACGTCCGCTACCAGGTTGTCCGCGGTCGCCTCGATGCAGCGTCGGTCGACAAGCGCAATGTCTCGCGCAGCCGCTACGGTGTGAAGCGCAAGAAGAAATAGTCTTTCAATATCTCACTAATACAATTATATGCGTCGACCAGTAAAAAATCGTAATATCGTAGGCCCAGATGCCAAGTACAACTCGGTGCGTGTCGAGAAGTTCATCAACTCGGTCATGTGGGATGGCAAAAAATCTGTTGCCCGCAAGGTGGTCTACGACGCACTCGACATCATTCAGGAAAAGACCAAGGTAGAGAACCCGGTCGAGACCTTCGAGACCGCGCTGCGCAATGTCGGCCCCGCGATGGAGATCCGCTCGCGCCGTGTTGGCGGTGCTAACTACCAGGTGCCGCGCGAGGTTCGCCCCGAGCGCAAGCAGGCGCTCGCGTTCCGCTGGATCCTCCTCGCCGCTCGCGGCAGCAAGGGTAAGCCGATGGCACAAAAGCTCGCGACCGAGATCATGGCAGCAGCCAACAACGAAGGCTCCGCAGTCAAAAAGCGCGAGGACACGCATCGCATGGCAGATGCCAACAAGGCCTTCGCCCACTTCGCGTGGTAATTTTTTACAACTCGTTTGTGCTATACTAGCGCTATGTTGAAGCGCAAAGGAGCAACAACGCAACAGCCAGCTTTTTCGGTCGAGTTTGACCGTGAGACAGATGGTCGCTGGATCGCCGAGGTAGCAAAACTCCCCGGCGTGATGGCATATGGTGCGTCAAAACAGGAGGCACGCACGCGGGTGTATGCCGTTGCGTTGCGTACGCTTGCGACCCGGGTAGAAGATGGCTCTACTCCCGTATCAGTATCTCGTCTGTTTGGTTATGGATTGGCGCGCCACTAAAGCATCTCGTGTGTTGGCTGCGCTGATGCGCATCGGCTGGGTAATTAAACGGCAAAAAGGTTCGCACCGGATTTTGGCGAGAGATGGTTGGTCGGATGTCACGTTTGCATTTCATGATGCTGAGGAGCTTGGTCCGCGCATGTTGTCACGGATAACAAAATGCACAGGGCTTACGTCAGATGATTTGTAATACCTGTCGCATGGCAGATGCCAACAAAGCCTTCGCCCACTTCGCGTGGTAGAAACTTGTTTGCAACTAAGGTGGTTGTAGTAACTAGTCTTGGTACAAAAAAATGAAAGTGAGGTGACACGTGCCTGATGAAAATTTTCCGTCTGCGGTTTCTTGCCAGCCTACTGGCGAACCATTGTTCCCCCTGGGATACTATTGGGAGTCTCCAAAGCCGCCGATTGAGCAGTTGCTCGAACAGGAGGGAATAAACAATAGTGGTACAAAAGCGGCGCCGTAGGCGCCGCTTGTCTTTTCTGGTTTTTACGCTATGCTGTGGGCATTGCCCTGGGCGGGCTTTTTCAGTTATCTAGTCATTATCTAACGTAACATTTACTCCATGCCAACTCGTGATTATCCGCTCGAAAAGGTGCGCAACTTCGGTATCATCGCCCACATCGACGCGGGCAAAACGACCACGTCCGAGCGCGTGCTGTACTACACCGGCAGCCAGCACAAGATCGGCGAGGTGCACGAGGGCCAGACGACCACCGACTGGATGGAGCAGGAGCGCGAGCGCGGTATCACCATCACTGCGGCGGCTATTACCTGTTTTTGGTCGCGCACCGATGAGAAGGACAAGAAAGATGCGTCCAAGAAGTATCGTTTTAATATTATCGACACTCCAGGCCATATCGACTTTACCGTCGAGGTGAAGCGCTCGATGCGTGTCTTGGACGGCGCGGTTGTCGTCTTCGACGGCGTTGCCGGCGTGGAGCCGCAGTCGGAGACCAACTGGCGCTATGCCGACGAGGCAAATGTCCCGCGCGTTTGTTTCATCAACAAGATGGACCGAATGGGCGCGTCGTTTGAGAAGTCCTACCAGTCGATCCTTGACCGCCTTACCAAAAACGCGGTGCGCATGCAGCTGCCAATTGGCGCCGAGGAGCACTTTAACGGCGTGATCGACCTGATGCACATGAAGGCGTACACCTTCGAGGGCAAGATGGGCGAGGATGTGATCGAGGGCGAGATCCCCGAGAACCACAAGTCCGATGCCAACATGTATCGCGCGCAGCTCATCGAGAAAATCGTCGAGACCGACGACGCGCTCATGACCGCCTACCTCGACGGCAAGGAGCCGACTACCGAGGAGCTCAAGGCGGCATTGCGTAAGGCGGTGATCGCAAACAAAATCTTCCCCGTCTACACCGGCTCGGCGCTCAAGAATAAAGGCGTGCAGCTCGTGCTCGACGCAGTTGTCGACTACCTCCCGTCGCCGGTCGACATGCCGGCGGTTAAGGGTATCGACCCACGCACTGGGGACGAGGTCGAGCGCCATGCGAGCGACAGCGAGCCGTTCTGTGCGCTCGCGTTCAAGCTGCAGGCCGACCCGTTCGTCGGGCAGCTGACCTTCTTCCGTGTCTATTCAGGTAGCGTCGAAGCTGGCTCCTATTTGTATAACTCCACCACGGGGCAGAAGGAGCGCCTTGGCCGCATCGTCCGCCTCCAGGCAAACCAGCGCGAGGAAGTAAAGCACGTGTACGCGGGAGAAATCGCGGCAGCGGTGGGCCTCAAGGATGTGCGCACCTCGCACACGCTCTGCGACGAAGCAAACCCAATCGTGCTTGAGCAGATCAAGTTCCCCGAGCCAGTTATCTCGCTGCGCATCGAGCCCAAGACCAAGGCCGACCAAGAAAAGATGGGCCTCGCGATGAAGAAGCTTGCCGAAGAGGATCCGACGTTTAAAGTGTCGAGCGACACCGAGACGATGGAGACCCTTATCTCTGGCATGGGCGAGCTGCATCTCGAGATTCTTGTCGACCGCATGAAGCGCGAGTTTAATGTCGAGGCAAACGTCGGCAAACCGCAGGTCGCCTACCGCGAGACTATCCTCCAGCCCGCCGAGGCAGAAGGGAAGTACATCAAGCAGACGGGTGGTAAAGGGCAGTACGGCCATGTCCGCCTGCGCATCAAGCCGCTGGAGCCGATTGATCCAGACAAAAAGATTTCTAAGAACGTCACACGCGAGGATCACTTTGAGTTTATCAACAATATCAAGGGCGGTGTCATCCCGCAGGAGTTTATCGCGCCAGTCGAGAAGGGTGTTGTCGAGGCGATGGAGCGCGGTTTTGTCGCCGGCTTTAAGATGGTCGACATCTCGGTTGAGCTCTACGACGGTTCCTATCATGACGTCGACTCGTCCGAAATCGCCTTCAAAATCGCGGCGTCGATGGCGTTCCAAGAGGCAGCGCAAAAGGCAAAAGCAGTCTTGCTGGAGCCTATCATGCGCGTCGAGGTTGTCGTGCCAGAGAAGTTCATGGGCGACATCACGGGCTCACTCTCGGGCAAGCGCGGCGCAATCGAGGGCATGGAGGAGCGCGGGCTCGCTCGCGCGATCAAGGCAAAGGTGCCTTTGAGCGAGATGTTTGGCTACACGACACAACTGCGCTCGATGACCGAAGGTCGCGCATCGTTTACGATGGAGTTCGACCACTACGAAGTCGTCCCACCCAACGTCGCCGCAACCATCGTCGCTTCGCGGAAATAAATCAAACTATAGTGTTAGTGCAAAAAACCACTCTGGAGACAGGGTGGTTTTTGGTGGTGTATAGGTGCTTGACCAATTAGCCAATTGGGCTACTATGGATACATGAGTAAGACTGCGACCATGTATACCGCAAGCAACGCAAAGAATAACTTCGGCGAGCTTATTGACGCTGCGCAGCGCAGTCCTGTGTCGATCGAGCGTCGTGGGCGCTCCGTCGCATTTATTATTTCTCCATCGGACATGGAGAGGTATGAGGACGCGGTACTTGGTGCGCGTGCGGTGGCAGTGCTTAAAAAAGGTGCATTCCTTGGTGTAAAGAGGTCTGAAGCTTTTTTGAAAACTATCACACATGCATTACGTTGATTTGTCCGAAGGTGCTCGGGACTATATCGAGCAACTAGAACATAAATTCGCACGCCAAGTGGCGCAAAAGATTCTGCAGCTCGCCGAAAACCCAACGCCACCACAATCCATAATGCTCGGTGGTTATGAGCCATTTCGTCGCGTACGTACTGGTCGCTATCGAATCGTTTATGTAGTGGTGGGGGATACAGTCAGAATCATACTGGTTGATAAGCGTGGCGACGATACCATCTACCGCACACTCGCCAGGAAGTATAGGAAATAATCAGCACGCATCACGAGCTGTGTGGAAATAAAGAAACCGCCCGAGGCCTCCATGGCTTGGGAGTGTGTATCAAGTCGAGTGGTGTTTTAGAAATCTTGTGGCGCGAGTTGCGATTGCCGCAGGATAGAGCGAAAGGTGCCACGCGGGATCTCTTTCTTGTCTGTGGGCACGATGACAGTGAGTATTTTGCCGCTACTTTCTCTACGATACTTCGCGTGACTCCCTTTTTGCGAGACAAAATAAAAACCATACTGCTCAAGCACAGAGACAATGTGAGTTGAGGAGTGCAACCTCGACATACAGTCTAGATGGATACAATTTCGGGCTCCTCGACCAAAGACGCAGCGCCAGCCGGAGCGTCTTCAAAGTATAAATCGAGCGCCTCTTTGAGGTTAGACAATGCTTCTCCTCGAGTATCACCAAGGCTCGATACGTCCACGTTTAATGACTGAGCGACATACTGCTCGCCCTCGCGCCAGACGACATTTTTAAATCCCAGCGTATTCATAAGGGCAGTATACCACAGCGCTCTAGTGCTGTCTTTTTCCATTCGCCGAGGTTTAACCTCGGCGAATGAGATCGAAAAACCACCCGAGGCCTCCATGGCTCGGGTGATGTGTTGTGTGCGTGGTTTGCCCTTTTAACCATTGAATTTCGTGACCCAGCGATATTTCATCGCAAGGTCGGCGACCTTCTCCGCTGCTTTTTTGGTCAAGCCGCTTTCTGCAACAATCTTCTCCAAGAACTGGCGACGCGTGCCGTGCTGCATAAACAGTCCGTCTTCGTACGTGAAGCCGATTTCTGCCAGGCGCCTGCGGGTATTCAGCAAACTCTGCTCGCAATTATCGAGCTGGTAGTCATTTCCCCAATGGTCGCTCGCGAGCAGTTCTCCGACCGTAGAAACAGGCCTCCTTTCGCGGTATGGGCTATCATAAACATAAACACGCATTGCCGCCGATGAGAGCGTGCCAAGCCGGCGCGCATCAAGAGCAAGCAAGTCGCTTTTAGGGATCTTGCGCAGTTCCTGTGCAGACAACGTGGTCATCGGCAGAGATGGCACATCCAAGTACGTCAGACCTTCTGCCATCAGTGCGTCAGCGAGTTTCGGATTACGGTGCTTGAGCTCGTAGGGACCATCCCCGCCGTCAGTAGATGGTAGTGCTGCTAGGGCGTCGCGCATGGTCACCGTATTTGCAAGTTCGCGCATTTGCTTATGATACACACGCCAATCAGGATGTCGCCACGCATTATCAATCCGCCGCTTCGCGATTTCAACAAGGTCGTTGCGAATCTGTCCGCTCAGCTTGTGTCTCGCGGCAAACTCCGCGACCGTCATCGCTTGCACGCGCTCCAGATTTGTCAGCATGTTCGTCTCCGTTGCTGTTTTGTGTTTCGAAGAACATTCTCTCAAGAGCAGCGACGCTGTTCGATGTGGTCGCGGCTCTAGTCGAGGGGAGCATTTGACCGTGCTCCCGTGCGGTTTGTTACTCCTTTGTTTTTTGATTTCACACCACGCTGTGATGATGTGCATGTTCACGCAAGGAACTTCGGCAACCACTTCTGCTTCTTGATAACACCGATTACCAACTCCGCCTCTGTTTCGGTAATGCCAGTGTCTTGTACCAGAAGATCAAGCAGCGCCTTGCGCTCAAACCGCGCAGCGGTGCTGGGCTGCCAGTCCCGCAAGAACGGATATTCGTCACCGAACCCGAGCTTGCGCAGCAGCCACCGTGTCTTCTCGATGCTCGTCCTGCAGTGCCGCCGGAAACGCGCGGTTGTCGATAACTGCAAGAGTTCTCGCACGGTCAGTTCGGGAGTGTTATAGTTCAGCCGTCTCCAGTCATCATTGGTGTAGTTCTTCACCGATGTATGGTATTCGATGCTGCAACTCTCGGCTACGTTCGTGTTCATGGTGCCGAGGCTGCAGATTTCCAAAGCGAGAAGCTGTTCTTTTTCCATGCGCATGAGTTCGTCGATGCGCGAGCCAATCACTCGCAGGTACGGGTACTCATTGGCTGAGAATCCGATAGTGCGAAGCGTGGTGGCTAACGCCTTGCAATGCGTGGCGAACTCCTTGGCATCCATGGTGAACCCGCTCAATGCCGAGCGCATGGTCGCAACAGCAGCAAGCTGTAGCGCAAGTCGGTCGCGCGCTTTGCGGGCAGCTTTCACCGCATGCCACCCTTCGATTTTGTGATTGTCCAGTTGCTCGGACAAGTCACACAACTCCGTAAGAAGCGGAGTTTCCGTACCTTCTTGCAGCAACACGGGCATGGCTACCTGTGCCAAAAACCCTTTGTAGTACGATCCCAAGCGGTACGTGGCTACAAATGTTGCCACAGTCATACCCAGAACGTCCTCTTTCGTGTTTGCCATCGGTGACCTCTCTGTGGTTGTTTCAAGCTCCGTCTGACACAACAATCGCAATAAAAGTGGGATTGGTCAATAGATAGTCGCGAGATAGTTTCTGCACAGATGCGACCAAATGTGTTGACAGATATGCAAAACGGGCATATGATAGTCATATATTTATGACTGGTACAAATAGAGATACAAATGGGATAGGGGAGAAGACGCCGAAGAATATAGCCAAAACGGGCGAGGCGGCGGGATATATAGAAGGAGCGCTCAAGGCGGGGCTGTCGGGCAAGGCGGCCACTGTCTACGTGGCTCTGTTGGAGGCGGGGCTGCCTTTGGTGCCTAAGGCTATTATTAGCCGCTCTAGGCTCCACCGACAGTATGTCTACGACGCCTTGCGCGAGCTGACCAAACGAGGGCTTTGTGTAGCCGTTGGTGGCGGCAGGGGAGTAAAGTATCAAGCGGCGAGCCCCGACCGCCTGCTGCAAGACGCCGAGAAGCAACGGCTGGATGCGCTCGACGCGGTGTCGCGGCTGATGAAGCTCTATGATCGCTCGCCCGCGGGCGTGGTCGAGGTAATCCGCGGCAGCCAAGCGATGATCGAGAGTGAGCTGGAGCAGATGCGCGAGGCGAAGGACGGCGACTTTTTGGACATTATCGGCGGGGCGGGGATGCGCTGGGTACATATCTTTGGCGAGCATATCCCCAAGTGGGAGGCGCTGCGGCGCGAAAAGAACATCAAGCTGCGCTATATCGGCGTCGGCGAGGATGTGGAGCACAACCGCACCGTGAGCATCATTGAGAACGAGTCGCGGGTCATCCCCGGCATTGGCGACGTGATTAGTACCAGCATCCGCCCTGGTTCCATTACCTTCATTATTTATGTGCCCGAGGTGATGGTGGTGCGAGTGCGCAACGAGGCGACGGTCGCCAGTCAACGCGCCCTGTTTGAGATTTTGTGGAATGTCGCGAAATAGAACAGTGCTATGATATAAAAAATACTATGTACACTGTGTATGTAAAACGGTGCACGAGGTTTTCCCATGAAGGTGTCGGCTTGCTCGACGGCAAGGCGGGGTTCACGCTCATCGAACTCCTTGTGGTCATATCTATCATCGGGCTGCTTGCGTCGATTATTTTCGCGTCATTAGGTGGCGCGAGAGATAAGGCACGCATCGCCGCAGGGCAGGAGCAAGATATGAGCATTAAGCATGCCATCGGCGATCAAATGGTTGGTGAGTGGATGTTTGATACTCTGGCTAGCGGAACCACGCCTGACACGT
Source organism: Candidatus Adlerbacteria bacterium (assembly GCA_903878285.1). Lineage (GTDB taxonomy): Bacteria > Patescibacteriota > Minisyncoccia > Phycocordibacterales > SBAW01 > GWA1-54-10. The sequence continues at coordinate 6,662 of CAIRHB010000020.1, read as the reverse complement.
CCGGCAACGGGTATACGGGTACAGTTACCGGGGCTACGCTCGCGACAGGGGTGAGCGGTAATGCGCTCTCATTCAACGGTTCGTCAAGTTATGTAAATGTAGGTGTACTGAATATTCCCAGTAACATTGCCGTATCAGCGTGGATATATATCGCCGCCGCTAACGAGAATGGTTTTATCATTTCAAAAAATCCAGTAAATACCGAATGGCAGTTATTTCTTGAAGGAGGATATCTAAAATGGCGAATTACTTATCCAGATATTACATGTCCATCTCAGCCGAGCATTAATGCATGGCACTTTGTCGCTGCAACGCAGACAGGCACACAGGCGAGAGTGTTTATCGATGGAACTCAATGTGCCTCCGGGTCAACTGGTTATGCAGTCGGTAACGACACAACTGCAGGAACTAACAGTGTATGGATAGGCGCATTTAATGGCGGTTATTATTTTAATGGTCTGATTGATCAGGTCCGCGTCTATAATGCTACCTTCTAAATGGTTGACTCCTTGGTGAAGTTTGCTACTATAGCTACAACGCATCAGTGCCTGCCCGACGGCAAGGCGGGCGTGGCTTTTGGTTTGGTATCTATTAGTAGACATATTATTCGTTAGCACAATTATTGTATGGCAACATTTGAACGAGAGAAGCCGCACGTAAACGTCGGCACCATTGGTCACGTCGACCACGGCAAGACGACGCTTACTGCATCGATCCTTCACACGCTGGACCTCGCAAAGGCTCAGGGCTTTGGCGCACGCGTCGAGGACGTTAACGGTATCGACAACGCACCGGAGGAGAAGGCGCGTGGTATTACTATCGCCCTCCACCACTCGGAGTACTGGACTCCCGAGCGTCACTACGCGCACATCGACGCACCAGGCCACGCCGACTACATCAAGAACATGATCACTGGTGCCGCCCAGATGGACGGTGCAATCCTTGTGGTTGCTGCAACCGATGGTCTCATGCCGCAGACTCGCGAGCACGTGCTCCTCGCAAAGCAGGTTGGTGTGCCAAAAATCGTCGTCTTCCTCAACAAGTGCGACATGGTTGACGATGCAGACCTTATCGACCTCGTCGAGGAGGAGATCCGCGAGCTCTTGACCAAGCAAGGCTTCGACGGCGCAAATACGCCGATCATCCGCGGCTCGGGACTTAAGGCGCTCGAGAGCAACGACCTTTCCAACGAATGGTCGCAGAAGGTGCTCGAGCTCGTCAAAACGCTCGACAGCTACATCCCACTCCCGCAGCGCGAGACCGACAAGCCGTTCCTGATGCCGATTGAGGACATCTTCTCGATCGAGGGTCGTGGCACCGTCGTCACCGGCCGCATCGAGCGCGGTCAGGTCAAGGTCGGTGAGGAAGTCGAGATCATCGGCCTCCAGCCAACCGCCAAGACCACCATCACTGGTATCGAGATGTTCAACAAGCAGCTCGACTCGGGTATGGCAGGCGACAATGCAGGTATTCTCCTGCGCGGTACTAAGAAGGAGGACATCCACCGCGGCCAGGTGTTGGCAAAGACTGGCTCTGTCACGCCGCACACCGAGTTCGAGGCAGAGGTATACGTCCTCACCAAGGAGGAGGGTGGTCGCCACACGCCGTTCTTCTCGGGCTACAAGCCGCAGTTCTATATCCGCACAACCGACGTGACCGGCGAGGTGACCCTTGCGACCGGCACCGAGATGGTGATGCCGGGCGACACCGTGACCTTTAAGGTCAAGCTCGTTGCCCCGATCGCTCTTGAGGAGAAGCAGCGCCTCGCAGTCCGCGAGGGCGGCAAGACCGTCGGCGCCGGTGTCGTCACCAAGATTGTTGCCTAACTTAATTACTCACGTACGTAAGCAACCGAGTATAGATTGCGTCCTCTGGACGGTAACTAGACTCACTTAACTATGGCTACTACAGAAACTACAACAGCAGCAGCGCCGAAGCGTGTTCGCAAAGCAGCGGTCGTTGCAGCAGTGCCGCGCCTGCGCATCAAGGTCAAGGCATACGAGCACAAGGTGCTCGATGCGTCGGTCAAGCAGATTATCGACACGGCGTCGCGCTACGACGCCAAGATCGCTGGGCCGATCCCGCTCCCGACCGAGATCAAGAAGTATACGGTCAATCGCTCGACCTTCGTCTACAAGGACGCGCGCGAGCAGTTTGAGATGCGGATCCACAAGCGCATCATCGACATCCTCGACCCGTCAGCAAAAGTGATTGAGGCGCTCACCAACCTGTCGCTCCCGTCTGGTGTGACGATTGATGTGAAGATGTCGTAATCGGCACATTCGCAAACGGCTGCTCTAGAAGACAAACACAAACAAAAAATCCCAACTCCCAAAGAGTGGGATTTTTTGTTTGTGCGTTTTTATTTTTCCTGTACAATGGGAATGAGTTGCTCATTAGTTCGAGCTCGTAAAAGAGCGAATTCGCATAAAAGAAATTGTTCCGACACGAATCGGATTCTTTTCTCGACAGGCATTGTGTCATTGGAGACATCTTGTCTGCCGACGAAAGAAATTTCTACGAAAAAGTCCCCCGCGCAGGGGATTTTTCGTACCCACTTGCGTATTTTTATGCCCCGTATTATTATCTCCCTACTGGGGGTACCCGCGCCCAGCGCCGTCGTGACCCACCGAGTCTGGTGTCCTCCTCCTCGGTGGGTCATTACCCAAAGCTCTTTTGTCTATCGATGAGTAACTCGCCACTTTCGGCGAGTTTTTGCTTTCCTCTTGTAACTTTTCGACGATTTAGTATTGTCTCTCCTGGTATCTGTCCTAGTAAATCCGGATCAGCATGCCGGGCTGAATAGCAGATGCGCCTACCCCCGAGCGGGTACAGCACTTTGGCCCGCTCGGGACTTCCCGCCTCTCTTCGCCTCGTGGCGTCGAGGGGTTTTGTTTTTTGTTGCATAAAATTGGCACTTGCGGTATAGTCTCGTGGACTCTCGAAAACGGAGTCGATCCATGTCCCCAGGAGGCGGCAGAGCAAAAGCTGGGACCACTAGACGACCATGAAATTTATACTCGGCACCAAGGGCAAGATGCTTACCGTTTTTACGGAGGATGGACGCGCATACGCGGCAACGGTTGTTGTTGCTGCGCCGTCGATTGTGACTCAGGTGAAAACAAAAGAGAAGGATGGTTACGACGCTATCCAACTCGGCGCCATCGAGGCCTCGAAAGCATCCCGCGTTAGCAAGCCGCAGCTTGGTCATGCCTACAAGGCACAGGCAGCGGTCGAGGAGGCAGATCGCAAGGCACTCACCACCTTCCGCGAGTATCGCGCGTTTGACAACAAGGCGGTCGCGGGCGTCGAGCTCGGCTCATCTGTCGACCTCTCGATCTTCGCGGTCGGCGACAAGGTCGAAGTGTCAGCAATCTCCAAGGGCAAGGGCTTTCAGGGTGTGATCAAGCGTCACGGCTTCCACGGCGGCCCTCGCAGCCATGGTCAAAAGCACAGCGAGCGCGCGCCGGGCTCGATCGGCGGCTCGGGCGGCCGCGCAGGTGGTCGCGTCGCCAAGGGTATGCGCATGGCTGGCCGCATGGGTAGCGACCGCGTCACCGTGCGCAACCTCTCGGTGCTGCAGGTGCTCCCCGAGACCAACGAGATTGTCATCGCAGGTGCGATCCCGGGTCGCGTTGGCACGGTGGTCGAGATCCGCAGTGCATCGGCTCGCTCATAATATCTATATGGAATCGATTGTATACAACAACAAAGGCGAGAAGGCAGGGACGATTACGCTTCCCGAGAGCATCTTTGGTGTGCCGTGGAATGCCAACCTCCTGCACCAGGTCGTGACCGCGATGCAGGCAAACGCTCGCACGTCGACGGCGCACACCAAAGACCGCGGCGAGGTACGCGGCGGCGGCAAGAAGCCATGGGCACAGAAGGGCACTGGTCGCGCTCGTCATGGTTCGTCGCGCTCGCCGATTTGGAAGGGTGGCGGCGTCGCGCACGGCCCCCGAAACGAAAAGGACTACTCGCAGAAGATCAACCGCCAAGTCCGCCAGAAGGCGCTGCTGGTCGCCCTGTCGCGCAAGCTCAAGGATGGCGAGATTATCTTTATCGACTCGCTCGAGATGGAGGTGCCAAAGACCGCGCAGGCAAAGTTGGTTATCTCGGCGCTCGCGAAGGCAGGCTTTGCTGCAACCAAGACCAACAACGCGATGCTCATTGCGCTGCCGACCGCACACCTGCCGACCGCGAAGAGCTTTGCCAACTTTAGCAACGTCGAGGTCGAGGAAGTGCGCAACCTCAATCCGCTCGCGGTCCTCTCCAGCAAGTATCTCGTGATCGCCAACCCAGCTGCAGCAATCGAGACACTGTCGAAGAAGCGCGTGGTCAAGACAGTCGCAACTGATTCGACACAAACGAAAGTAAAGAAGGCAAAATCTTCAGTAAAGACCAAGTAATACTATGAAAAAGCACCCAGGAACCATCATCATCGCGCCGCGCATCACCGAGAAGGGTGCTGTCCTCTCGACGCAGGGTGCGTACGTCTTTAACGTATCGCCAAGCGCAAACAAGCCCGAGATTGCGATCGCGATCAAAGAGCTGTACAAGGTGACCCCGCGTATGATCCGCGTCGTGACCGTCCCGCGCAAGATGGTTTCCACTCGTGGCACCAACCGCAAGGGGAAGACGAACGGTGGCAAGAAGGCGTACGTCTTTCTCAAGAAAGGCGACGTAATCGAGCTGGCATAATCCTGTAACTTCGCGAACCCATCAAGAAATTTATATGAAAACGTACCGACCATATACCAAGTCTCGCCGTCACATGACGACCGTCAGCTATGCGCAAAAGCTCACGACGAGTGAGCCGCATAAGGCGCTCACGACCGGTGGCAAGCGCGGCGTGGGGCGCAACAACGCGGGCCGCATCACCGTGCGCCACAAGGGCGGCGGGCACAAGCGCCTCCTGCGTGACGTCGACTTTACCTACAAGAAGCAGGTGCCGGCTGTGGTCGAGACAGTCGAGTACGACCCAAACCGCTCTGGCTTTATTGGTCTCCTGCTCTACAAGGACGGCGAGCGCCGCTACGCGCTCCTGCCCAGCTCGGTCAAGGTGGGCGATACAATCGTCTCCGCCGAGGATGCCCCAGCGACCCCAGGTAACCGCTTGCCCATTAAAAATGTCCCGATTGGTGGCTTTGTCTATAATGTCGAGCTCAAGCCCGGCAATGGTGCCAAGATTGGCCGCGCTGCGGGCGTGCATATCGAGGTGATCGCGCGCTCAAATGGCTATGTCGACCTCAAAATGCCGTCCAGCGAGGTGCGCAAGGTCCAGGAGACCTGCTGGGCGACGGTGGGCGAGGTGTCCAACGACGAGCATCACCTCGAGAGCATCGGCAAGGCAGGCCGCAGCCGCTGGAAGGGTATCCGCCCGACCGTGCGCGGCACCGCAATGAACCCGGTCGACCACCCACACGGCGGCGGTGAAGGCCGCCAAGGTCGCGGTCTGCGCCGCGCGAAGTCGGCATGGGGCAAGCCAACTGGTAAAGGTCAAAAAACCCGTTCGCCAAAGAAGTACTCCAACTACCTCATCGTCTCCCGCAGAAAAGTTGGTAAGCGCAGCAAATAAACTATACAAAAGCAGAATCCCCGCACTTCTCCAAGGTGCGGGGGTCTTAATGCGCATAAAACAGCTTCATCGATTTTTCATTTGAGTAGTATACAATTATAATAATTCATGAATTAATTTTAATATGCAACAGAAAAAAATTATTGGTGCGCTGATGCTTTTGGTTATAATTATTTGCGGCTTTGTGATTTGGAAATTGCAGCCAAGTAACATAGTGGTCACCGTTCCTAGTGATCATACTTGGAGTGAATATAAGAATGTAGGACTTGGTTTTTTGGTGAGCTATCCTTCGGATATTCTACATCCGAGCCAGATTGCTGAGACACCTAGTACAGACGGCACCTTCGCAGGTGCAAAAACTGTAGTATTTTTTGATGCACAAGAACAGCAAAGATATTTCTCTGTATGGATACAACAGACAAGTGCCCAGAATACGAACGAATGGTTTACAGACGTGTACGGGATGGATGGTAAAGGTTGGCATATAGCAACCACCACAACGATTGCAAACGTTGAAGCTGTCGGGGTAAGTGAAAATGTCCCAAGCATCGCGCACGATAACTACAATCTAAATGCTGTGGAAGATGGAAATGCATGGTCACTTTCTTTTGACGACACCCGCCTGTCTTCTGCAGATATAGAATACATGCGTCAGAGTTTCCGTTTTCTTAAATAGAAAAAAGGCCGCGCATTGCTGCGCGACCCCGAGCTGAACGGCTGCCTACTGAATGTAGTAGCCAGCGAACTGTCCTGCTCCGAAGAGTCTGTTGTTGAAGTCGGTGAAGGTCAGGTAGTGATCGTGCGGCACATTATCGTTATTCCAGTTGCTGTCGAGGAAGTAGAAGCCATTCGCGTCCCTCGAATGCAGGATTGCTGTATGAGGAATGTGCACGCTCGGGTTGCCGGTCGACTTGAGTCGCATCTGAATAATCCAGCCGAGCGGTGGGTAACTAGTCTTTGAGCTTTGGACGATTTTGTGTAGATTTGTGCTATGAAAAAAAGAAATGGCGCGGGCTGCGTAACGCAGAACGCAGCGAAATACAAATACTGCGTGAGCGTGGATACTCACTACAAGACATCGCAG
>CAIRHB010000019.1 GCA_903878285.1 Candidatus Adlerbacteria bacterium | reverse complement strand
TGTGGAGCTTCTTGAGATTGCGCCACTCGACCATGCGGGTGCGTATGTCTTCTGGTGTGAGCGCCATACCTGACACACAGTGTACCATTACCGCAAGGGGGTCAGGTGTGGTGGTGGGGATTGGGGGTGTGAGGGGTTACCCTAGGATATGGCTGCGCACAAGGGCTATTTGTTGAGTCGTGTGACGGTGAGTTGGAGGACAGAGGCGAAGGAGACCCACGCGAGGTAGGGGAGGTTGGCATAGGCGACCCAGGGGACGAGCGGGTAGATTATCCACAGCGCCCACGCGAGGGTGATCCAGACGAGGACAACGTCGACGCTCGCGAGAACAAAGTTGCGCATCCCAAAGAGAATCGGTGTAAAGATAATGTTGAAGAAGAGGTTAAGCACAAACGGCAGCAGGACGAGCAGCGGCAGCGCGCCTTGGAGATACTCGTAGCCGACAAAACCAAACGACACGGCGATAATCGCATAGAGTAGCGTCCACACCGGGCCAAAGACCCAGTCCGGCGGCGCCCACGACGGCTTGATATATTTTTTATATTGCAACTGCTGTTTGTTTTTGTTTGCCATAGGAGAAGGTTATTAGTGCTTATAATTATATGCCAACCACTCCGAACAGTTTGCCGATGCCAAAGGTGATGACCATCGCGAGTAGTCCACCACAGACAACGCGTATTGTTGCCTGTGTTTTGTTTGCGCCGCCGGCGTAGGCGCTGAGTGTGCCGGTGATGATGAGTGCGACAAATACCGCAAAAAAAGTAACCGGTATGCGCCACGACGCGGGCGGCAGCATAATCGCGACCAATGGGATGATTGCGCCGGACAGAAACGCACCCGCTGACGCCCACGCTGCGTGCCACGGGTTGGTGAGCTCGTTGGGGTTGATGCGTAGCTCTGCCTCGGCGTGTGCGGCAAAGGCGTCGTGCGCGGTAAGCTCGGCAGCGACTTGGTGTGCAGTTGCCTCGCTGAGACCCTTTGCGCGGTAGATTGCAGTGAGCTCGACAAGCTCTGCCTCGGGCTCGTCACGCAACTCGCCACGCTCTTTGTCGAGCAAGGCTTTTTCGGTGTCACGCTGCGTACTCACCGACACATACTCGCCAACCGCCATCGACAAGGCACCCGCGACCAGTCCTGCGACACCAGCGGTCAAGATAAACCCCGCGGTGTTTGACGCACCCGCCACGCCGACGACGATCGACGCGACCGACACGACGCCATCATTCGCCCCCAGCACCGCCGCGCGCAGCCAGTTGAGCTTTGTCCCCGCGCTACCCTGCGGCTCGTGATGTGCCATCATGCTCCCATTGTAGCATATGCCATCTTTTGCACGGCAGGATGCATGCGGCGATGATAAAAATCTGCTATTATATACGCATGATACGTTTTCTTTCGATTGCCTTGTCCGCCTTGTTTGTATTCCTTTTTGTTGTATCCGTGCCAGTGAGCGCATTTGCTTCGATACGCTCACTTTCGTCTGGGTCGACCGGGAGCGATGTGGTGACGCTGCAAAACGAGCTGATTGCACAGGGGTACCTCGCTGCAGGTAGCAACTCAGGCTACTTTGGCGCGCAGACGCTCGCAGCGGTTAAGAAGTTTCAATGTGCACAAAACATCATCTGCTCAGACGCGACCACCACCGGCTACGGCATCGCTGGAGCAAAGACGCAAGCCGCGCTTGCGAGCAACACCGTGGTACCCAGCACAACCACTGGCGGAGTGCTCACGGGCAGCTCGCTCACCAGTAAGGCGACCGGCGCGTTCGAGCTCTCTGGCTGGATACCAGACTGGCGCGCTGCGAGCGGCACCGCGGATGTTGCCCCGCACCTTGGTCAGTTTACGTCGGTGATGCCATTCGGCTTCTCGGTCACCAGCCAGGGGACGATATCTGATGCGGGAAATATTGCCGACGACCCGTGGCCAGCGTTTATCGCTGCAGCAAAAGCAAAAAAAGTGCGCGTGGTGCCAACACTTGAGTGGGGCAGCGGCGCCCAGACACAAGCAGTGCTCAGCGACGCCACCAAGCGCATTGCGCTGGAGAATGCAATCGTTAAACTGGTGACGGACAACAACTTTGACGGCATCGACATCGACTTTGAGGCAAAACAGTCGCAGACACGCGACTACTTCTCCACGTTCCTCAAGGGGCTCTACCGGCGGATGGGCAACAAGCTGGTCTACTGTGCTGTCGAGGCGCGCATGCCTTTGCTTGATCGCTACAGCCCAGACGCGACAGTCCCCCCCGATGCGACCGACTATGCCAACGACTATACGCAGCTCAACAAATATTGCGACCGTGTCGAGATTATGGCCTATGACCAAGGGACGATAGATATACGGCTCGATGCTGCACGCTCGGCGCCGTACGCACCAGTCGCCGACCCAGGCTGGGTGTCCGACCTGGTCACGCTCGCGGCACAGAATATCTCAAAAAATAAGTTGATTCTGGGCGTGCCGACCTATGGCTACGAGTACCAAGTGACGCCGACCAACGGGTCGTATCAGTACAAGACACTCTGGGCGTTTAACCCGCCGTATGCAACAAAAATCGCTGCACAGCTTGGTATCACGCCACACCGCACCAGCGCGGACGAACTCGGCTTTACCTATGACCCGAATGTGCTTGCAGCAATCGCGCCAACCAGTGGTGACTCAACACAGACGCAGCAGCAGACCGCGACCTCTTCAGTGGTACAGAACCAGGGTTCGCAGCTTTCCAGCAATCAGCCATTTAACTATGTTACGTGGAGCGACGCACAGGCTATCGCCGGCAAGGTCGCGCTCGCGCATCAGCTGGGTCTGCGTGGTGTTGCGGTCTTTAGCCTCGGTGGTGCCGAAGATCAAGGCATCTGGAGTGTGTTGAAATAACACACAGTAGTCGTTTGCATTATCACTCCCTCCATCACGCTCTCTTCAGGAGACGTTTAGTATAATGCTCAGATGGGAATCATACTTTGGGTGGTATTCGGTGCGTTGGTCGGGTGGATCGCGTCAGTGATTACTGGCGGGGGCAGTGGTATCTTGGCAGATGTGATTATTGGTATCGTGGGGTCGCTTATTGGCGGGTTCGTGATGAACTTTTTTGGCTACGGCGGGATTACTGGTTTTAACCTCTATAGCTTCGTGGTTGCGGTGCTCGGTGCTTGCATCTTAATCATTATCGTGCGAGCGGTGCAATAATACTCCTACCTACTATGAGCAAACAAAAAGTAAAGAAGTCGTGGGATGTGTCGAAGGCGATGCGCGACGCGGTGGTGACTACTGCCGAGCATGTGCACACGCTGGGGGAGGAGGCGGCCGACTTTGGCGCTGGTGTCCGGAAAGGGTTCAACGAAGGCATCGCCGAAGTCAAAAAACGCCGAGCGGAGAAGGAATAGTGTGAGAAACAGCCACGTGGGGAAGTGTAAGGGGATTTTGGCGACAAAACGAGTAGAAATACGGCATTATTATTGGTATCCGCCTGCAGGTGCTACGCTAGAAGAATGACAAAGAAATATACTGATGCGGAGTACGCCGCGATGCTGCCCAAAAAACAGGTTGGGACAGCGGTGTTATTTTTTAATACCAAAGGGGAATTGCTCATAGTAAAACCAAACTATAAAGATGGGTGGCTCGTGCCTGGAGGGTCGGCTGATGCGGATGAGTCGCCGCTCCAGTGTGCTGCCCGAGAAACACAGGAAGAGATAGGACTCGACATACCCACCTTACAATTGGTTGGAGTATGTTACGGACACAAAAAGGGAGTGTTTACCGACTCGCTCAAGTTTGTATTTTGCGGAGGTATCCTTTCGGACGAAACTAGTACTAAGATACGTCTTCAAACCGAGGAGTTGGAAGAATATCGTTTTGCGCCTGTCGAAGAAGCGATCCCGCTCCTTTCTTCTAGTTTACAAAAGTGTGTACCTCAATGTGTGGATGCTGTAAAAAACAATACGGTAGCGTATATAGAACAATGAGTGTTTGAGTGCTCTCGGAAGCACCAGAATCCTATTCGCCCGCCTTTTCGCTGTTTCTGTGCTCCTTCTTGATGCGCCAGTATTCAGGATCAGAACCTGATCCTGAATCGCTCTGCGCATTTTTACGCATCATCTCAGCAGGGTACTTACTCCGCACCCTATTCAATTTCTCCATGACAATTTCCTCGGTGTCCAAGCCAAGCAATACGACCATGTCGAGTGCGTAGATAAACACATCCGCGAGCTCTTTTTTTTAGCTCCGACAGCACCTTTTCGTCGGCTTTTGTCTCCTCAATGCTCATGCTCGTCCACTGAAATATCTCCAGAAGCTCCGCCGCCTCGATGCTGATAGATTTCGCAACGTCAGACGGTCGAAGCGTGTCCCAGCCACGCTCTTGTAGATAGGTCAGCACCTCGGACTCGAGCTTTTTCATGCTTGTAGCATATCAGTTTTAACCCAAGCCCGCCAACAGCAGGGCTTGATCAAACGTCGTCTTGTGTGGTTTCGACGACAGGTAGAAAGTATCCCTGTTTCTTTATGGCCACGTACTATTTCTGCTCCACGACTACTGTGCGGTCGTTAGTTTGTATATACTATCCACATGCTCGTATCCCTCACCCACATCTCTAAATCCTTCGGGACACACCAAATTCTCTCCGACATTTCTTGCACCATCGAGAAGGGCGACCGCATCGCGCTCATTGGCCCAAACGGTGTGGGGAAGTCAACCTTTTTGCAGATTATCGCCGAAGACCTCACGTCTGATGGTGGCGAGGTGCGATACGTCAAGAATGTGCGAGTGCTGTTTGTGCCCCAAGAGCGTGATGTGTCTCGCGAGGGGAGCGAGCAGTACTATTTGATACTCCCACATAGCACTTAAATGTCCGTTATTAGAAATAAACATACCTACCCACAATATGACAAAAACAACGTACCAAAATGAGCAAAAGAAGAGAGAGTTTTTTGAGCAGCTGCGAGGCGGCGAAGGGTTCGCCAAAGACTCGGTAAATAAGTTCGCGGAAGCGATTGCCCAATGGCAGACATTCACCGACAACGATGATTTCGCCAACTTCGATAAGACGAAAGCGACGGCTTTTGTGAACTGGCTGCAGTCAAGAAAAGCTAAAACAAAATTGGGGCAACTTGCCCTTGTCACGCAAGATAACTACCTTCGCCGCCTCCAGAAGTTTTTCAAGTGGCTTTCGGAACAGCCGGAGTACCGAAATAAGGTACTAAAAAACGAGGTTGGGTTTTTGCGCCTCTCAAAAAAAGATGCTCGTATTGCGCGGTCTGGTACTACAAAGAGGATGCCAATGCTTGAGGAGGCAAAAAAGATAATAGAGAGCATCGAGGTCAAAAACGATATAGACATGCGCGACCGGGCAATGATTTGTTTCGCACTCATTACCGGCTGCCGCATCTCCGCTTTTGTTTCTCTGAGAATGAAGAACTTCGACAAGGAAAATAAGCTCATAGACCAAAATCCCGGTGATGGCGTTCGCACCAAAAACTCCAAAAAGATACTAACAGCGTTTTTCCCTATAGGATGGGACGCGCCAGAGCGGTATTTCATGGAGTGGTTTGAGCACCTTGAGAAAAAGGGCTTCCAGCCGGACGACCCCATTTTCCCCGCTACCATGAGCGGTGTCGGGTCCTTCGGTTACAGCAAAGAGCAGGTCGGGCGTACGTTTTGGAATAGCACGAGTGGTGCACGAAAGATATTTGAAAAACGGTGTATCAGTGCGGAGACACACTACTTTCACCCCCACTCGTTCCGGCATTTGGCCGTAAGTATTATGAGTAAGATGCGCCTTACTGTAGAGGAGTTGCGGGCGGTCAGTCTTAATCTCGGGCACGAGGAGATAACCACCACATTCGGGGCTTACGGATACGGGAGCATGAGCAATGAGGAGGGCGTCAAAATCATCCAAAAGTTGAAGGATGTTCAAAATAGCGAGGAAGGCGGTATTGCAATCACTGAGCAAGAAAGGGTGGCTCTAACAGCTCTGGAGGGGCTTATGAGGAGAATAAAGTAGGGTATCGTGGCGACAGTGGACAGCGAGCTTGACTCTTCCAACCCTTACGGCATTGATTGTGTACTGGGGCCTGAGTTGGGATACCCGAGCGCGGTGCAATGAATTATAAGCTATTCAAAAAACAATGAACGCCACAACAACCATACATGGCTCCTACAGCAGAAAGTCGAGTGAGGCAGAGGACCGCCAAGTTCTCTCGCTTGAGTCTCAACTCGACAAAGTGCGCGACCTTGCGAAATCGCTCGGTGTGCATCTTGATGAAAAAAACATCCTGAGCGAGTCGAAATCTGCAAAGGTCACCGGCAAGCGTGCCCAGTTTTCAGAGATGGTTGCGCGTATTGAGCGTGGCGATATAAATGCCATCATCGTCTGGCATGCTGACCGCCTGTCTCGTAATGCGATTGACTCCGCGATGCTCATTGACTGTATGGACCGCGGCAAGCTGATCGAGATAGTGACGCCCGGGCAGACATTTCGCAACACCCCGTTCGATAAGTTTATGTTCATGCTCCAGTGCACACAGGCGAAAATGGAGAACGACAAAAAGGGCGTTGATGTAAAGCGGGGACTTATGAAAAAAGCTGAGATGGGCGTCTTCCCGGGCCTCGCACCCATTGGCTATGGCAACGACAAGTATGGGCAGAAAGGCGACAAAAAGATACCCACAGACCCTGAGCGCTTCGTGCTGCTTCGTAAGTGCTGGGAGTTGATGCTCAGTGGCACCTACTCACCACTCAAGATACGCGAGATTGCCACAAATGAGTGGGGGCTTCGTACCAAGAAAGGTAAAAAGCTCGCGCGGAGTGGTATCTACTGGATTTTCAGAAACCCATTCTACTACGGCATGTTTGAATACCCACAGGGCTCTGGCCAGTGGTGGCAAGGCACGCATGAGCCAATGGTCACCCCCGAGGAGTTTGACCGTGTACAGGCCATCATGGGCCGCGATGGCAGGCCTCGGCCCAAGACACAGGTCTTTGAGTTTACGGGGATGGTGCACTGCGGCCAGTGCGGCGCGATGGTAACGGCTGAGTTCAAAACCAAGCGTCAGAAAAACGGTAACATCCACACCTACGTTTTCTATCACTGTACGCACCGGCGAGCGGCCCCGTGCAGGCAGGGCTCCATAGAGGTCGGTGAGTTCAAAAAACAGGTTATAGACGAAATAGACAGCATAGAGATACCACCTGAGTTTCATAGCTTCGCCATGAAGTGGTTTAGGGCTGAAAACGCTCGGGAGGGGGTTGAGCAGCAAGTAGTGCTTGGGTCGCAGGAAAAGGCCTACAACGCCATTGTAGCGAAGCTGAGCGCCCTGCTGGACATGCGTGCCGCTGGAGAGATTACCCCAGAGGCGTTTGCCCAAAAGCAGACCCAGTACCTCGCCGAAAAGCATGAGTTCAAGAAGCGTCTCGACCAAACCGACGACCGCGTCAATCAGTGGAACCGCACAGGTGACGAAATGCTCACTTTTATCGAGCAAGCGAAAGACCGCTTCAAAAATGGCACGTTGCAAACGAAACGCACCATTCTTTCAACGTTAGGTTCGAACCTCCTCTTGAAAGACAAAATACTCAGTATCGACACAGAGAAATGTCTTTTCCCAATGAAAAAAATCTCATTGGAAGTAAAAGAGATAAAACGCAGGTTCGAACCTCCAGAAAACGTTGATAAACAAGCGGATTTCGAGCGTTTATGCCTCGAAAATCCTACAGTGCTCCCAGAACACTACCTAAATATACCACTGTTTTTCAATCGACAATTTATGCAACAAATGGCTCAACGGCTTGCTGTAATTAAACTGATGCAACGGACAGAAGCAAGGTAAAAAAGTTGCTACAACGAGTCAAAAGTCGGGAAGTGAGAGGTGGCAGGAGGGTAATATACTACTACCCAACTTGTTGTAACCAATCTCTGATATACATACCCACCCTTTCAATATCTGTTGGAGCAAGTTCTCCGCTATGCATAATAATATTTCTCGATTTCTCAAGAGTGCTGATTATTTGCTTCGCCCAATCAATATCCACAATATGTACTTCAAAAAACTTCCAGTTTTCGGTTTTTGCCATTATGGATACGAGGTCACCAAACTCTGTGTAATAAATCATAGAATCACCTCTGGGTGTAAGCCACCGCACCCCCTTCTCTGAATTTTTTCTAGTCTCTGCGTTAGTGCGTATCTCTTTTTTTACACAAAGTTCCCACCAATTTTCTCCTTTTTCCTCAAGAAGTTTCTTTGCAACAAACTCACGTACAGAATTTTCAAATGAACAAATAGCTGTGTACACAACAGCCATTTTTCGAGACTTAATGACCAAACTCTCATCCATAAGTTGCAGTCCGAGGCGTTTAAAGGTCTCGATTCTCCACTCCTCAGAAAAATCTCCCTTAGGTCGACGTCCGGCTTTATCGAGAGCGGTTTCTGTTAAGAGTCCTTTGAAAACAAAAGCATAGAGCCTTTCATATTCCATAAAATCAAAACAAGTGTGTTCTTAAGCTCCTAAAGAGAGCATCGTAAACGGCTTGATCTCTAGACTCAGGTAGGTGTATTTGAATATTGTAATGAAGTTGAGTGCCTTTGAGTTTTGCCCCCATCGACCCCTCATCAGGATCGTTTGTAGCAAGAGTTGTCATTGCTTCTTTCTCTTTCTTTTCTCCGACAATAGCAGACGTTACTGGTTTTTCATCAGTCTTTTTCACTGGACTCCATTCACCATAATCAACAAGAGCGCGGAAGGTGTTTGCCATAAGACTCAGCACTTTGTCAGAGTTTTTACCCTGAGTTAATGTCCTTAGTTTATTTTTTACGTCTTGAGCGCTCAGTTCATTTGCTTTAATGTTAGTGGCGAACAAATCCCCATACGCTTCTTTAACAGCTTCTACTAAGACCTGTTTTGACTTAGATTGATCAAGAAAAGCGAAATACCTTTCTGTCGGCGTCCCATTAGGATCTAAAAAGCCTAGACCCTTAAGAAGTGATATATAAAGTCGGTCATTTGTACTTTTAAATTCAAGGTTTTCTAGAAATTTCTGAGTAAACGTTTCAGGAGCTTTTGCCGTTATTAAACTATTAAAAAAGGGCTCAACATTTTTAGTGGTCAGAAGATAAGAAGACATCAAAGCCATAATGCGAAAGGGTTATATTTCCATCTAATTCTATCGTGCTGGAAGAGAAGTACAACAGGGTAAAATCGAGTTAATTCTTGTGCTGAGATTCCTCCTCTTTAGAAAATGACCCTTGTTCTCGTCTTCAAAAAAGAGGTAAGATTAATGTATGAAGGATTGCACTAGGAGAGCAATAGCTTATGTGGTTGGAAGAAAATCTTCTGGCAGAAATAGTTCAAATGTTTATGATTATTCCGTTGGCTCGCACCATCCGTTTGGAGGTACTGTAAACAACGACTCCGTTGCTGTCTATGACTATACAGAACGCTGCCATGTGGGTGGCACTTTGCCCAATATTTATCATTACGGCAATAATAATCATATAAATCTACGAATAAATCAGGGCGGTCAGTTTAGTGGGTATGACTATGACGAATGCTGCCATTTTTCGGGAAATGTTAGCGGGAATAAAGTTTCGATTTATGACTATGGTGTCTCCGCTTATTTCAGTTTTTCGATTTAGAGTACTAGTGGGCTAGGGTTGTTGTTGATAGAATAGGTATATGCCAGAAGAGCTAGCTATAGCAGCGTTGATCCTGTGGGGAGTGGGGTGGGTGTGTGTAAAAATATCTGAGGGTATTTCTGACTCATATGGTGATTTCAAAAAACAACAGGAACACAAGAGAATCCAAAAAACTGAAGCCGAAAAGAGACAGTGGGAAAGCAGGAAAAGACAGCTAGCGATAGATGTTTATATCGCTATTCCGAAAGAACTTTCCCAACTTAGGGCGGATGTATCTCGAGTTGAGCGCGAGATAAGCATCAAACCAGCAAGACCTGCTGCGTCGAAGCCGTATTGGGTAAAGAGAGAGTTTATACCTTTCGAAGGCATTCAAAAAAGAAACAGGGTTCAAAAAATGTATGTTGATGATATAGCCGATATTCTGACGCCCAATAAGCTCACTTGGTCTAGTGTTGAAGAGGGTCTCGTGGGTGATCGTTGTGTATACCCGGGAAGTCCTCCTAAGGAAAATAGGCAAGAGTTTCAAGCATATCCTTTGTTTAAAACGCAACTCAAAGAAGCGGTCTTTAAGTACGATTCCGCTAAGGTCTCGGAGGAAGACATAAAAGAGTATTTTTCATCTGAGCAAACTGAAGTCGAAGAATACAACACGCTCAGAGCGGAGACATTATCTAAGATTACTCTGCTGAATGAAAAAATACTTGAATACAACAAACAAGGAGAAACGCTCTTTGATGGGTATTTGATTGACTGTCTGGCTTTAGAAAAAGAGGAATTGCTGGCTTTCGATAAAGCTCGCGATAGTTATTCTGATGCCTGCAAGAAGCAAAAAGACTATTTCAAGAATATACTCTCTGGTTACAAGAATGCTGTTAAAGAAGATGTTGTGGAACGTTTAAATCATGTTTTGAGTGGTATCACTCTTCCTAGCTGTATTCCTCATTCTTGGGAGATTGATTTCAATCCAGAAGAGAGAATTGCCTTGGTCGAAATAGCTCTGCCAGACGTTGTTCACCGTCCACCAGTAAAATTGGTTCAGTTAAAGAGTGGAAGCGTAGAGAAGCCACTAAATCAGATGGAGAAAAAGGATATAATCCCAAGTATCCACCCAGCTATTCTTTTGAGGGTCGCTTTTGAAATATTTAGAAATGATCTGTCAGGAACGATAAAACTGTTGGTACTGAATGGGTGGGTTAAGTTCGATGACCCAAATACCGGCGTAAACACAAAGGCGTATACAGCTTCTTTGATGGTTGAAAAGAGTCAAATTGAGCAAATGAATCTGAAAAAGATAGATCCGTTAGCTGCGTTTATGAATCTGAAAGGCAAATCTGCTGGTAAGTTGGTTGAAATAATTCCCGTTACTCCAGTGATGTCTCTCGATAGAAAAGATAAGAGATTTATTGCGACCTCAGAGGTGCTCAACAAGCTTGGTTCAGAGACAAATCTTGCATCTATGGATTGGCAGGATTTTGAAAATTTGATTGCTGAATTATTTGAAAAAGAATTCGCAAAAGAAGGCGCAGAGGTTCGTGTTACTCAAGCAAGCCGCGACAGGGGAGTGGACGCGGTCATATTCGACCCTGATCCAATACGAGGCGGCAAAATAATAGTACAAGCCAAGCGGTATGCGAACACTGTCGATGTCAGTGCGGTGAGAGACTTGTGTGCTGTTGTAAAAAAGGAGGGTGCGATAAAAGGCATTCTTGTTACAACCAGTACGTTTGGAGGAGATGCGTATCAATTTGCAAATAACGAACCCGTGACTCTATTAAATGGTGCGGAGTTGCTCGGTTTACTCAAGAAACATGGGTATACTTTCAGGATAAATCTTGATGAAGCGAAAAAGTTAAATCAAGCTGTGCTGGGTTACAAAAAGTGATAATTAGTCCATCCAATTGTGACAATATTACAATTGCAGACAACTAAAGAAATAGCTTCAAGAATAAGTATTTTTAAGGTACATACTCACCCTTGTGATACAAAACAGAAAGCATATAGTTGTATAGAAAGAGAATAACACCATGGACAGCTCAATCCTCGAACCTATAATTGTGCGGCTATATCACTGGCAAGATTTGACAGGAGCTTTTCTCGGTCCATTCTTTGCAGTAATACTTTCTGGTATTAGTTATTTGGTTGGTCGAAAGATAGAAAAAGGTCGACAAGAAACAGAAACTATGCGCAGAATTGAAGTAAGCGTAACATATAGTCTAAATAGTATAGCCACAATGCAGCAAAAGCTTCGACTATTTGCTGGATCCCTCAGCAGATTGGTTGTTGAAATCCAAACAATAACAAGTCCGAGAGAATACGCCATGCAGACAGTCAATTTTCCAGCACTAGGAACAATATATTTGGACGAAGAATTGCCGAGGCTCCTGGTTAATAGTTATTATTTGCATAATAAATTACTCTGGATACATTCTGGAATTGTTGATGTAAATAATGTGTTAACTGGCTTAAGAGGTGATTTTGAAAGGGTTATCCGACTAAATGAAAAACTTCTTGATTTGATGAAAGATAACCCAAATCCACCTCTTCAACGTGCTGGCTATATAGAAAACCTTTCTCTTTTTGCAGATGAGATTGAAAGGTTTGCGAATGAAGATTTATTGAAAGGAGTTACTCCGTTAATGCAAGTAAAGCTCTATAATGACAAACTTAGGAAATCTTGGTGGCGCGGAAAAAGGACTTGGTGGAAAAATGAGGGTGTAAATTCTTGGGTAATTCGGCTGATGTTTGGGTTTGGAGCACCTGCTAGAACTCTCGACAATATTGATAAAATTGATAGGTCTCTTGCAGATGAAGTTGAACAAGAAATCGCAAAAATGAACGAACGGGGTCAAGAACAAGTTGTACATATTTAGTAAATAGGTATTTCGCAACGATACGCATCTCTGCATTTGTGCGTAACACCGCGTTCTTGCCGTCTAAACGCCTGTGTGCAAGGAGTTGCAGCATTTCTGCCACACTGGTACAAACTCAGAATATTCTGCCGTTGTTAAACGAGAGAAGGTCTTCATAGTAAGGGCTCCACTGCAATCGCTCCATAAGCTGGCTCTCTAAGTCGGCTTCCGAAGCAAAAATACCTATTTCTCCCACTTCTGATTTGCCGCCAATAATAGGCCACAACAGATCCATGTACTGACGAGCGCTCGCAGCATTGCCCGAATAGATAAGTTGCAAAGCGTAACCCCATGGCACACAGCCGTCAATGTGAGATGCTGTGCGGCACCAATCGGAAACATCTTCCGATTCCTTGAATATATTTGCGTTTGCTACCAGCTCTTTTTCAGAGGGAGCCGCTGTATGCATCAGAGCTTGGTTGAGTGCGAATCGCTGTTTTGCAGCACTCCAACTCAAAGTAACTTCTGGTCGAGGCGAACCCGCATTGCTCGAGTTCCACTCGTTGAATGTGCCATCCACAAAATGTAAATCGAGACGACCGTCGTGGTCTAAGTCCTCAAAACTAGCCCCTCCTTGTGTATTAATTCGTGCAATCTCTTTTATTGTGCCATTCTTGGACAGTCCAAAGATGGAATAATTGACCTGTTCGTAACTGCCGCTATGGGTATATTCGAATACAAAATCCTTGTTCCCATTGCCTGTTATATCTACACCAAACGCAGGAGTGCTCTGGCACTTTTGTGTATAGCCGACCCACACTGTTGGACAGGGATTTATGCTACCGTCCGCAGTGCCGCCTGTAATGACTTTGCTTCCGTTTTGGAATACTTCAAGGAAGTACTCTGGCTCAAGAGGGTAGCCAACAACTCGAAAATCGACATTGCCATATTTGTAATCCTCCACAGTCGTGGTTGCTTCGTTGTTGTTTTGGTTCTCCTGTACTTGGGGCGTATCCGCTTGTATGGAACTAGCAGCACTGGGTGTATCGGTCTTCACTTTCCACGTTTCTACTAACCAACCCGTAAGAAACAAAACTAGGAAGCATACAAACAACAAGAATAGCCCTATACCCAAACACTTCAGTGTCTTATTTATGATGTGCATATTATTCTGTCATTAGGATGTTTTCTTGTACTATGAAATCGTCTGGAGAAATGCCGCCACTTAGGGTTGTGGTCGAGACACCATTCGATGTGAACGTATTGGTAACGCTTGTGAATATTGCAGCGTTACTCACTACATCGACTATCGACTTCGTTATCGTGAGTTCGCCTGTTGTTGCATTTACATTCGTCGAGTAATTTGCAGAGAAATCACCGAGACAGGTATTGAGTCGTCTGTTGAAATGAGCTTTTGGCTCAGCAAATATAAAACCACGCAAGGATCCTTGTGTTTTTGCTTCATTAGATTTTTCGGCTTGTGCTACCAAACCAGTGCACTCAACACTTTGTTGATACGCAATCTGATTTTCGTGTGGCACATAAAATACGAAATACGCGAACAGACAAAAAACCATCAGTGCCGCTAGTACGATTGCCGTTGTTTGGTTTTTCATGGTGCGAATAATAATTACTACTCACGAAATGCCAAACCTGACTTCTCCACACTTACGCCATAGGCACGATTCTTATCATTAAACATGCGCAGTTCCCACTCGTTTGCTCGCAAGGGGAAAACGTTCTCTTCTATCTGTGATATAGCAGTCGAATAATCCTCTTGCTGCATTTTTGACCACCGCACTTTCGATTTAACACCTGCTTCGTGTAGTACAGCATTGTCAACTGGACAGTGTGGAGTCTCTGGGATTATGCCTAAACACCATTCATACTTCAGATACAGATTGAGCATTTTCTGGGCAACGCCAAATGTGATGCTGTTTGGTTTCAATGCGCTTTGTTTATTCAGAAATCTTTGTAGCGTTGTAATGTTTGAAATATGCGAGTCAACCGAGACGTGCACGCTGTACAGACCTCCCAGTTCTACAAGTACTGCTCGTGTCTTGGATCGGAATAGCTCTTTTTCTTTCTTTGTTGCATCAACGCGATAAAACTTTTGATACGGCGGAAACGCCGCTCGGATAGAAGAGCCGAGAGCTTCGTTTCTTATGAATTGTTGTTGTTGAGTTAGAGACACAAAAAGCCCATCACGGGTTCTAGCCGAAGCTAGACGTACCAGTTTCCCGGTACGGCAGGTAATGCGACCCCGCGATGGGTTCTTTACGCATTACCTGACTTTTCGACCTTGCTCCCTGCGCGAGCGCAGAAAGGTTAGGTCCCTTTTATTCGATTTTTGTACGCTGTTACTCGCGTACGTGGTCAGTATATCACCGTTCTAAACACTTGGAATAGACCCCATGAATCACTCGTTTTTACCCTCTTTTCATAGAAAAGAAGCCGCAGTAAAGTGGTCTCATGGGAGACACAACAAAAATCGACACAATCGAAAATGCAGAGCTACATAGCCACATACTCTGGATTTTAAAACGTATTCAAACTGACTTCTACTTTAGCCTTGATGGTAAGGGGCGTATGTTTGTATCTCCCAAAGAGCCTTTTAAAGTCCACGCAGGAGAAACTGACGCTCCTCCATACGGTATCCAAAACGGCATATTAGCAAAGCTTCAAGATTGGGGGGCTTTGGAATTGCAAGAGGTAGACGACGAAGTGCTTGCAGATCTTGGTATGCGGGTAGACGAGGGCGAATACTTCCAGATTCGTCCACTACAACCGAAGTTTGGGGAACTCCTGGAGGAATACAGATTATCTGAAAAGATTGACTCTTCCAACAACATTAGTATCGCAAGGTTTGATGAGCAGGAACATATACTATTTCTAGATGATCATGCTATAGATATTTCTCTTGGAAACGAGGCTGTGCTTTGTCGAATAGTTTTTTCTCAAGCTATTGGAACTAAAATTGCCGAAGACTTGATTGAACAAAGCTTGGAAGAAGCGGCAAGATACCAAGCGGACAGCAAGGATATACATGCAGTCGCTTATAACGCAATGGCAGCAATTAATCGAAAAATCAAGGAGGCAACGGGAATTACAAGACTTTTAAAGTTTAAAAAAGGGCACATGTGGGCAGAAATAGAATAAATAGATAAAAAAATTAAAAACTTTTAAAAACTTACGCGTTATACCGTGTACCCACGCGGGCCATTTTATGTCCGCTACGACTTATGACGTCTAGGGATGATAGCAAGATTTTGGAGGAGGCGTCCGCGGCGCTGGCTTCCCTTCTCGTCCATGACATCATCGCTCGTAAAATTATTACTAAAAGAAAAACATAATGCCAAAGGCAACACATTCAAGCTGGGCCAATTCTACGTTAGAGATTATTCGCAAGGAGAAAGACAAGCTGGTTGAAAGACTTGAGGTGCTTTGTCAGACAGAGAAGTACCTTACTGAAGACTCCGAATCCGAGGCAGATGATTTAGAAATTATACCCTTCAAATATGGTACAGAACATTAAAGACGTTCTCTCGACTTCCTCGCCTCCTTCATCGGGGGGCGAAGGGAGTGGAGGGATTCCTGAGGATACGAAATATTCGCTCATACTTCACGGTCTGTGCAAGAAATACGGAGTTACGTGTTCATTGGAGCGGCACGTCTTCTCAATCATCGAAAACATGTCACGCCACGGCATCTTGTGCCTGTATAAGACAGATAAGTTCGTCGAATACTCGGGTGGCACTGGTGATGAAATTGAGACTGTTCTGATTAGCCTTGAAGAGAGAGGTCTGATTGAAAAGGGCAAACTGAAGACTACTCCAGGCTGGAGATTGACCAAAGAGGTGCGGAAGTCAGCAGACTTCCTCAAGGATAAAATAGACCGCCTCGGTAAAGACCGAAAACCCAGATAACCCTCCACATAATTAATTATAAGAAATCTATAAGTAAACTTATTAATAAAAGCACTTACATGCTCGGTTATAAGGAAGCACCAGTAAGTGTGGAAAACCTAGGTTGTGTACTTATCCGAGCTGTATTTATCATCAGTACATTATGCAAAATATTAAGAAACAAGAAAGCTGCGTTGTCTACATACGCGTGAGCACCGAAGACCAAAAGGACGGCCTCTCGCTCGATGTACAGACAAAATTGTGCAAGAAGCGTGCTGCCGACGAGGGCTATAACGTACTCGAAGTGCTCGACGATGGCGGTCTGAGTGGCTTCAAGGCAAACCGCGACGGCATCACACGCATCAAGGATCTAATCGAGCAAAAGAAAATTGTTGCTATAGTCGCCCTTAGTTCTGACCGACTGTTCCGAAATGTGCGCGAGCATATCGCACTGCGTGACCTCATCTTCGCCAAGAACATCCGCATAATCTACACACACCAAGCAAGTCCCGAAAACAACGCAGCATCCATCATGCAAGACACCATGCTTGCATCAGTTAATCAATACTACCGGGATCAAATTTCCGACAAGGTAAAGGTAACCCTCTATGCAAAAGCAGAGGAGGGCTACTTTCCCTCAGTCCCCTCTCCCGGATACATCAACGCGGACAACCCAGACCCGAACGTGAGCCGCCTTGGTCGTAAAATCATCATCCCAGACCCCATAGCTGCGCCGCTTATCACCGAGCTATTTCGCCTCTATGCAACAGGGACGTACAGCGTATACGACCTTGCCGACCAGATGAGCGAACGAGGGCTGCGAAGCCATAAAGGATTCAAGCTTTCGCCGAGTCGGGTATACGATCTGCTCCGTAATCGTATCTATATCGGGGAAGTGCATTGGGGGAAAGTCGAAAACAAAAACGGCAAGCATGAGCCGTTGATTGACGAGGCGACCTTTGAGGAAGTACAGCATGTGCTCGATACGCACAATCGCAAAGCGTGTCGTCGCAGAAAGTACGAGTGGCTATTATCAGGTTTCGTGTATTGCGCTAACCATCACAAACGCTATGTCGCAGAGTGGCATTAAAAAGGGTATCGCGTACTACCACTGCCAAAACCGCGAGGGTTGCGGGAAGTATTGCGAGCAAGTCGAGCTGGAGCAACTGGTGGCAGAGAAGTTTAAAGACCTGCACTTCTCCCAAGAGTTCGTAGATATGGTCGTGGAGCAAGCCCAAAAGCTGTTCCTAGACAAGCGTCGCGCCTATGACGGTCGCCGTCAGGCACTCGTCAACCGCAAGACCGCTCTTGAGAGCCGCCGCCGTGTGGCAGAGGACAAGCTGTTTAATCAGGTGATAACAGACGACGACTTCGCACGAGTACGGACCGAAATACAGACCGACCTCCGACAGATTAACGACGAGCTACTGACGCTCGACGGACAGCGAGAGTTGGACATTGATGTTGCTCAAGAAGTGCTCTTGCTCACACGAAATATCTACCAAGCGTACACCAAAGCACCACTCAAATTGCAACGCCAATATTTGGCATTTTTTTGGGAGCGTTTTGAGGTTGCTGATGGCGTTATATTAAACTCCGTTTCGACCCCGCTTTTTGCTGAATTGTTGAAAGCTGAACAGGCTTTTTACAAACACAAGGAAAAGCAAAAAACCTTAGATAACAAGGATTCTT
>CAIRHB010000018.1 GCA_903878285.1 Candidatus Adlerbacteria bacterium | reverse complement strand
TTACTTCTTCCTTCGCCCAAAAGTGTTTCTATCTTGACTCTCGTTTCAAACGACAGCTGCGGATGCACCGTGTCCTGCTTTTTCTTTTTCATATTCCTTCATTGTTACTGAAGGGTGGGCAACTTCAAAACAGAATTTGCCGTGGAGGATGAAATGGCGATTGATCCTATTGTGGCGAGGACTCTCGGACGCATTGCTGAAGATATCGGTAAAAAGGGGGGAATGCCGACATTGGACGATTTCCCAACCTGTGTACGTGTGGCCGTACTTATTGTCTTCCTGCAAAATGGCTGCAAACAGACAGAATACGCAGAGTTTCTCAAACAAGAAAAAGAGAGCGTTTTTGTCTTCCGCATCAGAACCGGCGAGATACGTCTGCCACTTTCCGACATTCTGGAGGTTACAAAAGTCGCCAGAGTCGACCTTTCTGTCCTGAGTCGCCAATTCGGAGACAGGACAACAACATATGGCATCAGACTGCACTCCGGTCTATCATACGGCGTCGGCAAACGGCGCACCTTCGATAAGCTGCTCGAATGGGTGTGGACGCACTACGTCGCAGTGCACAAGAAACACATCGAGTAGCGGCTTGATGTTCCCCACAAAGTGTCCCGGCCGCATCGTGCGGTCGGGGCGCTTTTTCTTTTTGCGGTATACTGGCAAGATGGAAGAGACGGATGAGGAGTTGGTCGCGCGACACGTGCGCGGCGACGAGAGTGCGTTTGAAGCGCTGACACAGCGGTATCTCAAGACCGTGTACTCTTTTATCTACCGCTTCGTCGGCTCGGAGACAGACGCCGAAGACATCACCCAAGAGACGTTTTTTAAAATATGGAAAGGACTACGCACGTACAATCAAAAGACGAGCAAGTTTAAGACATGGGCACTCCACATTGCACGAAACAGTGCGATCGATTATTTGAGAAAGCGAAAGCAGGTGCCCTTTTCTCGACTCACAACCAGCAACAACGAAAGTGGCGAGGATGGACACACGATGCTTGCCGAGACACTGCCCGACACCGAGCCGCTGCCAGACGAGATATTTTCCAAGATGGAGGACGCACGGATGCTCGGCAAGGCGCTCGAGCAGCTCTCCCCTGCACATCGCGAGGTGTTACTGCTCCACTACACCAACCACCTCTCGTTTGAGGAAATCGGCAAGACACTCGATGAGCCTGCCAACACCGTCAAGAGTCGGCATCATCGTGCGTTGCTTGCGCTACGCGAAGTCTTGCGCCAGGACACGAGTGGCGACCCCATTGTTACAAAAAAAAGAGAACTCTCGACAAACAAAACAGAAAAACGCACCAAAATAAAGCAGGTTGCCGTATACTATGGACATGAGCACGATTGAGCATCAACTGCACCATACGCTCTGCGAGGTCGAGCCTCCAGCGGCGCTCTACCGCAAGGTTTTTTCGTATATCACGCTTCGCCAACAGCGCCTCGCGCGCGTGCACGCCTTTTTGCTTGGCATGCTCACCGTGTTCTCGGGCATTGTTCTCGTGCCCGCGCTCCAGTATGTCGCCGCCGAGTTTTATGCCTCTGGCTTCTACGAGTTTGCTTCGCTCGCGCTCTCCGACCACACACTCTTTCTCTCTGCATGGCGCGAGTTGACGCTGTCGATGCTTGAGTCGCTACCATCGGTCGCACTGCTCTTACTCTTCGCGGTCGGCACGTCACTAACATGGTCGCTCACGCGCACGATTGCCAACGCGCGCGTCGGGTTCGGTTCCCTCACACTGCAACGCAGCTAGCCATTCTTTATTTTTCATTTACCCACTATCTACTCTATGAAAACAAATCTACGCACACTCTTTTCCCATCGCAGCACTCGCATCACGCTTGGCGTTGTCGCGGCACTACTCGTCGCTGCACTGATCTTCCATGCAGGAGTTGGCTTTGGCGAACGCAGCGCGCTCGACCGCATGCGCGGACACACGGCACTCGACATGCTGCCGCCAACTGGGCTGTTTGGTATCCCCTTGCCACATGAGTTTATCCCCGAGGGGCACGGAACTATTGGTGCGATTACTGCGGTCGCGTCATCAACTTCGTCGTTTACCCTGCAAGCGCGCGATGGCTCAAGCGTGACGATTGACCTGCGCCACGACACACGGATCATCACCAACTCGCCCGAGCCAGCCTCAACACCGACGACCAGTGCACTCACGGTTGGCACTATGGTCGTCGTTGTGGGCGAGCCAGCGCAGGACAGTGACGCAGGTCAAGATATCGACGCGCGTATTATTCATATATTGCCGCCACCGCAGCAGTAGTAGTAAATTATATATGACACACATACTTCCTATGTATACAGCAGCAAAAACTTTTGTACTTCGCCACAAGATTTGGAGCAGCGTAGTTGTGCTTGTTGTTCTTGCTGGCGGCTGGTGGTTATACGGATCGCTCACTTCGACAACTGGGCAAACGCGCTATGTGCTTTCGACTGTGTCACAAGGCACGATCATCTCGACCGTATCCGGCTCGGGACAGATTGCCGCAGACGACGAGCTTACCGTTACGCCACAGGTGTCGGGGCAAATTACCTATATCGGCGTCACGCCAGGTGAAACTGTTTCTACTGGTACGCTAATCGCGAAACTTGATTCGACCACCGCACAAACGACGCTCCGTAACGCACAGGCGAGCCTCGACAGCGCAAAGATCTCGCTTGCCAAACTGCAAAAACCAGCAACCGCATTGTCTTTGTCGCAAGCACAGGATCAGCTCGCGAGCGCACAAACAGCGCTCACGACCGACTATCAGACAAGCGCCAACGACATCACCAACTCATTTCTTGATCTGCCATCGGTAATGACCGGACTGCAGAACGTCGACTTCGGCTACGACGCCAGTGGTGCGAGCGGTCAGTGGAACATCGACTACTACGGCACCACTGCCGCGCTGTACAACGCGAGCGGCAATGACTACCGCGACGCGGCATACAACGCCTACGAGACGGCGCGCGCATCCTACGACAAGACATTTGCCGACTACAAAACACTCCCCTCGTCACCGGACGCAACCACGACCGAAAAACTGCTGACCGAGACATACAAAACGGGAGTCTTGATGCAAAACGCGGTCAAGACATCGTACGCACTTATCCAGTTTTATAGCGACCAACTCACCCAAGCGGGCAAGACGCCACGTGCCGCGGCAACAGCCAATATTGCGAGCCTTAACACCTACACGAGCAAACTCAACCCACATGTCTCGGCGTTGCTTGCCGATACCAACGGTATCGCGAGCGACAAGTCGAGCGTTATCGAGAAGCAGCAGTCGCTCGCCGAGACACAAGCAGGCACCGACCCGCTTGATATCCAGTCGGCACAGCTGTCGGTGACACAGCAAGAAAACGCTCTGCAAGATGCGAAGGATGCGCTCGCAAAGTACTACATCTACGCGCCATTTGGCGGCACAATCGCCTCGGTACCAGTAAATGTGTACGACCAGGCCAGTAGTGGCACCACGCTCGCAACACTGATTACAAAGAAACAAATCGCGACGCTTACGCTCAACGAGGTTGATGCAGCAAAGGTTGCGCTTGGCGATGATGTGACGCTCACCTTTGACGCCGTACCCGACCTCACACTCACGGGCAAGGTGGTCGAGCTCGACCCGGTCGGCACAGTCTCGCAGGGCGTTGTCACCTACACCACAAAGATCGGTTTCGACTCGCAGGACAGCCGCATTAAGCCCGGTATGAGTGTCAACGCGACCATCCAAGCCGCCGTGCACCAAAACGCGCTCATGGTCCCCTCCTCGGCGATCAAGACGCAAAATGGTCAGACCTACGTGCAGGCATTTGTCCCAGCACTTACTGCAGCCACCAGCGCCACAACAACCGGTACCACCAACGCAAGTGCAGGCGTCGTATCGGCAACTGCACCAAAACTACTCCCCGTTACCACTGGTATTTCTGACACTGCCAACACCGAGATACTCTCTGGCGTCACGGTGGGCGAGCAAATTGTCACCAAGATAGTGACCGGTACCGCAGCAACCAAGACAAGTTCCAGCGCTGGCGGACGTGGTGGCGGTGCGGGCGGTATCCAACTCTAAAAACTATGATTGAAGTACGTGACATAACAAAAACCTACGGACATGGCGACACCGCCTTCCAGGCGCTTAAGGGCGTGAGCTTCGACATTAACGACGGTGAGTTCGTCGCTATCATGGGGCCGTCTGGCTCGGGTAAGTCGACCATGATGCATATCCTTGGCTGCCTCGACACGCCCACCTCGGGCACCTACCACCTCGACGGCAAAGATGTATCGAAGATGACCGATGAGGAGCTGGCGGATATTCGCAAGGACAACATCGGTTTCGTGTTCCAATCATTCAACCTGTTGCGGCGCACCACCGTGCTACGCAATGTGCTACTGCCGCTCGTCTACGCTGGTGTCGAAGAGAATGAGCGCGAGAAGCGCGCCAAAGCAGCGTTACTTGCCGCAGGCATGACCGAGACACACTTCCTCCACAAGAGCAACGAGCTCTCGGGCGGGCAGATCCAGCGCGTGGCGATTGCTCGCGCCTTGGTCAACGACCCAACACTGATCCTCGCCGACGAGCCGACCGGTAACCTCGACACCAAAACAGGCGAGATCGTGCTCGGCACGTTCCAAAAGCTAAACGAGGATCACGGCCGCACTATTGTCCTCATCACCCACGAGCCAGACGTCGCCGAGCACGCAAAACGCATTATCATGGTACGCGACGGGTTGATTATCTCAGACAAAAAGGAGCACAAGCAACGCTCGGCACGTCACGCGTTTGGTAAAGAATAAACAGCCATGACTATCAAAGATATTGCAGAAGAAACATACGCAGCACTCTCGGCGAACAAGGCGCGCTCGGGGCTGACCATACTCGGTATCGTGATCGGCATCTCATCGGTGATCGCGCTCGTGTCAATCGGCCAAGGGACGCAAAGCTCGATTAACTCAAGTATCCAGTCGCTCGGGTCGAACTTGCTCGTGATAACACCAGGCGCACAAAAAGGTCCCGGCTACCAAGTGAGCGGCGGACGTGGTGGCGCCAAAACGCTCACGCAGAACGATGCGGCGGCGGTCGCATCACAGGTGTCGAACGTTGCTGCGGTTGCCGAGGAGATCTCCAGCCGCTACCAAGTGACCGCCTCTGGCACTAACACCAACACCTCTGTCGACGGCGTCAATGCCGCGTACCCAACGATTCGCAATGTGCAAGTCGCAGACGGCACCTTTTTTACTGACGAACAGAGCACCTCTCTTGCAAAAGTTGCGGTCATCGGACCTACTACCCGCGACGACCTCTTTGGCACCGACGCCGAAGCGGTCGGGCAAGTAATCCGCATCAACAATATCCAGTTTACGGTAATCGGCGTCACTGCTGCCAAGGGCGGCAGTGGCTTTAATAACGCTGACGACATGATCTATATTCCACTCCTCAGCGCAGCGCGCTACCTGTCGGGCAATCAGTATCTCACCACTATTGATGTGCAGGCGACCGACGCTAACTCGATGACACAAATACAGACAGACACCACGACACTCCTGCTCACACGACACAAGATCACTGACTCGACACAGGCGGACTTTAGCGTGATGAACCAGGCGGATATCTTGGCAAGCGCATCGAGCATCACCAGCACGCTTACCCTGTTACTTGGCGCGATTGCGGGCATCTCACTCCTCGTTGGCGGCATCGGGATCATGAACATGATGCTGACCACCGTTACCGAGCGCACGCGAGAGATCGGGTTGCGCAAGGCAATCGGCGCGCGTCGGCAGGATATCTCGGTGCAGTTTCTTGCCGAGGCGGTCGCGCTCACGGTTATTGGCGGAGTGGTCGGCATTGTGCTTGGTGTGGCAATCTCGCTTGGCGTGTCGTGGGCAGGTATCATCAGCACCACCATCTCGTGGCAGTCGATCGCGCTCGCGTTCGGCGTGTCTGCAGCAATCGGCATCACGTTTGGGTACTACCCCGCACGTCGTGCCGCGTCGCTCAACCCGATCGACGCCTTGCGCTACGAGTAGCAGAATAATCACATTACTTACTATATTCATCAAAGGTATGCAAACTAAAATCATCGGAGCACTCATCGTACTGGCGCTAATCGGTGGCGCTTTCTGGGTTGGCACGAGCTACGGCGCAAGCAACGTGTCTGCTGCGAACGTAGCGCGTTCTGGGCAGTTTGGCGTAGGAAACTTCGGTGGCGGTGCAAGCGGTGTTGGCAGTGCGGGAGGTAGCACGCGCGCAGGACGAAGTGGCACGGGTGGCGGTTTTGCAACTGGGCAAATAGTCACGAGCGATGCAAACAGTATCACCATCAAACTTGCAACTGGTTCGACGCAGATTATCCTTATTGGCACCAGCACCCAAGTGCTGAAGAGCACCCTTGGCCAGACATCCGACCTCTCATCTGGAACCGATGTCACTATCACTGGCTCGGCAAACAGCGATGGCAGCCTGACGGCACAGTCAATCCAGATCCGCCCGGCAGGGATGGATGGCTTCGGTGGTCGCGCACCGGCAGCGACACCCGCGCAGTAGCAGACATTGTCTCACTAATTATCTCTACACAGTATGAAACATATTATACTCGGCATTATTGCAGCGCTCTTAATTATCGGCGCAGGCGCGTATGTGCTCGGTAGCTCTACCAATTCCACAACAACACAGACAGCATCGGTCGCAACGGGCACGAGCAGCAATAACACGAGTACAGGCACTGGCACGACTGGAAGCAGCGCGGCTACCGCAACCAACTCGGGCGCATATACGCTCGCGCAGGTCGCAACACACGGAAGCCAAGCAAGCTGTTGGACAGCAATCAACGGCAAGGTATACGACGTCACCACATGGATCAGCCAGCACCCGGGCGGCCAGCAGGCGATCCTATCGCTGTGTGGCAAGGATGGCTCGGCAGCGTTTAACGGACAGCACGGTGGGCAGGCACGCCCAGCATCCGAGCTCGCAACATTCTTGATTGGTACGCTCGCACAGTAAAGAATAGATACCTACAAATCTTCCTTCGATTATGTATCAGCAAAACATTATTCTTAAAAGATACCATCTATGGATCTGCACACGATAGCACTGGGCGTACATATCTTGTCGATACTCGTCGCCATTGGTGGGATACTCTGGGCAGATCACTCGGCGTGGCACTGGTTTCGTAGTAAAAAAGAGACGCTTAAACACAGCCACCTGCGCCGAGTGCATGCAGTCGTCGGCACCGCTCTGGGGCTTCTTATCGGCAGCGGCATCATACTCTTTTGGCCGATGAAGGATCAGCTGCTCACCAATCCGCTCTTCTTGCTCAAGATGCTGTTTGTACTCCTATTGGTCATCAACTCGGTTGCCATCGACCGCCTGATGCACCGCGCGGCGTCGCTCCCCTTTCGCTCGCTCACGCCCGCACAGAAAATCCCGCTCTTTATCAGCGGCGGCGTCTCTGCCCTCTGCTGGCTCGGCGCAATTGTGCTAGGGTTGACAATATTCTAGATAGGTGCCATACTGTCTCCAGACCTCGTTTGGGGTTCCCTGCCACCACCTGTCCAAGGAGGACACAATGAAGATTCGCTCGTTGTTGATGGCTCTCGCGCTGGTTTTCGGTCTCGCGACCGCGGCACCGCACGCTTTTGCTGCGTGCGCGCCGCTCGACCCTGATGCCAAGGCAAAGCTGCTGGTGCAGCTCGCCGACCGCGACATAAAAAACCGGTTCGCCTTCCTTGAGACGAGCAGGAAGGACGGACCAAACGCCTTCATCCTCGTCGTGGCACCCGGGTACATCACCGTCAACACCAGCATGAGTCTGACATCCTCGGTCATAACCCCGACGGATGCGATTGACAGGTGGTGTGTCGTCGGCATCATCCCGAAGGGCGACCCACGACATGGAGCCGCTGCCGAGTGGTGGGTCGAACACGAACTGCGTTGAGGCTTAACCCGGGCAGGAACCATTGCGTTCCTGCCCACTAGCTTTTTATAGCAGGTGGCAAGTCGAGTTTGGCGAGGGAGGCGGCGCTGGTGAGTCCGACTTTTTTGCCCGGGTTAAAGATGTTGTGCGGGTCGAAGATTTTTTTGATATCCAAGAAGAGTCCGTACATATCGCGTCCGAACATCTTCTCGACATACGGCGTGCGCACCAGCCCGTCGTTGTGCTCGCCCGTGATCGACCCGCCGTAGAGCAGCACGAGGTCGTACACCTTGTGCGACACTTCATTGATGGTCGCGCGCAGCGTTGGGTCCTTCGGGTCAACGAGGGGGATGATATGGAAGTTGCCGTCGCCTACATGCCCCGCGATAGTGTGCGTGAGATGCGGATAGTTGTCGAGAATTTTCTCAAGTCGGGGCAAGAACTCGGGCATCGTCGAGGGCGGCACCACGAAGTCGTCAATAAAGGGCGCCGTGCGCATGCCGCGTACCTTTTGCCGCAGCAGGTTAAAACTCTCGCGACGAATCACCCAGTACTTGCGTGCGGCACGCTCATTCTTTGCCACGCGGACACCAACGTGCGGTTGTGTCTCGCGGATTTCCTTCGCCAGCTTCTTTGCCGCAGCGAGCGCCTCTGCTTGTGTGTCAGCGCGAAACTCCGCGAGCAGCACCAGCTTTGGCGCGCCGCCCACGAGCACCATCCACACCTCGGGCAGGAACGCGAACCCGAGCGAAATAATCCCCATCTTCATCTGCTTTGCAAACTCGGGGAAATATTTCGTACCAAGTTTGAGTGTGTTGTCGTCATAGGATTCGAAACTGTCTGGCTTGCTCATCAACACCTGCGGCACGAGCGGCCCCAGCTCAGCGAGGTTGTCGAGAAAGAGCACCGTCATCGCCGCGTAGGGCTTTGGGTGTACCAGCGAATATTTTATCTTCGTGATAATCCCCAGCGTCCCCTGCGCACCGACCATCAGTCGCGCGAGGTTCATCCACGGCTCGCCGCCGTTCTTTCCCTCTGGGTCACCAATATCCCACAGCGCATAGCCGGACGAGTTTTTCTCCACCTTTGGTGTCGCATTTGTAATGATGTCACGATGCGTCGTGAGTAGCACCGCTACCTTGCGATATAAGTCGCCCTCAAACCCAGCCTCCTCCAACTTTGTTTTGAGCTCATCCCCTGCAAGACGCTTCAACGTATGCACCTGCCCGTCGCCGAGCACAACGTCCATCTCCTCGACGTAGCGCGCGGTCTTGCCATACTTTAAATTTTTCTCGCCGCCGGAGTTATTTGCCGCCATCCCGCCGACAGTGTTAAGCTCACGGCTCGCAGTATAGCTCGGCAGCTCGAAGTTCTGCTTTTTTGTCTCTTTGTCGAAGTCGTGAAAGTACATCCCTGGCTCGACGACCGCCACGCCGGTCTTCTCGCCCTTTACCGCGGCAGTGGGAGCGTCGGGGCTGCTCGCCACGGCAACACTCAACAGATTGTTGAGATGCGCAGTCATGTCGATAATAATCGAGTCGTTGAGTGGCCCACCCGACATGTCGGTGCCTGCCGAGCGCGCGGTCAGCGAGATGTGCGAGTCAGGGTGTTGCTCTTTTTGCAGTAGTGCCCACTGCACCAACGAGCACACGTCCGCCGCATCCTTGGGACGCACCACAACCTCGGGCACCACACGAAACAAACTCGCGTCGCGCGACACCTGCTCGCGCGCCTGCGCACTATCCTCTACCTCGCCATGGATAATTTTTTGCAGCTCATCTTTGAGTGACATATGTTTTTAGTATAGCGTACCTACTGCATCTAGTTCTCAACAGCTACGCGTCGAGACGACTAAGAAAACGGCTTTTCATCCGCTCGACAAAGAACAAGTAGGTCGATACGAGCACAATAAGTACCGCGAAGTAGATGGCGGGTGGCGCGACAAATCCCATACTCGTGCCGACTGGCGTAAACGGGATGAGTACCGACAGCGCGACCACGCCAAGACACGACCACAGGAGCCAGTTGCTCGGGCGACTCGTCCAGAACGGCACGCGCGCGGTTCGGATGATAAACACCACCAAGATTTCCGTCATCACCGACTCGATAAACCAGCCAGTTTGAAAGAGCGCACTGTGCGCCGCAAAGCTCCCCGCACCGTAGTACATCCGGATAATCAAGAACATCGCACCAAAGGTGAGGAAGTCGTACACCGAGCTCATTGGTCCGAAGAAGATCATGTATTTTTTTATAAAATCAATGTTCCAGTGACGCGGTTTAATGAGTGCCTCGCGGTCGACATGGTCGGTCGGGATGCTGATCTGTGAGAGGTCGTAGACGCCGTTGGTGAGCAGAATCTGCACCGGTTGCATCGGCAAGAACGGGAGGATGAACGATGCGCCCGCAGCAGAGAACATGTTGCCAAAGTTCGAGCTCGTGCCCATCAAAATATATTTGAGCGTATTACTAAACGTGCGCCGACCTTCGCGGATACCTTCGGCGATCACGTCGAGACCTTTGTTGAGGAGCACAATCGCCGCCGCCTCTTTGGCAACATCAACCGCGGTGTTGACCGAGATGCCGACGTCGGCGCCACGCAGCGCGGTGATATCGTTGATACCATCACCCATAAACCCGACCACATGACCTGCATCACGCAGTGTTTTGATAACGCGCAATTTATTTTCAGGTGTAAGCCGCGCGAATATGTTGCACTGCAAAGCTTTTTCGACAAGTTGCTCGTCTGACAACGCATCGATATCTGTACCGAGCAACACGCCAGTCACCTGTAGCCCCACCTCGGCGCAGATCTTTTTGGTCACCATCTCGTTATCACCCGTAACAATTTTAATCGCGACCTGCATATCGCGTAGCTCCTCGAGCGCCTTCTTGGCACCCTGCTTGGGTACATCGAGGAAGGTGGTGTAGCCCAACATCGTGAGCTCCTGCACATCATCCCAGGTGTACGCATTTTTTTTCTCAACCACTTTTGACGCCACTACCGCGACACGCAGACCGTCGGTATTGCACGCAGCAAACTTCGCCGACAGCGCCGCTGTGTCTACATCCGCACTGTGCGCGAGCATAAAATCAGGCGCGCCTTTGGCAAACAGCGTGCGGATGCTGTTCTCCTCGACAACCGTAAACATCGCCTTTTTATCAAAATCGAACGGCTCCTCGTCAATTTTTATCAGAGTCTCATTCAGCTTGATCGTATGTGCGACCGCATACTTCCACAGCGCAGCATCGATACCATTGCCGATAATGTGCCCATGCACCATCGCCCCGTTTGCCACAAGCGCCGCCGTGAGGACTGTAGCGTCCTGCTCATCGTGCAGATTTTTATAATCGACCAGCGTAATGTTCCCTTCGGTGAGTGTGCCCGTCTTGTCGGTGCAGAGCACGTCCATGTTGCCGAGGTTCTCTATCGCGATCAACTGCTTGGCGATCACCTTCTTTTTCGCCAGCTTGCCTGCGCCGTGTGCTAGGCTGATGGTCACAATCACTGGCAACAACTCCGGCGTGAGCCCAACCGCAATCGCGAGCGCAAAGAGCAGCGACTCTAGCAGTGCATGCCCGAGTGCCCAGTTGATGCCGAAAATAAAAATACAGAGCAGGAGGATGGTCTTGACGAGTAGGTTGCCAAAGCCAGTGAGCCCTTTCTCAAACTCGGTTTGCGGCTTAGTAAACGCGGCACTCTTGGCGATCTTGCCAAACTCGGTGTCCTTGCCGATCGCAACAACGACGCCCTTGCCAACCCCTGCGTCGACCGACGTGCCCATAAACACGCGGTTGGACATTTCGGACAGCGCACGCGGCGCAATGTCGTGTGTTCCATGCGAAGTAGTATCGAATATAGTGTCGAGTGTTGCTACCGTCTTGTACGTTGTTTTTGACTCACCAGTGAGTGTCGACTCGTTCATCTGCAAATCAGTCGCAGAGATGAGCCGCAAGTCGGCGGGCACGATGTCGCCCTGCGAGAGCAGCACCACGTCACCAATCGTCACCTCAGCAACGGGCACCTGCTCGCGCGTACTATTTCGCAAAACAAACGTGGTCGCCGAGATCCGCTTGAGCAATGCCTCGACCGTGCGCTCGGCGCCATACTCGTTCCAAAACCCGAGCCCAACACTGAGCAGCACCATCGCGAAGATATAGTAGGAGCTCACGTGCTGCCCGAGCACGTAAGAAATCGTTGTCGCACCTGTCAAAATTAAAATGAGTGGATTGCCCGAGAACTGCCGCAGAAGAATCGTAAACACCGACGTCGTCCGCCGAGTGAGCATATTCAACCCGTACTGCGCGTGATGCGCCGACACCTCCGCCTTGGTGAGCCCCGTCGCTCGCGACCCCACACGAGCAAGCACCTCCTCCGCAGAGATACACTCCGAATCCACCACCACGACTGACATATGGGTATAGTATACACCACACTGCCAACCTAACCGCAGGTTTAACCTGCGGTTGTGTACAGGGTTGAGTGATATACTGAAATAGTATGGCAACGAGGGCACCGATGGCTGTCGGGTCGTGGTATCACTGCTATAACCGTGGCGTGGACAAGCGCGCCATTTTTGACTCTGACAAGGACTACGGAAGATTTATGCTGCAACTATTTATCAGCAATGGGAACAAAAACATCAAGGTATCCGATTTACCAGACGAGGATTTTGAAACACTGGTGTCGCTGTACGATCAAAAACGCGGAGAACCTCTTGTCGAGATTGGTGCCTACGCACTCATGCCAAACCATGTACACTTTCTCGTGCGCGAAATTGTGACACACGGAACTGCGCTTTTTATGCAAAAAGTATTCACTGGGTACACCATGTATTTTAATAACAAAAATAAACGCACGGGTGCACTATTTGCAGGAAGTTTTAAATCAAAACATATCGAGGACGACCGCTATCTAAAACAAGTACTGCCATACATCCTCCTTAATCCAATCGAGTTATTCGAACCAAGATGGAAAAGCGGCCACCATGTGACACCAAGCAGCTTCTTGCGAGTATCAAAGTATCCATACTCAAGCATGGCTGATTTTACCCAAGACGGCGCAACTTCACCTATCACCACAACGGACTGGACCGAGTATTATGACAGTGTCCCAACCTTCGCCCAGATGCTCACCGACGCACAAGCGTACTACAATGAGCACCAACCGCAGGTTTAACCTGCGGTTGTCACCGCTTTCTTGTGCGAATATAGTCCACCCCGCACCTTTCGATGCGGGGTGTCGCCCACCATCCCCTTACTACGGGGCATGGAGAGTATCACACAGTGCAGGAAACCGATCGATATATGCATTTCCCGCCTGTGTGAGCAACGTCTTCGCCTCGTCTCGCGTGAGGTCGCCGAGATGAACCAAAAGCGCCGCCGAGAGAAGCTCATCAACATCAGCAGGGAAGCCCGAAATGCCAACCAGGAGCGACCCACCAGCAACTGCGCCTGGATACTGCTGCATATCTTGGTCAGCGCTTTCCCTACTTAGACGATGACCTCGCTCACGATTACGCCCCTTGAGGCGACCCACTTTCTCCTGGGCAAGTCCCACATAGCGGCGCATTTTTTGTGTATCAACAAACCCAATTTGAGCAACCAAAAGAGGAACCAGAGTGTCAGGGTCTGCAATACGAGCAACGCATACAGCGCAACCATTGCGGCCGCACATCGCATCATCTGCAGACAGAATATTGACCGTCTCCAGAACCAGCGCCGTAGCGCGGGCAAGGACAACGGCAGTGAAGTCGGGCGATCCATGCAACTGCATCGGAAGACCTCCAGAAAGATGTTACGGACCAAAATCTGCGTCCGAGACCAATCTACTTGAAGCAGTGCGATGGGTCAACACTACAAAGAGATGTCTACCGCTTTGCTTTGTTGCGGGCTTGTTCGGTGAGGTGCTGCTTGCGCAGGCGGACGCTCATGGGAGTGATTTCGAGATATTCGTCCTCGGACATAATTTCCATCCCGCGCTCAATAGAAAGTTCGTATGGTGGAATAAGCGTAATCGCCTCGTCCGAGCCCGACGCGCGCATGTTGGTGAGCTGCTTGCCCTTGGTCGGATTGACCGCCATCTCCTCGCCTTTCGACGTGTTGCCGATGACCATACCCTCGTAGACCTCGACCGCAGGGTTGATATAGAGCACGCCGCGGTCTTGGAGGTTGTAGAGCGAGAAGCCGAGCGCCTTGCCGGAGGCCATCGAGATCATCGAGCCCACCGCGCGCTTGACTATCTCGCCTGCGTAGGGGCGAAACTCGATAAAGCGCGACGAAAGAATCCCTTCGCCCTTGGTGTCGAGCACGAACTGGTTGCGATAGCCGAGCAGCCCGCGCGTCGGCCCCTCGAACACGAGCCGCACCGACTCGCTATGGTTGCGCATATCTTTGATCACAAACTTGCGCGTGCCGAGGCGCTCGATGATCGCGCCCTGGTAGACAACCGGCGTGTCGACGATCACCTCCTCAAATGGCTCCTGCTTCTGCCCATCGACTTCGTGGAAGATTACTTGTGGCTGCGAGACTTGCATCTCGTACCCTTCGCGGCGCATGTTCTCGAGGAGGATTGCGATGTGCAGTTCGCCGCGGCCCGACACCTTAAATGCATCCGCTGACGCGGTGGATGATTCGGCACCAAAGTCGACGCGCAGCCCCACATTGATCTCCAGCTCGCGCTCGAGGCGCTCGCGGATCTGGCGCGTCGTCACAAACTTGCCCTCGCGGCCAGCAAACGGCGAGTTGTTGACCAGGAAGTTGAGCGTGATAGTTGGCTCGTCGATAGCGATTGCTGGCAGCGGCTCTGTCGCCGCATTGTCGGTCACTGTCTCGCCGATAAAGATGTCGATGAGCCCCGCGACCATCACGATGTCGCCCGCAACGACCTCTGCCGCTTCGACTTTTTGTAAACCTTTAAACGTAAAGAGTTTGACCACGCGGCCTTGGCGCGTCTCGCCGTTTGGCTTTTTAATAAACACCGTTTGTCCTGTCTTGATGACACCCTCGTACACACGCGCAATCGCGAGACGACCAAGAAAGTTGTCGTAGCCAAGGTTGAATGGCTGCAGGCGCAAGGGCATCGCTGTTTTTTCTGGTGACGACGCTGGAGTCACTTTCTCTAAAATAGTATCCAAAAGTGGCGTAAGGTCGGTCGATTCGTTGGTGAGCTTTTTCTTCGCGATCCCCTCGCGACCAATCGCGTACACGACGGTAAAGTCGGATTGCTCATCGTTTGCGCCAAGCTCCAAAAAGAGTTCGAGCACCTGCTCCTCACAGCGCGCAGGGTCGGCAGCGGGTTTGTCGATTTTGTTGATCACGACAATCGGCTTGAGGCCGAGCTCGAGCGACTTCTTGAGCACAAAGCGCGTCTGCGGCATCGGCCCTTCCTGCGCGTCGACAATCAGGAGCACCGAGTCGATAGAGCGCAACACGCGTTCAACTTCAGAGCCAAAGTCTGCGTGGCCGGGCGTGTCAACAATATTTATTTTTGTATCCTTATAGAAAACAGCAGCCGGCTTGGAGTAGATGGTGATGCCGCGCTCGCGCTCGAGATCGTTGGAGTCCATCGTCACCCCCTCGCCCGCCGCCCCCGTCTGGCGCAGCAGCGCATCCGTGAGAGTCGTCTTCCCATGATCCACGTGTGCAATGATGGCGATGTTTCTAATTTCCATACGAGTGATACTTATATAAGGTGAATAGTGGTCAAGCACGAACGCACACCGCCGAGTAATCGGGTCCCAAACAAAAAAGCGCGGGACACCCGAGCAGTACTCGTATCATACCAGAGATTTTATAAAAAGAAAGCCGCCACCTCGCACGAGACGAGGGGCGGACTAGAAGTTTGCACGAGTCATATTGGCACAACTCGCACAGGTGCACCCGACTTACGTCGAGATGCCGGCTTGCTATGGCCGAGGTAAGCACCCAGGTCTCAGCGGCCAATATCCATCCCATGATGGATCGCTGGTCAAAACTGGGCGACGAAGATGGGGCTTCGTACAAAATTGATCTGAACGAAACTAGCTCAAACCAAACCTCCTAGATGGCGAACCATCCCTTGTCCGGTAACTAGTCTTTGAGCTTTGGACGATTTTGTGTAGATTTGTGCTATGAAAAAAAGAAATGGCGCGGGCTGCGTAACGCAGAACGCAGCGAAATACAAATACTGCGTGAGCGTGGATACTCACTACAAGACATCGCAGA
>CAIRHB010000017.1 GCA_903878285.1 Candidatus Adlerbacteria bacterium | reverse complement strand
TCTGCGATGTCTTGTAGTGAGTATCCACGCTCACGCAGTATTTGTATTTCGCTGCGTTCTGCGTTACGCAGCCCGCGCCATTTCTTTTTTTCATAGCACAAATCTACACAAAATCGTCCAAAGCTCAAAGACTAGTTACCGTCTCGCCCGCGAAGGCGACCGACCCGAGCGTGAATACTGGCTGCAATTTCAATGCTTATTCGACACTCCTGGTCGGTGGCTATCTGTACCAGGACTTCGGAACACGGGCAACGAAAAAACCTGTGCTCCAATCTGGCCTCACCACCACCTGTAGTGGGTGGAATGTCGACCTCTGGAATTCGTCCCAACTGACTGGCGACGGCACGTATGGTCGTCGCGGCGGGGGCGATGAGTTCGACATCACGATCTGGTACGGTGGAAAGGTGGAGACCGCACTCGGTCCATTCACCTACAGCATCGGCGGCGCATATTACGCGCTCGCACACAACAAAGCTGGATTGTTTTCCATGCCCGACGATGTTGGATACCTCTACGGAGAAGTCGGGCGACCGTTCACCGTCAGCGTGCCTTGGAGCGAGAAGGCGGCGACACTGACGCCGACATTCCGACTCGCTGACTACCTGTACTTGGCCGGCGGCCACGATATTATGCTCCGCTACGGTGTTGCGTTTATCGTACCTCTGCCGTGGAACCGCTTTTCGGTTGAGGGCGACGTGACAGCGGCAACGAAGATTACCCACGGGACTTCGACCGTCTTCCGACCAACCATCTTTGGCGTTCTCGACCTTGGACATGGCTGGAATGTGCTAGCTGGAGTCGAGTGCGCAGGCCAAGTTGGCTGTGCAGAGATGCTCAAGTTGCGCATATCCTTCTAACCCCACCACCACCCTCCGCGCCTTGGGAACAGCACGGAGAGACCGGCAGTCGCGAAAGCAGCTGCCGGTTTTACGTTTTTAAAAACAGTGGATTATTCCACCTTTAGGATTTTATATTTTTGCACGCCTTTGGGAGTGTGGAAGGAGAACTCGTCGCCGCGGCGCTTGCCCATGAGTGCTGCGCCCAGCGGTGAGTGGTAGGAGATCTTGCCCGCGAGCATGTCTGCCTCCTCGGCACCGACGATGATGTAGGTAAACGTGTCGTCACCAACCAGTTTTTTTACGGTGACCGTCGAGCCCATCCCGACTGCGTCGGTTTTGCCGCCGCGCACGATTTTTGCATTCTTTAAAATTGCTTCGAGTTTCTGCACGCGCTCCTCGACGGCTGCCTGCATCTCGCGCGCTTCTTGATACTCGGCATTTTCGGAAAGGTCGCCGAGCGAACGTGCGTACTCAAGCTGCTCTGCGACTTCTTTGCGTCGCGTTGTGTGCAGCTCCTCGAGCTCTTTTGTCAGCTCCTCGAACTTTTCTTGTGATATGAGTTGCTCTCCCATAGGTCTTTCAAAAATAACTGCTAATGGGTACAGGGCGGTGTGATCCGGTCGCACTAGTGTACTTGATTTGACACGCAAGTCAATCGAACACTGGCGAATTCTCACTCTAAATGCAACAAAGGTTAAAAAGTGTCGGCAGTGGATTACTTCTGCATCCCTGCAATCTGTTCGGCAACGGCTTTTTCGATGCGGCCTTCGAAGAGGCGCCACATCAGCGGGAGTTTGGCATCGACAACAAAGTGTTTGTCCTCGACCACGAGCG
This sequence comes from Candidatus Adlerbacteria bacterium, assembly GCA_903878285.1. Lineage (GTDB taxonomy): Bacteria > Patescibacteriota > Minisyncoccia > Phycocordibacterales > SBAW01 > GWA1-54-10. The sequence continues at coordinate 24,383 of CAIRHB010000017.1, read as the reverse complement.
TGCCGGTGATGCGCTGCTTTTGCGCAACAAAGGCGAAGTCGAGCTCGTTATCGCGCCACTCTTCTTTCTCGATCACCACCTGATCCTTCATCTGTGGGCGGGCGTCCACAAGACCTTTCTTTACTCGGTCGATTGCCTGCGCTTTGGAAAATTCGTGTGGGATGTCAAGATGCATATGATGTACAAGAAATGCTAGCTGGTATGGGTTGAGTATAAACGAACCGTTTGCACCTTAGCAAGGCGACGCCTTGTTTATTTGGCGAGGTCGAGAACTTCGTCGATGCGAATTCTGGCGACAAAGTCGGGCACGTGGCTGACCAGAATCATCGCGCCGTCGTACTTATTGAGCGCCTCGGCGATGATGGGGATATGGCGAAAGTTGATATGGTTCGTCGGCTCGTCGAGAATCAGCAAGCCAGGGCGCAGCAGAACAAGACGTGCGAACGCGACTAATCCCTTCTGCCCTTCTGACAAATTACCAATTTTAGTATGAACGAGTTCGCCCGTGAGCAGGAACCCTGCCGCGACGGTGCGCAGATTCTCCTCAATCAGCTTCTCCATCACCGCCGACAACTCCTCGTGCACTGTCTTTTCGAAATCGAGGTTGGAGAAATCTTGGCGATAGTAGCCGACGCGCACCCCAGGTGCTAGTGCCGCGTCTGCGGTGCCGTTCGCGAGTGACTCCAGCAGTGTCGTCTTGCCGATGCCGTTTGGCCCCACGAGCTGCAGGTGAGTATTTTTCTTGAGAGAAATCTCTGCCTTTCGCTTGGTCGGTTTGTGATTTTTAATGGTCGTAAACGATGAAATACCGAGAATCTCACCAATCAACTCTGGCTGCGACGCAATGGTAAACGAGCGGATGGTCTTATCCTCGCGACGCACGTCGACGATCTCCTCCTCGAGCTCCTCTGCCTTCTCGCGCATGCGCTTTGCCACCATACGCATCTGCCCTCCCTTGTTGGCAAAAAAGTTTGCCTTGTCTTTGTTGTCCTGGATCTGCTTTGCCAAAAGCGCGTTGGCGCGATTCTCTTTCTCTATCCGCGCAGTAATCTGCGCGACTACGTCGAAGTAGTTGCCGACGTACTGCTCAACCTTGTGCGTGTGCACGTCGAGGTAGAGCACGCCTTGTGTAAACGAGTTGAGAAACTCGGCATCGTGCGAAATCACGATACACGTCTTTTTATACTCCTGCAAAAACTTCGTGAGATGCTCGATGCCCGCGTGGTCGAGGTTGTTGGTCGGCTCGTCGAGCAACAGGAGGTCGGGGTCTTGGATAAGCGCCGAGGCGAGCAAGAGCCGCGCCTGCTGCCCGCCCGAGAACGCGCCAACCAGTTTGTCGTGGTCGGGCACCGCGAGGTTGACCGCGTCGAGCACTCGGTCGATGCGCGGGTCGATGTCGTACACCTTCTTGGGGAACATCTTTTGAAAAAAGTCACGCACCGAAAGTTTCAAATCTTCGCGTGGAATCACCTGTCGCGCAATCGCGATCGACAAGCCTTTGTCGACGTGGATCTCGCCTGCGTCGGGCTTGGATGCGCCAGTGAGCAAGCCAAAGAGCGACGTCTTGCCTGCGCCGTTTTGACCCATAAGCGTGACCTTACTGCCGCGACGCAGATTAAAGTCGACCTCAATCAGGATTGGTTTCTTTGGTCCATAGGCAAACGACACCTCCTCGAACCGTATAATCGTATCTTGCTTCGCCATTGCATCACCTTAACACATTTTCTTAACTCTTGCGTTTGTTGTGGAGCAGGAGGTCGACCGCATGCTCGAGCGAGCCGGCAAGGGTGATAGAACCGCCGTTGACAAAGAAGATGTCGTCTGCCGCGCTGATCGTGTTGAGCCGATGCGCGATAATCACCTTAGTCGTCGTCACGGGCAACTTTTGCAAAATCTCCTCAAGTACCTGCTCGGTCACGGTGTCGATGTTGGCAGTTGCCTCGTCGAGGATCAAGAGTTCTGGCTCGCGCAAGACCGCGCGCAGGAAGGCGATGATTTGTTTCTGCCCCAAACTCATCGCGTCGCCACTCGTCGCCACGACTGTCCCAAGCCCGTCGGGGAATCGCGCGAATAATCCTTCCAACCCTTTGTCAGCGAGCACCTGCGCCAATTCCTCGACACTCGCGCGCGCGTAACGCGTATTGCCGTAGACGATGTTTTCCCCCACCGTGCCGCTAAAGAGAAACGGCTCCTGCAAAATAAAGCCGATCTTCTCGGTGCGCTCGGCGGGCTGCAGCGAGCGGATATCCGTGCCGTGCAAGTAGACCGCGCCTCGTGTCGTGTCATACAGCCGCGCCATCAAGGACGCGGTGGTCGTCTTGCCGCCGCCGGTTGGCCCCACGAACGCATATGTCTTCCCGGGCAGGAGGTCGAAGGAGACATTGTGCAGTACCTCTTTCCCCGTCGAATACTCAAACCCAACCTGTTGAAACGAAATAATCGGAGACAGCGCCCCACTCTTTTTTGTATCTTCTTTTTCTCGAGAGGCAGCAACAATCTCTAGATTAGAGCGCAGTGCCAATACTTCCGAAATACGATCGAGCCCTGCGAGCGCCTGCTGCAGCGACGCCCACACGCTCGCAAGCTGTCGCAGCGGATTATAAAAACTGTTCGCATAGAGCAGAAACGCCACGAGCAGGCCGATCGTCATCACGCCCGCATGCACGAGCGACAGCCCGTACACCAGCACCACGACCTGCGCGACGTTGTACGACAGACCGTAGATGGGCGTAAAGATGTTGTTTGCAATACCCGCGACGATTGCCGAGCGGTAGTTGGCACGGTTGACCTCGTCGAAGCGTGTGCGGAAGTAGTCGACCCGATTAAACGCGACGATCGCCTTAAAGTGCTCCAGACTTTCCTGCACCTCGGCGCTCATGCCGCCCTGCGACTGCATGTTGGTGAGATTTTTTCTCTGCACCCATGGTGAGATAACTTGTGTGATACCGAGTGCAATCGCGGCAGGAATGAGTGTCGCGACACCAAGCCGCCAGTCGAGAACGAGCAGGAACACCCCCGAGCCCGCAATGAGCGCTGCATTGCCAACAAACTGCATCAGCGCTTGCGCAAAAAATTGGTTGAGTCGATCGGTATCGTTGTTAATGCGCGAAATCAAATCGCCCGCTTTGTTTTGATAGAAAAAAGCGATTGGCAACTCCTGCAGTTTCGTAAACAACCGGTTACGCAGTGCGAAGAGTACACGCCGCCCTATCCTACCCATCGTTAACGTTTGTATATATCCAGCACCAAGCCCGACGAGATACAGCCCTGCGAGCACGAGCGAGAACTGCAAAACACCTGCGTAATTATGCGTGAGCAAAAAGTGGTCGACGATGTAGGCGATCAACGCTGGTGCTGCAAGCGTGACGCCCGAGTTGACAAGTATCGCCGCTGCCGCTACCAAGACCGAGCGTCGTTCGCCTACCATCAAGGGCACCAAGCGCGAGAGCGCGGTGGCGAGCGTCCCCTTTGCTACTCCTTGTGAGGTATTAAGTTTGTAGTTCATAGGCGTTGGTGCTTTGCTGTGATTCATAAATCTGCACATACTCGGGCGAGGTGGCGAGCAGCTCGTCGTGCGTGCCGCGCGCGACGATCTCGCCCTCCATCAGCACAATAATTTGATCATACGCTTCAACAGAGGCGATCTTTTGCGTCACCGACAGGAGCGTGAGCCCAGGGTAGTTGCGCTCGACGTTTGCCAAGATCTTGTGCTCGGTGGCAGTGTCGACACGCGCGGTAAAGTCGTCGAGGAGCAGCACGCGCGGGTTCTGCGCCAAGGCGCGCGCGAGCATGATGCGCTGCTTTTGCCCGCCGGAGAGACTGGTGCCACGCTCGGAGACAACCGTGTCGAGACCGTCGGGGAGCGAGGCGACGAAGTCGCCGAGCTCGGCGGTATCGATTGCCTTTTGCAGTTCTACATTTCCAACCGTGGCACTAAAGGCGATGTTCTCGCGCAGCGAGAGATTAAACATACTGCTGTCTTGGAAGACGATACTCACCTGTGTGTGCAGCGACTCTTTGTCGTACACGTCAACATCCCTACCATCGTAGCGCACATGCCCCGTGCTCGGTGCGCGCAACCCAGCAATCAAATATAATAGTTGCGTCTTGCCTGCAGCGGTTGGGCCGACAACCGCGTTGCGCGTCCCGGGCAGGAGCGAAAACGAGATATCCGTCAGCACCTGCTTCTCGCCAAGACGCAGCGACACGCCCGACACCTCGACCGCGCCAGTAAGGTCGGCGACGGTTGTCCCCCCACTCTTTGTCTCCTCGCGGTTGAGCACCTCAGCAACGCGCCCCCACGAGGCAGACGCCTGCGCTATGACATTGCTCATAAAGCCGATAATCAAAATTGGGAAAATTAAAATCGCGAGGTAGGTGTTAAACGCGGTAAAACTCCCGAGCGACATGGTGCCGTCGATCACGAACCTCCCGCCAAGCAGCACGATTGCCAGCGTCGCGGCGTTGGTACAAAAGGTGATGATGGGCAACAGCCCCGCGAACAGGCGGATAATACGAAAGCCAATCTCTTTTGCCTGCATGTTCGCCTGCAAAAACTTTTCGTACTCGAACTGCTGCGAGTTCACCAAGCGCACCAAGGCAGCGGCAAGGATGCTCTCGTTGATAATGCGGTTGAGCCAGTCGATCGTCTCCTGTGTCCTGCGAAAGAGCGGACGCACACGTCGGAGTACCAAGAAAAAAGTCACCGCGATAACGGGCAGCACGGCGAGCACAGCGAGCGCGAGTCGCCAGTCGAGAACGAGCAGCAGTGTACTCGCGCCGATGATGAGGAATGCAGACGAGACGATCGAGGGGATCGCCTGCGCGATAAAGTTCTTGACCGCGTCGATGTCCGAAGTGAGGTTGGTGAGCAACTTCGCAGGCGTCACGCGGTCGATGTAGGCGTACTCCTGCACCGACACCTTCGCGGCAAGCTCGGTGCGCAAGTCGCGCGCCACGCGCTCGGAGCAATAGGTCTGCACAATACTCTGTAAATAGACAAAGATAAAAATCGCGACCGACAACAACGAGAATTCGACAAGCGACGCATCAGGCACAAAGCTCCCCATACTGTAGGCGTCGATCGCCTTGGCGATGAGCGTTGGCACAGCCAAGTTGAGCGCGTTGCTCGCGACCGTGAGCAGCACCAACAGCGCGACCATGCCGCGGTACGGGCGCAGGACAGAAAACAGGTTATTACGCATACCTCTACTATATACTATGAATCTTCTGTTAGAATGAACCGTATGAAAAGTACGCGAATGGTGGTGTCCTCTATTATTAGTGTGGTACTGGGTGTGGTCGTTGGTTTTGGTTCGAACAGTATAGTCGCGCACGCAGACAATGTGGGTGTCGCATCATTTACTGCAAACCCTACATCGGTCGTCAACGAGGTCCCAGTAACCTTTTCCTGGATGATGCGCAGCAGCTACGGCGCGGATATCGCGATCATCTGCCCGGTTGGTGTCACTATCAAAACAATTGCCGGTGCGGTGTTCCCCTGCAACACACCACAGTCGCTCGGCGTCGCCACCATTGGCTCGATGTCTCTCATCATCAACAACGTGAGCGGCATCACACAGCAGATCACTGCTACGGTGTACCCAGAAGACTCAACCGGCGCTGACATCGCTGCAGATGCCGCAGAGGTCACCCTGAGCTCCGCGTCGGTAGCGCAGCCGTTTGTCAGCGTGACACAGTCGGCAACCGAGATTGCGAGCGGCGGGCAAGAGACGCTTGCCTGGAGCGGCATCGACATTGGTGGTGCAAACGTCCGTCTCGACTGCTCGGGCGGTGTCCAGTTTTATATCTCGGGTTCGACCGTGCCGATATCCTGTGGCTCGGTCGTGTCGAGTACCGACCTCGCCGTATCTGGCTCGGTGAGCATCGTCGCACAGAGCCTGCAGTATGCGACCACCACCGTCACCGCCTCGATCCTACCAAGCATCGTGCCCGGCGTCTATGACACGACACATCAAAAAGTGCTACCCTTCGTGGTCGACCCGAAGGCGGCTCCCACAAGTCCTGCGGGGACACTACTCACCAGCTCGGCGACCACGACACCCTCGGGAGCTCTCTTTTATCTCACCTGGACAACGATGACCGCGGCGAGCGCGAACCTCGAGTTTATCTGCAACCCGGCGCTCACTGTGTTTAGCGGCAGCGTACCGCTCCCCTGCAACACTCCTACGTTCACACCCACACTCGCAACCGCGGGCACCGTGTCACTCATGGCACAAAACACGAGCGCCACGACACAAGGGCTCTCGATCCTACTACAGCCGCTCGACGCCAACGGCACCTACTATGGCGCAAACACGCAAACACTGCTGATGAGCGTGCTTGCACCAAGTGCATCTACCTCGTCAATACAAGCACTCACCGGCAGTAACACCTCTACCGCAAGCACCACAAACAGCAGCACAGGGACATCGACGCCGCAGAGCATCGCACCAAACGCAGCACTTGCCTCCAGCACTAACCAAGTGCCCGTAGCACCACACACACCGCTGACACAGCCACTGTCGCGCGGGTCGCACGGCGCGCAGGTGACCATCCTGCAGACATTTTTAGCACAGGATGCGAGCATTTACCCCGAAAGGCTCATCACAGGCTACTTTGGCGCAGCCACAGCAACAGCAGTTGGTCGACTCCAGCAGCGCTACAGCATCGCATCGCCAGGCGGCGCAGGCTATGGACTCGTGGGGCCGAAGACTCGTGTCAAGATAAACGCGCTCGTTGCACCGTAGGTATCCGCCACGCGATGCGCACTACACACTTCCACTACACAGCTATACCATGTCGACACGCGCGCTCGGCGTACTCGAAGCGAGCGACGAACTCTGCGTGATCTACCAAGCCGAGTACGGCGGACCCCACGCTCGCAAAATCGTAGATTTTTGGTATTCTCTAGAGGTATTCGAGCGTAGTATAAAAATCATTACGGGATCGTCTAATGGTAGGACAGCGGCCTTTGAAGCCGTGAATCATGGTTCGAGTCCATGTCCCGTAGCAAAGGTGAGCGCCGTTCCGATAAACCATCCAACAGCAATGTTGACGGAAACGCGGGGGGCTTTGATGGTGCACTCTACCCTTTTGGCGTATACTCTTGGGCGCCGTCGATGATGATCTCAAGACGCTCGGACATACGCTCGGCGCTCGGCAGCGGGATACCTGCGCCAAACTCTTTGACCGGCATATGCAGCACCTTGAGAAATTGCTTTGCGTCGATAAAGCGGTGGATACGGTCGGAGATAAGCGAGTCGATCACATCCGCTTTGTAGGGTGATAAATGCCCGATATACTCCTGCGTGATCCAGGAGCGCAGATGCCACACCTCGTCTTGGATCGAGAGCTCGGGCTTCTCGTTGAGCAACGTAATCACCGCGTCGAGATCCTTCTGCTTTGCGATCATGTCCTCGATGTAGGCAGCGATGCGCTCTGCTTTACGCTTCCACATACCAACGCCTCCCTCTTCAAAACTGGAGGCGAGTTGCGATTGAAACGCGGCGCTGTCGACAGCCGCAGCGAAGCGTTGTTTAAGCAGCGTCTCAAAGCGCTGCATCTCGTCGATCGAGTGCCCACGCATAAAGAAGTTGGAGAGAATCCGTGCCATCATATCAACTGCCTCCTTACTGCGCGCCTCGCGAGCGAGTTGCTCTTTGAGTTTTTCTGCGTCTGCTGCGGCACTGGTCTCGCCAAGCTTTGTTGCCAAGGCGTTCGGGTCAGGCGTGCGACGCTCGACCGAGAGGATCACACCGTCTTTCATATGGAAGATAGTTTTTGCATCACGCAAGCTCCACGCTTCGTGGGTCACCATGATGATTGTGCGGCCGTCCTGCTCGTTAAGCTCTTTAAAAATCTTAAGCGCATTCTGTGCGTTAACCGAATCGAGGTTACCAAGCGGCTCGTCGGCGATGATGATCGGCGGGTTGTTGGCGAGTGCGCGCGCGATGCCCACACGCTGCTGCTGTCCGCCCGAGAGCGCCGATGGGTATCGATTATTGTACTGTTCGATACCGAGACGCTTGGTGAGTTTTGCCGCCTCTTCCAACGCTTTTGCCTGCCCGACGCCAACAAACGCCATCGGCAGCGCGACGTTCTCAAGCACCGTGAGCGACGGCACGAGATTAAACTGTTGAAAGACGATACCGATGCCGGTTTGACGGTAAATCGCGAGCTCTTGGTTGCTAAACTTGGCGATATCAACACCTTTGATCACCACGCTGCCCGAGGTGACTCGGTCGATGCCCGAGGTCGCGTAGAGCAGTGTTGTCTTGCCGCAGCCAGACGGCCCAAAGAATGCGACATAATCCCCTTGCTCGATTTCAAGGGTGACATCTTTGAGTGCGTGTACTTCACTTTCTTTCCCGCGGTCGTACCACTGCTCGACATGATCTAGTTTGATGATTGCGGTCATAGCTGCTCAACGAAGTGAAATATCTCCTGCGGGGTAAGTTCTCCTTTGACGAGGTAATGGTTGGCTCCTGCTGCGTGCGCTTTTTCTTTAAACTCCGCTTCACTATATTTGGAATACACGACGATACAGACATGTGCATAGTCGTCACGCGCGCGCAGGTCTTTGATAAACTCAAGGCTCGGCACTGGCTCGCGCACCGAGGTGCCGTCCGGTGATGGAGTGAGCAGCATGAGCCCGAGAAAGATGACGTCGGGTGCGGTTTCCTGCTCGGCAAGGCACTCGCGCGCCTGTGGGATCGAGCGCACCGTCGCGACTTCGATCATGCTGTCTTTGGTACCGCCATGGATCCAGAAGGTGTCACGAAAGAGAATACGCATCATCTCATCATCGTCGATCATGAGTATCTTTTTTGTTCGCGCTGCTGACTGCGTTTGCGTTTCCATACGTACTATAGTACTACATCTTTCCTACTTACTTAAGACTAGGTTTGGCGAAGTTTTCTAGAACTACACTGGGTTGATACCGAGAGACTGCGCGGTCTGTCTCAATACTATCATGCATAATAATACACGTTTTTCACATGCAACATGCTGTACTATATATGCTATAGTAGTAGGCAGGGTGGTTATTGTGCACTGTTCACATGTTTTATTAGTAGCACTACAGGCTAACGCAACACTATATATGGAACATACTATCACCACGGCGCTCAACTGGCGCTATGCAGCAAAGGCATACGACCCGGCAGCCACGATTACTAAAGAAGAACTGGACACCATCCTCGAAAGCGGTCGTCTCGCGCCAAGCTCCTACGGGATCGAGGCGTGGAAGTTTATCGTCGTTGAGAACAAAGAGCTCCGTGCAAAACTGCGCGCTGCCGCATGGGATCAGCCACAATGTACCGATGCGTCACACCTTGTTATCATCGCTCGTCGCACCGACGTGCGCGAGAACATCACCGAAGAGTTGATGCAGCGCACCGCAAAGACGCGCAACATCCCTATCGAATCGCTCGACGGCTATCGCACCATGGTCAATGGCACGATCCAGAGCCGCTCCGACGAGGCGCTCGATGCGTGGATAGCAAAGCAGGTGTACATCGCGCTCGGCACTATGGTCGAGACAGCAGCACTGCTCAAGGTTGACTCGTCCCCAATGGAAGGGTTCGACCCTAAGCAGTTTGATGAGATACTTGGCCTGCCCGCGCAGCACCTCGCCTCGACCGTCGTACTCGCGCTTGGTCATCGTGCAGCCAGTGACGCCTTTGCATCCTGCGCAAAAGTGCGTCGCTCAGCCGACGACGTGATTTCGTTTGTGCGATAACGTCTTCTAAAAATTGCAAATAACGTAGTACTGTACTTTATTTGGTGCGAGTTCTTGATCGTGCGCGAGCATCGCCGCATACAACTACTACGGCAGTAGTGCTGCACACGCTCCCCCACCTCTCGCTAGAAAAGTGTATGGTACTATTTTTGTATGTCTACAGAAAAAGCACCGACAAGCGAGTACCCCGCAAAGACAAGTGCATTTAAAACACTGCGCGACAAAATCTACATCCACGAGTTCCCCTCCTACGGCAACAAGATCTTTTACTCGCTCGGGTTTCTCGCGCTGACCTCGCTCATCCTGCTGGTGCTCACGGGTAGCATCATGGCGTGTATGGGGCCGACCTGGTGGCTCACCAGCGTGTGGGGTATCCACGTTCGTAGTATCCACGAATGGTCGGTGCAGGCGTTTATGGCGATTCTTGTCTGCCACTTCCTCGTCGGGCTCTCGACAAGCGCGTTCAAGCCGCCGCGGCGGATGGTGTGGGTCTTTGGTGCCGTCATTTTTTGCCTCGCACTGATCCAAACCGAGTTCGGCTTCGCGCTGCGGGGCGATTTCTCTTCGCAGTACCGCATCATCTCTGGTGCCGACTTTTGGAACGGCGCACACCTTGGCTGGTTTATCAACCCCGAAAATATATCGCAGGACTTCGCGATCCACATCGCCATCATCCCGATCATCATCCTCGGGCTCTTTGTGCTGCACTACCTGCTCGAGCACACCTACGGCATCGCGAAACCGTATCGAAAAGACGTTGCATACCAGATAGTGCCTGCCAACCATATCCCGATGTATGTGCGTGGCGGCGCACTCGTGGTGCTCGTTCTCGCGATGGCATGGCTCTTCCCATCACCCTTCGTCGCTCCCGAGACAATACGTGGTGTTGCGACACAAGACCCAACACTCGTAGCCCAAACCCTCCTGCAAGAATTTGACCACACGTCAGACACCGCGACCTACCTCGACTCGATCGACCCGTACACCTACGACACGCGACAGGTGTATGTTGTCGTGCCATATACTCTCGCTTCAACTTCTTCTGATGCAATCACAATCTTTCAGACAGAGTCACCCGACCAACAGCAAAGTGATATAGCACAAGCGCACGCATATTTTGACGCAACTACGACAGCAACAGTTGCAACAGGCGCGACAGATGCCGTTAGTGCGCAACAACATACTTTTGCACACAACCCGGTTATCGCGATTATCAACTCGCTCGTGCCGCTAGCGCAAAGCGGCGTGTATGAATCGATACTCAACCAAGAGAGCCCGAATACGAATTACACCTACACGACTCGCTTCCTCACAGACACCGGCGTGCTCGACGCCGAGGCAGCAGCGGTGCACATCACGACCGCGGAGTGGGGCATGGTGCGCGAAGAGACGGGCAGCCTCGCCAAGCTCCCGCCTGGCGCATGGTGGTTCGCGCCGATCGGCATACTCAACAGCACCGTCCTCGCCGGAGACGATAACGGCGACCGCGACGCCGCGGCGATCCTCGGTTTCGTTATGCTCGTCTTTATCCTCTTCCCCTACATCCCCTACCTCAACCGCCTCCCCGAGTATCTCCCGTTTGCAAAGTGGATTTGGAAGTAGCGACCATGCGTCACACACACTATCTATCGCGCATTGTTGTCTATTTGTAGCTCCTAAGGTACAACAGAGATGTGCTTGTGGGGCGTCAGCCCTATTCGGCTAATACATAAGCCGAAGGCAGGCACAACAGAGAACACCACCCGAACGGTGGCGTTTTTTGTTTTTAGTCCTCGTCTTTGGCAGGTCTTCCATATATTTCTACTGCATCACACCATCCGAGAGGACGATGGTGCGGTCGACGTAGCGTTTGTCGTCAGGTTCGTGGGTGACCATTACGATAGTTTGGTTCAGTTCTTTATTTAATTTCGAGAAGAGTTCGAGCACCGTCTGCGACGAAACGGTGTCGAGGTTGGCGGTCGGCTCGTCGGCAAAAAGAATTTCCGGGTCGTTGATGAGCGCGCGAGCGATGGCGACCCGCTGCTGCTCCCCACCCGACAGCTCCGACGGGTAGTGATCGAGCCGCTCGCCAAGCCCTACCAGTGTCAGCAACTCCTTTGCGCGTTTGGTATATTTTTTCGGCTCGGTGCCGAGCATCATCGCAGGCAGGTAGACATTCTCAAGCGCGGTCAGCTCGACGATGAGCGCGTACTCCTGGAACACATACCCCAGATGCTTGAGCCGAAAGTCCGACTTGTCGGAGTCGGAGAGCTTGGTGATGTCGACTCCGCCAAGGTGGATCGTGCCGCCGGTCGGTGTGTCGATCAGCGACAGCTGGTGCAGCAGCGTCGACTTGCCCGAGCCGCTGCGCCCCATGATTGCGACGAAACTGCCGCGCGCGATGTCGAACGAAACATCCTTAAGCCCCGCTACTGGCGGCCTAACCGGATAGACACGCGTCAGACCTACCACCGTTATAATAGCGTCTTTTGTGTCCTGCTGCTTGTTGGTCTGTGGATGTAGTATCTTCATAGGCCTACTCTATACATGGTATCTGGGAAATGACTACACCGTGTATCATCCCCAGATTGCTTTCAAGATTTCTTCGCGGACGACGATGCGCGATGGGATCAGCCCTGAGAAGAATCCTGCTATGAGAAAGCCGACAATCGTCTCAGTGATGAGCATCCACCCGAACGAGAAGGTGAGCCCACCGAACGGCAACGGGATCGGATGCGCCGCGACAATCGGCTGGAGTATCCCGAACACAATCACCGAGCCGCACGCAACACCACAGACAACGTAGAAGAGCGATTGTAGCACGTAGGAAAAGATGATGACGGTTTCGGTGATACCGATTGCTTTGAGGATACCGATCTGCCGCCGCTTGTTGACTGCGTTGACGTAGATCATCACAAAGATAGTGACCGCTGCAACGAGAATACTAATCACGCTCACGACAATCGCAATCAACGTAAATGCGTTGAGCACTGACTGGATCGACGTAAGCAGGTCGGTGTAACTCTCGACATGGAGGTTGGGTGCGAGACTCTGCACGCGCGAGACAAAATAACTCAGCCGTGTCGGGTCGTCGACCTTGACCAAGATCTGCGATGCCTCGTCGCTGGTCGAGAGCACCGAGTCTGCCTCCTTTGCCGTGACATACGCGTTGACGAGCGCAGGGCCAAAGACGATGTTGCTGATCCCCTTGACCGTGTAGGTGCGCGAGACGCCGTTGCCGTAGACAACCTGTACCTTGTCACCCACCTTCGCCCCGCCGAGGTCGTTTGGCTCGGGCAAGTTGTAACCGCCCGCAAGCGCGGCGGGCAGGATGATCTGGTCGGTGTCAGAGTCGGCAAGAAACTGCCCCGCAACGATGTACTTGCGCAGCGTAAATACTTTTTCTGTGTCAGTTGGGTCGATACCGATTACCTGCGCCGAGACGCGCTTGTAGACACCGTTTTTGTCCGGGTCGAAGGAGATCGCGCCCGCGGTAAGGTAGGTACGCACCGTACCGACCACGCCGGGAATGGTGGCGATCTGTGCGCGCAGCTGCCCTTGATCGGTGATAAATTGTCGCGGCACAGGGTTTTGCTGCGGTCCGACAATGATATGCGCAGTCGAGGTGTTGATCTCTGCCGCGAGAATGGTGTTGAGCAGCCCCGAGAACACGCCAGGCACAAAGAGCATGTTGAAATAACTCAATGTGAGAATGAGCATCATGAGCGCGAAGGTACCCTTGCGCCCGCGCACGATAGATTTGTACGCGATAAAAAATGCTGTCTTGACGCTATGCATACTTACTTGTTGCCAATAACAACTCTGTCCCCCACCGAGAGCCCCGAGAGAATCTCGACCATGCCGTCCTGCCCAGTAAGCCCCGTCGTCACCGTCCGGAATACTGCAGAATCATCTTGCAAGACTTGTACCGTCGAACTAGCACTTGCGTGTTGCACCGCGCTCGCGGGCACGAGCAGCGTATCGGTGTGCGAGCCGATTTCGATGCGCACGTTCGCGGTCATGCCTGGCTTGATGCCCGAGTAGTTTTTGTCAAAGAGAATCGTCGCTTGGTAGTACACCGCGCCGCCGATAATCGTCTGTGCTGGATCGATTGCGCTCACAACACCGATGAAGGTTGTCCCCGCAGGAAACGCGTCAAGCTCAATATGCGCTGTCTCGCCGACCGCCACGCCGACAATGTTGTTCTCCGAGACGTTGACCTTGACCTCGAGCGTTGCATCGGGCAAGAGCGACACCACCGCGGTCGTGGGAGTCACCACATCACCGACCGAGCCGCTGGTGTTGGTGATCACGCCAGCAACTGGCGAGATGATCTCAGCATCGCGCATCTGCGCTGTGATAGCTGACTCGTTTGCCTGTGCTTGCGCGACGACCGCCTGCTGCGCTGCGATAGCGTCCTGTGTTGACCCTGCGGTCGTGAGGTTCAATTGCGACTGTGCTGCTGTAACTTGCGCTTGCGCGGACGCAATCTGCTGCACCAGCGCGCGTACCTCGCCGAGCGCGGCGTTGGTCTCGGACAAACCTGCGGACGCGGATGCGCGATAGGACGCTGCGGCAGCATTCGACAGACTGGTGTTCTCTGCGACAAGCGTCACCGCTGCAGTAAGCAGCGATTGTACCACGGACAGATGTGCAGATGCGTTAGACAACGCAGTATCGACCTGCGCGTTGCTCGGGCTTGCCCCGAGCGCAGTGACCTCTTGTTGCAGTATGGCGAGATCACTGCCTGCCGCGACACGCTGCGACGCGATCGTGCTTGCCGCCTGCGAGTCGGTGGTCGAAAATGCGAATTGCGGATTACTCGTCTGCGCATTCGAGAAAAATACTGCGAGTTGATTCACGACTGCATCGTTGCCTTTTGCGTACGCATCCGCGAGCGTATTCGGCGCACTAGCATATGCGTTCGCGAGTGACTGCGAAGCAACCGACAGCTGCGACTGAGACACCGCGATTGCCTGCGGCGTCGCACCCTGTTTAAGCGATTGCAGCACCGCCGAGGCAGCACTCACTCCGGCCTGCGCCTGCGCCAACTGCGCATCGAGCACACTGGTGTCCTGCTGTGCGAGCACATCCCCCGGCGCGACACGCTGCCCGACACTCGCAGACAGCGCAACCAACCGTCCGCTATTTTTAACATGTAGATCAACCGTCGTTGGCGCCTCGACACTACCGCTCGCGAGCACCTCCTGCGTCACAGTGCCGCGCACCACGCTCGTTGTCTGATATGCCGCGCCAGTCTCTGATTTATACAAGTAATACAGCCCAACTACCGCGAGCACAAGCAGCACCACCCCGACGAGCACATACCATCTGTTTCTATCCATACGTACTCTCAGTATACCGCACATTTTATAGAGACCATGTATAAAAAGCCATTGCGTGCCGTGAGTGCCCCACGCTGCAAATATATAATCAGAAATAGGCGTATCTTTTGCTTTTGGCTTATTTGCATGCGTTTTTAGGTTATCCACACCTCCCGCGTTTTGAGTAGTTGACAGCAAAACCGAGATTTTATAGATTGGTCGGTAGCAGTTCTGTTCGTATCTTTTGGTCGCAGCACTGCGCCGTGCCTACCCTGTCGGCATAATGCCGCGGGGAAACAAAGGGGACTTCCAATGCAGATCGGCCACAAGGCCACCTGCGGCTTCGCCACCGTCGCCCAGACCCACAGCCGCGGTCACGCGACGCAGGCGGCGTCCTGAAGAAGTCGACTTAGGTCGGGGATGTCCTCGACCAGGAACAAGTTCAACCACTGTGGGGAGCTCCGGCTCCCCCAACCCCCACCCTCGCAATCTTCCCAGACTTGCGGGGATTTCTCTTTTTATACTTGCTATTTTTCGCACAATCCCCTATAGTTTCGAGCAATTATCCCGTCGCTCTTTTGGTGGGCGGGTAATTAGTAGAAAACACGGGCGCAGAAGTAACCTTCGCCACTTCTCCCAAGGACTGTCCTTGGTATGAAATGCGAAATCTCTGCCCTACAAAGCAATAATATGGCAGACACAATCGAGAAAGACGGTTTGATTAGCATCATGACCGCGCTCGCAGAGCAAGCGCCGATGCCGCCCAAGGCTGGCGACATTATCGAGGGTAAAGTGCTCGCTCTGGACCGCGCAAAGTTGTATATCGACCTTCCCCCGTTCGGCACGGGTGTGATCTACGGCCGCGAGTACATGAACGCCCGCGAGGTAATCAAGCGCACCAACGTCGGAGACACTGTCCAGGCAAAGGTTATCGCAACCGACACCAAGGACGGCTACATCGAGCTCTCGCTCAAGGAGGCGCGCCAGGCAGTGCTCTGGGCCGAGGCCGAGGACGCGGTCAAAAACAAGCAGCTCTTCGAGCTGGTGGTCAAGGAGGCAAATAAGGGCGGGCTCATGCTCGAGTGGCAGGGCATCGTCGGCTTCCTCCCTGCCTCGCAGCTCAAGGCCGAGCACTACCCGCGCGTGTCCGACAGCGATAAGGATCGCATTCTCGACGAGCTGCGAAAGTTTGTCGGGCAGAAACTGCCAGTGATGCTCATCTCGGCACTGCCAAAGGAGGGCAAGCTCATCTTCTCGGAGAAGGGCTCGGATGATAAAGAGAAGAAGCAGATTGTGCAAAACTACCAAGTCGGCGACGTGGTCGACGGCGAGGTGACCGGCATGGTCGACTTCGGTGTCTTTGTTAAACTCCAGGAAGGCCTCGAGGGCTTGGTGCATATCTCGGAGATCGACTGGGGCCTCGTGGACGACCCGCGCCACTTCTTTAAAGTCGGCGACAAGACGCAGGTCAAGATTATCGACATCAAAGACGGCAAGGTGTCGCTGTCGGTCAAAGCGCTCAAGAGCAACCCGTGGAGCGAGGCGACCAAGCGCTACAACAAGGGCGACAAGGTCGAGGGCGTGGTCATCAAGTTCAACAAGCACGGCGCGCTCGCGTCAATCGAGGAGGGCATCGCAGGGCTCGTGCACGTGTCGGAGTTCGGCAGCGAGGAGAAGCTCCGCGCCAGCCTCGAGCTCGGCAAGCGCTACCCGTTCACTATCTCGCTCTTCGACCCCAAGGAGATGCGTATGGCACTCGCCTTCGGCGGGGAGAAGAAATAAAAACTATCGCGAGTTGATGTCGGTCATCGCCTTCGCCCTGCCCTCCCCGAGGAGCAGGGTGATTGCGTCGTGGATATTCTTTTTTGCGGTCTCCAACTTTGCGCGCTCGCTTGGCTTAAAGGTGCCGAGTACAAAGTCGACAATCTGCTCGCTATCTGGCTTTTTTAGTTTGCCCTTTGGTGTTGCGGGCGAGATGCCGATGCGGATGCGCACAATGTCTTTCGTCTTGACCGCCTTATGAATCGACTCGACGCCCTTGTGCCCGCCGGCGCCGCTGCCGAACGAGAGCTTAATCTTCCCCAACGGGATATCGAGGTCGTCGTGCAGCACGACCGTCTGCTCTGCCTGCTTCTTCGACAACACAAGTGTCTTGAGCGCCGCGCCCGAGCTGTTCATGTAGGTGTCGGGCAGCACCACGAGCACCTTCTTGCCATCGATCTCACCCTTGGTCGCCTGCGCGCGCAGTTTTTTGTCCACCTTCCACTCGTTGATCCCCGCCTCGTGCACCAACTGCTGCAGCATCTCGCGCCCGACATTATGCCGCGTGCCGACATACTCACTCCCTGGGTTCCCCAAGCCAACTAAAATCCATTGCATAGTAGTAATTTTCTATCGTTCTTCAACAAATGGATAAAAATCTCGCTCACTACAAAGCGCAAGATCATCGACCAACACATCCGACACAGCATCCCGAACTTTCCCTATCAGCTCGATATTCCACTCAATCGTGCGCGTCGTCGGGTTAAGCGTCTGCAACAAGGTGTAGATGGCATTATCAACCAGATCCTGACGCTGTATTTCTTGCTCAGTGAGTTCCATTTTGTGATGCCTTAACTTGTAACACAGTGGTTGCGATTACATCCAGAATTTCTTCCATCGTCCCCTCACTTCCGCTGAGAAAATCCCAAAATTCGCTAGCAATTAAGACCTCTTCATGAGCGAAGAATTTCTTAAATTCGACCAAATAATCAAAGAATCTATTTTTGTTATATCCAGTAGGCGTATCTGACGTTGGATCAAATGGGAAACCCACAACATATCGTACACGCTTATTTGGATTCAACAGTGAAAGTGCTGCTTTTCCATACAATATTTTTTGCTTTTCTCCTTTTCCTTCACCTGAATTTGGGCGGACTGATTTTAGTTCTATTGCGATTATCTCGTTTTCTTTTTCGATATACGTATCAACAGTAAAGGGCAGTGAATCAATCTCCAAACTGTTCTTGTTGAAATTAGAGATGAGAGCATCTTCACGCATTAGGTCTGGCTGGTGCGTCCCCGCCTTAAGATCTCGTATAATATCTTCTACAGTATCGGCCTGTTCTTTTTTTATTTTCAATCGAAAAGGATCAGCAAATTTACGTTTGTAACCACCAGAAAGAATGTGAGAGATATTTTCAAAACCCGTTCCAAGCGACGTATTAAGACCATGCAACCAGCTTGCAATAGCAATCAGATACGGCGTCTCTATATGTAGTGCCCCAAGACGTTCGCTAAAACACTCAAGAACGGCAACATGAAAGGGGGCGTTACGAATTTCTGCACCAAGTTCTGGGAAGTTCTCGACTCTCAGCAAAAGCATTGCTTTTATCACCTCACTTATTCTATTTTTTTGATCTTGTGTCAGTGCCATATAGTTATTGTGCTTTCAGGTGAAAGATTATTTCTGAATACGGTGACTTATCTCTCTCTGTCCTGTTTAATACCGGACGCTTAAATCGATTAACAATTTGCATTCCTGCCCCAGCAGCAATCGAAGGATACAGGTCATATTTATCATTCGCAACCAAGAAGACGTTGTAATCTTCCCTAAGGTATTTTTTGCAGTTATTGAGAACATCCGAAATCCCCTGCACATACGAGCGCCGAGCTTCTAGTCCTTGCCCTTTATAGAGCGGCCCTATCTCTAATTCGTCCTTGCGTTTAAACCCGAGCAAGTCATACGCATACGCGTGCTGCTCATGGTAATCAATTTGACCAACGTATGGTGGCGAGCAAAATATACCAGCTATTTTCTGGGTTTCGAGAAGTCGGTGGAACTCCGGATTTTGTTTTTCGATCTTCTCAAAAATATTGATACTCCTCGAGTCACCAGTTAGCACAGCATAGTGAACAGGTTTTCGCTTTTTCTCAAACTCTCTAATCCTGTTTACCGTATCGAGAGCATACCGATTGAGCATACCGACAATAGAGAAGAGCGGCTTGCAGATTTTTTTATGTTTAAAGCAATAATACGTCGTGAGTTGTGGCTCTTTGAGAGTTGCCAAATCGCTATGTGTTGTGGCTCGGCACGATCGGATCGTCCGACTTAGAATAAGCGCTAATATCTTTCGAGTTTTAACATCTCGCTCCTGTCGTATTGTCTGAAACACACAGTCAATTTCGTTCCGCACATTATCCATAAACCAAATATCAAGAAAGGACTGCTGTGTATCTTGTCGCAACTTAACTGCATGTTTTTTTAGGAGTTTCTGATACACTGGCAAAAACTCCCGCTCCCTTTCTGTAGCAAATGTATTCTCTGCTATATTTTTTTGATGTACTTGATACTTGAACTCTTGAGCAGGAAAATACTTCCCATTAAATGTTGCCAACTCAGCCAGCAACTCGGTCTCAAACCCTTGGATCTTGTCTTTATTATGGAACGTATCCAATGATGCAAGCATCTTTTTTACTGCTTTTTGCAAGTACGCCACATCATAGTGACCCGCCTTACAGCTAGAAATCATACAATTAAACTCCGAGACATCGATGCCAACACTATGCAGCCCGGTCTCAAGCGACTGAATAATCGTTGTGCCCGAGCCAAGAAACGGGTCGAGAACAACATCCCCTGGCTTGAAATACACATCCTCCTTGAACGTGTCGGTATGCGTATCAATAAAATACTCAACAAGTTGGGGAATGTACTTCCCTTTGTATGGATGGAGCCGGTGTACATGCTTTGTGGTATCTGTTTCGCGCAGATTATCGAACGAAAGTGTCCAATTTAAATCATTTCCGAGATGTTTTTTCCAGCCAATCTCCCGCTTACCTCTCCACGACTCGTAGTATGTCTTGAGGTCTTTTAAATCAACCAACGTTGAACCCTTTTCACCGTACTTAGCGACTCGCCCATACTGCACCAGATAGGAAATATTATTAGGCGACACCTCTTTATCGAGATAGTCACTCGCCCATCTTGAAGCTTCGGGAATGGTAACTAGAGACATTGGCTCCAGTATATCATGCTGCAATTTTATGCAATCGACTTGCGCGATTGGATTGGCGGTATACAATGTTCGCATGCAAGAGGAGACACGTGATAGTTTTTTCACCGAACTCCTCAAGTTTGGTATCATCGCGCTCGTGGTCGTGGTGCCGATCCGACTCTTCGTCGCGCAGCCGTTCATTGTCTCGGGCGCGTCGATGGTGCCGACGTTTCAAAACGGTCAGTACCTCATCGTCGACGAACTCTCCTACCACTTCGAGGCGCCCAAGCGCGGCGATGTGATTATCTTTCGCTACCCCAAAGATCCATCACAATTTTTTATCAAGCGCATCATCGGGCTGCCAGGCGAAACAGTGCATATCACCGACACTGGCATCACGGTCACGCACGCGGTCGGCACCTCCACCGTCACCGTTGACGAGTCGTATGTCATCAATCACGGCAATGGCGGCGACCAAACCTACGTCGTCCCCGCGGACAACTACTTCGTGATGGGTGACAATCGCCCCGAGAGCTCCGACTCGCGCATTTGGGGCTTCCTGCCGCAGGGCAACATCGTCGGGCGCACCTTCCTGCGACTCCTCCCTGTGCAATCCATCGGACTCTTCCCAGGCGCCGCAGTCGAGCCGCAATAAAAAATAGAGTGTCTATGAGTCCCACCATACAAGGTTCCCCCGCTACGTTTATTCGCCGCGCCGGTGATGTCGCGACGTTCTATGGCTTTCGCCCCATTAAAGAGGTCGAGCGCAGCGTCCCGAACGTAGCGAAGCTGCGCGTGCCGCATTCGTTCGCATCCTCGGCAGCACTGTGCACCACACGTATGCAAGCATGCAGCGGCGAGCCCGTGCTCGCGTTTTATGCCACGCCATCACCCACGCACCTGCCGCCTGGCTACGCGCCGCGTGACACCGCCGAGTTTGGGCTGCAAGTCATCGGCTCGCCCGAGAGTATCGGCGAAGTGATCATCATCAAAACACTCTTCGCGATCCTCGCCGAGTGGGGCGTCAAAGCACCATGCATCCGCATCAATGCGCTCGGCGATCGCGACTCCAAGGCGCGCTTCGAGCGCGAGCTCGCCACCTACCTGCGCCGACACGCGCACGAGCTCGACGAGCAGTGTCGCGCCCGCATCGGTCAAGCACCGTGCGCCGCGTACACCTGCCAGAGCGAGCAGTGCCGCGAGGTGCTCGCGGACGGCCCGCGCGCGATGAACTTTCTCTCCGAAAAGAGCCGCTCGCACTTTCGCGAGGTGCTTGAGCATATCGAAGGGCTCGGCTTCCCCTACGAGCTGGACGACCTCCTTGTCGGCGATGAGCGCGAGCCGCGCATCCTCTTTGCCATCGACCTGCCCGAAGGGGACGCGACCATCATGGGCGGCATGGGCGGCCGTTACGACGAGTATGTGCGCCGCCTCGCTAATAAAAAAGATGCCACCGCGGTGTCGGGGAGCCTCTTCTTCCACAAAAAAGGCGCTGACCGATCAAGCTACGCACCACCGTCACAAGCAATAGTGCCGAAGGTCTACTTTGTCCAGCTGGGGCTGCGTGCCAAGCTCCAAGGGCTCGCTGTCGTCGACATGCTCCGCCAGGCGCAGGTGCCCGTGTCGCAGTCGTTTGATGCAAAAAGTCTCGGCATCCAGCTCGCCTCGGCACGGCAGATGGGCGTGTCGCACCTCTTGATCATGGGGCAGCGCGAGGCGCTCGACGGCACCATCATCCTGCGCTCGACCACCAACTCGTCCCAAACCACCCTCCGCATCGACGCCCTCCCCCGCCTCCTCAAAACCTTGCGCTGATTCTACCAAGGACTGTCCTTGGTACGGAGGACGGACCTCCGTATCGTCTTCGTAGTGCGGGAAGGTGGCTTGGTTGCATGCGCGGGGGCGGTGTGGTAGTATCTTTTTACATGGCAACAAACGCAGAAGTATCAAAAAACGAGGGCGAGTCGGCGGTCAATTTGATCCGCCGCTTTAGCAAGCGCGTGCAGGGCTCGGGGCTGATCCAGGGTATGCGCGGTCGCCGCTACTACTCGCGCGTCAAGTCGCGCATTGTCCGCCGCAAGCAGACACTCAAGGTGATCGCGCGCCGCGCCGATGTCCAGGAGCAGATCAAGCTCGGCAAGATGGAGGAGCGCACCACCCGTGGCCCACGCCGCCGCTAGTTTTCCAATCTCTCTCGCCTCTCTACTCACTACTCGGCTTCCCGCCCAGACCAGATGAGCACCAAGCACTTTTCTCTCACTAACAAAACCCGCGGCACCGTGCCGCGAGTGCCGTTTTTGGCTATCAAAAACGCCGTGCTCGGCGAGGCGTATGATCTGTCGCTCGCGCTGCTCACTGCCGCCGAGGCGACACGCGTGACGCAAGAGACAAAACAGAAAGATACAGCGTCGAATGTGCTCTCCTTCCCACTCAGCAAAACCTCGGGCGAGATTCTCCTGTGCCCCGCGACTGCGCGAAAAGAGTGTGCAGAGTTTTCGATGACGCCGCGCGAGTTTCTCACCTATTTATTTATCCACGGACTTTTGCACTTACGAGGATTGGATCATGGTGCTACAATGGAACGCGAAGAGCGTCGAGTTGTAAAACAATTCGCGCCTCGCGCGTAATGAGTACCATTGTCACAGGCATAGATGTCGGCACCTACCATGTCAAAGTGGTCATCGCCGAGCAGTCGACAGATCCGCGGCAGATGCCGCGTATTTTAGCTACCGGCTACGCCGAGTCGCGCGGGCTCAAGAACGGCTATATCACGTCGATTCCCGAAGTGTCGCGCTCGGTCGCGGCAGCGGTCGCGCAGGCGTCCAAGGCGGCGCATGTCAAGGTCAAGCGCGTCTACCTGGGGCTCGGCGGCGTCGGGCTCGACGAGGCGTTTGGTCGTGGCGAGTCGATCGTCGAGAAGGGCAATGCCGAGATCACCGAGCGCGACCTCCCACATGCCATCGCCGCCAGCGAGAAGGCGCTCGCACCCGCATTCACCCTCAATCGAAAAATTATCCACACCATCCCCCTGCGCTTCTCGGTCGACGGACAGCGCGTGATGGGCGGCAGCCCTGTTGGGATGAAGGGCGTGCGCATTGCGGTCGAGACGCTATTTATCACCTGCCTCGACCGCCATGTGAGTGACCTTGTCTCGGCGGTCGAGGAGGCAGGCTTCGAGGTCGAGGATGTCGTCGCTTCGCCTATCGCTGCGAGCTTTGTCACGTTGTCGAAGATGCAAAAGCGTGTCGGCTGTGTGCTCGCCAACATCGGCGCCGAGACGCTGTCGATCGCCGTGTTCGAGGACACGACGCCGATCTCGGTCAAGGTGTTCCCTGTTGGCGCATCTGATGTCACCAACGACCTGGCGCTCGGCCTGCGCATCGCGCCCGAGGATGCCGAGCAGCTCAAGCAGGGCGCAGTGCTCGGCGCACCCTTCCCCAAAAAGAAAATCGACGATCTCATCGCCAAGCGCGTGTCGGATATGTTTAAGCTCATCGAGGCGCACCTCAAAAAGATCGGCAAAAACGAGTTGCTTCCCGCGGGCATCATCCTCACTGGTGGCGGCTCGGCGCTGCAACCCGCCGCAGACCTCGCGAAAACTATTTTGCATCTCCCCTCACGCCTCGCCTCGTTCGAGGATGGTACAGGCAGCAAGGTGCAGCTCAAAGATGGCACCTGGGCGGTCGCCTATGGGCTCACCATCTGGGGCATCACCCAAGGTGGCGACCTTGAGATCAAACAGCAGAGCGAGTTTAAAGAACTATTTAAATCCTTCCTCCACTGGTTCAAAAAGTTTTTGCCGTAAACCGTACTGTGGTATACTGCACCTATGCAAAAGGTAGCAATTTCGAAGGCAAAAGTGGAGCGTACAGGCGGGATGGTGGTACTGCCAGTCAAGGAGTACGACCGGCTTGTTGCTGCCGCTGTGCCAACCTATTACCTTTCGGGCAAGGCAGCGACTAATCTCGACAAACTGGTCGCCCAAGGACTACAAGCACATCGCGACGGAAAAACCCGAAAGCTTCGTTCGCTCGCTGATTTAGATTAACAAAACACGCGCATGTCTATCGAGAGTATTCACACCACTCCGCAATTCGATAAGCACTATCGCGCGCTCGCGAAAATCGTTAAGACAGCGGCAAAAGAAAAGGAGGGGCTGTTTCGTCTCAACCCATACAATCTCCGCTTGCGCACGCATAAACTGCATGGCAAGGATGCTGGCGCGTGGGCGTTTTGGATAAATCAAAAATACCGCATCAAGTTTCTCTTTATCACCGACCGCAGCGTGCTTTTTCTCGACATCGGCACGCACGATATATACTCATAGTTTGTCAAATATCGCGGTGGGTTTGCTTTATCGTGAGA
>CAIRHB010000016.1 GCA_903878285.1 Candidatus Adlerbacteria bacterium | reverse complement strand
GTTCCTTTCGGAACAACGAGCGTGTTGTCGAAGGTAAACGGAACGCTCGAGCCAGTGATCTGCGCGCTGTTGATGACGCGAGAACCAGTGTTGAGTGCCAAAGCACTTGCGGTGCCGTAGTTCTGCCAGAGCTGGAAGTTGCTCAAGTTAGATGCAGTGCCTACCGGAGTACCACCGAAGGTGACTGCGAGCGGAAGCGACGAGAGGCGAACATCTTCACCAGACTGCTGTGCGTTGAGGTTGATCGTTGCGAATACAACGTTCTGACCACCTGACACAACGTTCTGCGAAGATGGGGTCGAACCATTCGTCACGGTGAGCGACGCTGCCTGGACGGTCTGCGTGTTCATCGTGAAGTTGGTCACACCAATCGAGACAGTGTTGCCACTCGTCTGACCAACGAGGTTGGTCCAGTCACTAGAGGGGTCCATATTTGCCGATATAGTGACGCCATTTATACCCGCTTGTGTCTGTATCTGACCCTTGACGGTGTAGGTGTGGGAACCGGTCGGGAACGTAGTTGCACCCGAGAACGTCACCGTCTGCTGTGTGGACGATGCAGGGGAACCAGTACCGTTCACAAGCACTGCATTGTACGGACCAGAGACAGTCTTGCCGGTCTCATCGACGAGCGAAACGTTCTGGAGCGGGAGCAATGCTGCGCTCGAGCTGAAGTGAACAACAATCGACTGTGCCTGGATACCCTCGCCGGTGAGGTTCGTCACGAAGCCACCAAGCGGCTGATTCGAGACGTTCACTGCGATGTTCTGTGCGCCAACCGATGTTGCGTTCTGGATAGTCGAGAACGTACCACCAGTGACAGTGAGAGCCGAGCCCTCTACCCACGGCGTACCGCTCACACCATTGCTGCTGTAGACGAAGATCGTGCCATGGTTTGAGCCAGTGGTGTAGGTCTTCGTGGTGTCAGTCGAGTTACCAGCCGGGGTGATACCAAAGCCGTAGGTGTTACCCACGAGGTAGATATCAGTCGAGCGGTAGATGTCGAACTCTGCGTAAGTGTTCGGCGTTGTCTGCGAACCGAGATCCGCCTGGATGTATGCATCAACCGACTGACCCTTCGGGATAACGATACCGTTCGGGAAGGTCGAGGTGAAGTACCGGCCAGTCGAGTCGACAGTCGTCGGGTACGAGGTACCGTTGACAATCGTCACAACGTTAGAAAGGCCGGAAGCCGAGCCAGACTGGTACCAGGTGATCGCCTTAAAGGTCTGATCCTCAGCAGAACCTGCCTGGATGCGGATACCAGTGAAGCGGTAGCCGGTCGTACCGATCGGCTGGCTCGAAGCTGCGTTCGGGTCAAACGACGACGACTGCAAAGTTGCTGTACCAATAGTCAACGCCGTGTTGATGGTGTTGCTTGCGCCCACAATCGGGAGCGAGCCGGACACCGTCGCGGTGGTGTTGACTGCGGTGACAGCAAACGATGCGACGTCACCAGAACCAGGGACAGAACCACTCAGCGGCGCGATGTTACCCTCGACCCAGAAGGTCTTGGATGTTCCTGCCGGGATAGTGACCGGTGTACCGATGGTTGCCGAGTGGTTTGCATCAAGGACGCGCGAGGTACCGTACTGGATGCCGGTCGACGAGTCGACGAGGATAACACCAGAGAAGTCAGTATCGAGCGACGGACCCTGACGAGTGACCGAGACGCTGTTGAGCGTTACAGCCTGTGCACCTGCCGTCACGGTGAAGGCGGTGAACGGAACGCGAGACGCGCCTTGCGGAGCGATCGCATTTGCCGGCTGTGTTGCTGCCGAGACAGTCGCGGTGCCTGTTGCGCCAGTAGTGGTGGTCGTACCGCCAGTCGTTGTCGTGGTGGTCGTGCTACCTGCTGCGAGCGCATTGAGCTTTGCGCGAGTAAGTGGTCCCACAGTGCCTGTCGGGTTGATCCCGTAGAGCTTCTGGAACTTGATTACTGCTGCCTTCGTTGCAGGACCAAAGGTCGTGCTCTCCAAGCCTGGAGAACCGGCGCCCGATGCTGCGATCTGGGTCGAAGCGGTCTGATTAAGGAACTGCTGCAATGCTTTCACATCAGCACCAGTGGAACCGACCTGGAGGTCTTTGTTCCAAACGTACGAGAACGAACCAGTTGTGGTAACCGTCGTACCGGTAGTACCGGTGGTCGGCTGACCAGCGAGCGACGCCTGAACATTGTTGATCGTGTTCTGATCCGCCCCGAAGGACTGGAGCAGCGAGACGATCGCCTGAACCTGCGCCGACGTGAGCGATGCTGCGTGTGCTGGGATTGCTACGAGGCCGCCAAAGGCGACTGCCGCAGCCAACACTGCACCTGCCGCATACGCGACGAGTCGTGTAGAACTTTGGGTAATAGTCATAACTGTTATTAATGCGAACTTGATAATTAACTTGTAATCACGGATAAAAGAGAACCAAACGTTCTACCCGTCTTCCCCACTCGTGCGCAGTGCGCAACGCACGCCGCTATTCTTTTGTTTAAAAAAGAAACGACGCAACATCGCACAACTGCGACACGAACAAGCAAGACGATTGGGTAGTGAGGGGAGTTAGGGACGCGCGGTATATGCAGCCATGGTGGGATGAAGAGTGTCTGAAAGTGCGTAACACTTTTTAGATCTGCGTTTGCTTTCGCTATTCTGTTGTCAACGAGCAATCAATCCTGCCTGCAGTTGCCTGCCGCTACTACCGTACAGCTACTGCTGTTTAGTATAGAGCGGTATTGGCTTCTACTGCAAAGCCAACCCTGTGGACAACAGCGCACAAACGCCCGCCAAAGCGAGGCATCTGATAGCATTTCCACGTCTCTGTACACTACTCCAAATAGGGGTGCAGGTCAATTGACTTTTGTCACTCCTGATGCGGGCACATATACGCTCCAGCGGCGTTGTCCTACCTTCTGTACGAGCCCTGCAACTATTAAGGTCGCCAGCTCGCGTTGGATTGTCTTTTCGCTGCAACCACGCACCACGGCGGAGATGTCTTTTATCGACACTCGCCCCTTTTCAAAGACAACTCTTTTGATCGCCTCAAGCCGCGCTTGCTGCTCTTTTGAGCCACTGCTCTGGACAGCTGTCGGTACACCATTTTGTATACTGTCCTTTATAACTCCTGCGTGTCTCTTACTACCATCTGGCACACTGCCCTGCTTGTGAGACACGCTCAAAGACGGCTGACCATACTCGGACAGCAGTGGTAGCAGACGCTCGGCTGGTTGCGGGAGCGGCGGCAGCGCAAAGTCATCGACGGATACAAAGGGTGACACACGTAGCGCATCCCCAAGCCGAGTGATCAGATGTTCGCACTCCGCGGCAATAATCTGTGCATTTTGTTTGGTCAGTGCACCCTGCGTATCAGCAAGCCGCACTGCTGCGAGTGTCGAAAAAAGTCCCGCCAAAACGACGCCTGGCTGCTCCTGCCCAGCGGCATAACGTGCAACACTCGCAGGCAGTAGTGTTGCAGCTCGCGCGAGGTCTTCGAGGGTGTGTCGGTGTGTCTCTGACGCACGCTCTGCCAGAACAGTCAGAACGTGTGCAATTTTTTCTGTCTTAAGGAAGCAAAAATAGACATCGCTGCGTCCTTTAAAAAGGGCGGAGCGGATTGCTGATTCATGAAACTGCGCTGGTGTATGAGACATGCTGTTTGTCCTTATGCTGTCGTATATTTTGTCTTATTGTCCTTTACTCATTCTCGGACATATCAGAGACAAACTATGACCTTGAGTATACACACTGCGACCGTTTTTGCACAAACGCTGCACGAATGGTGCGCCTAGCCAAGCGCTACCACCCTATAGCGCCAGAACGTGTTAGAATAGAGCCGTTATATGGCAAAGAAACAAACGAAACAGAAGGAGCGCCTGCCCTCGATCGCTATCCCCGACCACACCAAACGCTCGGTGCTAATTGTGCTACTGTTTGTCGTCGGCGTGTTCCTCTCGTTGGCACCGTTTAGCGCCGCGGGGATCGCTGGAAACGATGCGTACCGTTTCTTCGACTACCTACTTGGAGTCGGCTACTTCTTGCTGCCGATACTCTTCTTTATGATCGCATGGAGCACGCTGCGCGAAAACGAACAAGGGCTGCCCGTACTTAAACTGGTTGCAAGCGGCGTCTTCTTTTTTACGGGGCTTGGGTTCCTTGATATCACCTTCCAAGATGGAGGGCTGGTCGGCGGGTGGATCGCACACCCGATGGTGCATCTCTTTGACGTCTATGCGGCACTGATCCTCCTGTGGAGCATTGCGCTCATATCGCTGCTCGTACTCTTGGAGGGGCGCATCTCGCCGGAGCCGTTTGTTGCGATTGGGCGGCTGGTTGCCGCGGGTGCCAAGGGGTTGTGGGGCATGCTCTACCACGGCGACCCCTCGACTTCGCTCGAGGCAGACGAACTTCCTGATGAAGATGGAGAAGTCGATGATGATATAGAGAACGAGAGAGCAGTCGAAGCTGCCGACACTGACAGAAAAGATACAGAAGATGTGCCCATACAAGCGCCTCTTATTGCTCCTGCCCGCCCGCTGGCCGCCGCGCAGCCGTCGGCAAGAGATATCCAGGCGCGCACCGCCGCCGCCAACCTCAAGAGCATGCTCGGGCAGTATGTGCCACCGCCGCTCTCCTTGTTGGAGCGCGACAAAGGCCGCCCTGGTGTTGGCGACATCAAAGCAAACGCCAACATCATCAAACGCACGCTGGCAAACTTTGGCATCGTGGTCGAGCTTGACGAGATCTCCATCGGCCCGTCGGTCACCCGCTACGCGGTCAAGCCTGCCGAAGGCGTGCGCCTGCAGAAGATCCTCACTCTGCAAAAAAACCTTGAGCTCGCGCTCTCTGCCTCGTCGGTGCGCATCGAGGCGCCTATACCTGGCAAGTCGCTGGTCGGCATCGAGGTGCCAAACTCGGCAAAGGTGACGGTGGGCTTGGGGACGCTCCTGGAGTCGCACGAGTTTACCGACTCGCCAAAGCCGCTCCTGGTCGCGCTTGGGCGTGATATCGCGGGAGGCTCCTTCTTTGCCAACGTTGCCAAGATGCCGCACGCGCTGGTAGCAGGCGCCACTGGCTCGGGCAAGTCGGTGACAATCCATGCGATCGTCAACTCACTGCTCTACCGCTGCGGGCCGCAGCAGATGCGCTTTATCTTTATCGACCCCAAGCGCGTCGAGCTGACGCTGTACCGCTCGCTGCCGCATCTCCTGACGCCGGTTATCACCGACGCCAAGAAGGCGATCCTCGCGCTGCGCTGGGCAGGCAAGGAGATGGAGCGGCGCTATAACATCCTCGAGGAGTGTCGCGTGCGCGACATTGAGTCGTATCACCAGAACATCCTCACCCCTGCACTGGAAAAATTTAGAAAATCGGGCGCGCCGAGTGCCGAAGATGCCGAGCCAGTACCCGAGGCGATGCCGTATATCGTGATCATCATCGACGAACTCGCCGACATCATGCAGAGCTACCCGCGCGAGCTCGAAAGCGCGATTGTGCGGCTGGCGCAGATGAGCCGCGCGGTCGGTATCCACCTGATCCTCTCGACCCAGCGCCCGAGCGTCAACGTGATTACGGGGCTGATTAAAGCAAACGTGCCATCGCGCGTGGCGCTCCAGGTTGCCTCGCAGATCGACTCTCGTACCATCCTCGACCAAGGCGGGGCAGAGTCGCTGCTGGGCGCGGGTGATATGCTGTACCTCTCCTCGGACATGAACAAACCAGTGCGCCTCCAGAGCGCATTTATCAGCGAAAACGAAGTGAAGAAGATCGTCGACTTTATCGTCAAACACAACGACGCCGAGCTGCCGGTCGATATCGCGGCACCACTGCCAGGCACCACGAGCATCTCACTGAACGACTCTGGCAGCTCGGGAGGGCTTGATGACGACACTGACGACGATATGTACGAGGCAGCGCGCATGGCGGTGATCGAAGCGGGCAAGGCGTCGACCTCGTATATCCAGCGCAAGCTCGGGGTCGGCTATGCGCGCGCGGCGCGACTCATCGACACTCTGGAGGAGCGCGGCGTGATCGGCCCCGGCGACGGCGCAAAACCGCGCGAGGTGCTTGAAAAGGGTTCCTCGACGCAAATCGGAACAAGTGGCAATGGGAATAGCCAGAACACTGTTGAAGAGTTTTAATCTATGCCAACAAAGCTACTTATCGGTATCATGATCGCGCTCGTTGCGGGCTACGGGCTCTTTGAGGCGCGCAAGATTATCGAAGGGCCAGAGGTCGTAATCAGCTCGCCTGCCAACGGCGCGGCGGTGGCAGGGCCAACGATCACGGTGCGTGGAACCGCAAAAAATGTGTCATTTTTTACCATCGACGATGCGCCCGCATTCACCGACCCTGCGGGCAACTTTGAGGCCACATTGTCACCGCCGCCGGGCTACACGGTTGTCACGGTCGCGAGTATCGACCGCTTTGGCAGACGCGCCTCAACCCGGGTCGCGCTCACGGTGCTCGACTACTGCCCGGTGTAATCCTGTATACTAGAGAGAATTATTGAGTAACCCATTTTGTATGGCAAAGAAGAAAGACAGCGTGGCATCAGACGGCACACCCAAGCGCGACACGAGCGCCATCGACGCGGCAATCCGCGAGATCAAGACCAAGTTTGGCGACGAGGCGATCATGAAGCTCGACGACACTGCGCGCGTTGATATCGACGCGATTCCCTCTGGGTCAATTGGCCTCGACTGGGCGCTCGGCATCGGCGGCTACCCACGCGGACGCATCATCGAGATCTTTGGGCCAGAGTCATCGGGCAAAACCACTCTTACCCTGCACGCAATCGCCGAGGCACAAAAGAAGGGCGGCATTTGTGCGTTTATCGACGCGGAGCATGCGCTCGACCCGGAGTACGCAAAGAAGATCGGCGTGCGCCTCGACGAGCTCTTGGTCTCACAGCCGGACACTGGCGAGCAAGCACTCGAGATCGTCGAGTCGCTTGTCCGAAGCGGCAAAATCGATATCGTCGTCATCGACTCGGTCGCGGCGCTGACGCCGAAGGACGAGATCGAGGGTGACATGGGCGCGATGCATGTCGGCAAGCAGGCGCGGCTGATGTCACAGGCACTGCGCAAGCTCACCGCGATTACCGCGAAGTCGAAGACCATCGTGATTTTTATCAACCAGATCCGCATGCAGATCGGCATGATGTTTGGCAACCCCGAGACCACGCCGGGCGGCAAGGCACTCAAGTTCTATACCTCGGTACGGCTCGACATCCGCCGCATCGCACAGATTAAAAAAGGTGAGGAGGTGGTCGGCGGGCGACATCGCGTCAAGGTGGTTAAAAACAAAATCGCGGCACCGTTTCGCAAGACGGAGTTTGACCTGCTCTACAACGAGGGCATCAGCCGCGAGGGCGAGCTCTTGGCACTTGGCGAGTCGCTCGGGTTGGTTAAAAAGTCGGGCAGCTCGTACTCGTTTGGCGAAGAGAAGCTCGGCCGCGGCTACGACGCATCGCGCACCTACCTGCGCGAGAACCCGAAAGTTGGCAACGATCTATTAAAACAGATCCAAGCGGCGCTCGCCTCGGGCTCTGCCAAGACGATGACCAAGCAAGGGTCGGATGACGAGGAATAATCTCAAGCGAGATTTTGAAAGGCACTACTACGCTCGCTGCGTGGCAAGCGTGCTGCGTGGAGTGGCTAGGAGGGAGCGCGCGGCATCAACCACAAACGAAACCCCGGCCACCGTCGCTACCCCGAGCGCGAGCTGGACGACGAGCCGCGTGCCCGTGACTGCCGACAGCAGGTAGGACGTGATGCTGCCAAGCCCGCCGCTTTCGACCGCGATAAAGTTTGCCGCCACATGTGGCACCGAAACAAACGCGGCAACACCCGCGAGGGAAACACCAAGCGCGTAGACCTTGAGCGCGGTCGCGCTCGTGAGTTGCCGCGCTGCGTACACCACCGCCACGCTCGCCATCACCTGCTGCTCTATCGTCGTGTTCTGTTTCATACTTATATAAGTGATTTCTAGTAGCTAACGTTACTGACCGGCTACCTGCCAACCCGATTATGCTGTGTTCGTTATCGAATCATACACCTTTTTAAACTCCCGCTTGGCGCGGTGCACCCGCGTCTTGATCGCCCCGACCGACACGTCCTCGGCGGCTGCCATCTCGTCCTGCGTCTTGCCCTCGATAAAGAAAGCGGTCAGCGCACGAGCAAAGACTGGCGGGATGCGTGTGAGGATCGACGCGACTTCGTCCATCATCTCTTTTTTCTCAAACTGGCGGAGGTTTTTGTCGGGAATGAGCTCAAATATCTCGGGGTCGATGTCGGCACGGACACCCTGCTCGCGGCGACGGCGCGCGTAGTGCGTGAGCGCGGTGTTGACTAATATGCGATAGCCCCAGGACGAGAAACTCGCGCCCTCCTGCTTTTTAAACTTGCTCGCATTGAGATATATCTTGGTAAACGCCTCCTGCACCACGTCTTCTGCCTCCTCGGCAGAGCGGACAATCCCCACTGCCTTGCGCAAGAATGGCGCTTCGTACTTTCGCACCAAGAGTGCGAACAGCGACGGACGCGTCACCGACGCCGCCAAGATATCCTCGTCGGGCTTCCCCTCCCACTCGTCCTCCATCGAGAGATAGTTGCTGGTCATGAGTACACTATATAGCATAGCCGTTTCATCTACTATAACTGACGAGATGTGGGGTTGGTTTCGCGAAAGTTGGACAATCTGCGATTTTTGGCTACAATGCAGGAGTTATCGAAACTATATATGCTTGAATACAACGAAATCTTGCCGAAGAAAGTGATTTTACTCGAGGGAGAGCCGTACGAAGTGCTCGACGCGCACGTCTTTCGCAAACAAATGCGCAAACCGGTCAACCAGACCAAACTGCGCCACCTCATCACCGGCAAGGTGACCGAACAGGCGTTCCATCAGGCAGAGAAGGCCGAGGAGGCAGACCTCTCGACCAAGGAGGTGAAGTATCTCTACACAAACAAGGGCGAGTACTGGTTCTGCTCGGTCAAGAATCCGTCCGAGCGCTTTGCATTGTCGAGCGACTTGGTCGGCACCGTGGGACAATTCTTGAAAGCGAACACGGTCGTCGAGGCAGTGCTCTTTGCCGACCCCAAGAGCGACGACGAGGACGGTCGGATCATCTCGGTGCGCGTGCCGATTAAAGTCGAGTTGCTGGTCAAAGAAGCGCCGCCAGCGGTACGCGGCAACACGGCGCAGGGCGGCAGCAAGCAGATCACGCTCGAGACAGGCACTGTCATCAATGCTCCCCTATTTATCAATGAGGGCGACCTCGTCCGCATCAACACCGAAACCGGGCAGTATGTTGAAAGGGTGGATAAGAAGTAAAAGTCGATTCTAAAAACAGAACAACCCACGAGGACGCAGATTGTCCCGTGGGTTTTGCCACCCAAAAACTATTCGGCCATGCCGCGCAGTTCGTAGGCGATACACGTGATAAACTGTTCGGGGTTGAACTTTGACAGATCCCCTACCAGATCGAAGAAGCATATACCGAAAAGTTTACCGCGCCCTGGATTCGGCACCGCCACGAATCCCATCGCCTCTGCAACTGACGCAATCGCATCGTAAACCCGCTGAGGATTTGCAAAGTCTTTGTCGGGGTGTGCCCATTTGAACACGAGTTGGTCCGACATTCTATCGGCATGCCTGCCCTCGAACGCAATCTCGACTTTCCCGATATCATCATAATCGTCGGGGAGATCGTGTACACTTGCAATGAAGCGTTGCCCAGCAAAGGCGCAAGTGAGCGTATCAGTGTCCGACATTTGGTGTCTCCCACCAGGGTTTCTATTTCTAGCCGACGTCCGTCCATATAGTATCAGTCAACAGTATTAGTGTGCAACAAAAAAAGAACCCCCAGCGCGGACGCGAGGGGCTAGACGAAGTGGGTGAGGAATCCTACCGCAGTATTTTGATGCTTGTGTAACTTGCCAGGGTAACACAAGCCACTGCCCCAAGCTTCGGCGGAAGGAATCCCTAGGACTCCGTCACTTCCAGATGCCTTAGCTTTGTGGTCTGGGACTGGTGTCGAAAAATCCAATCCCTCTCACCTCAAGGACCCAGCACATTAACTGGCGTGTCCGACTTGGTCGGACAAAAATGCTGTAGAGGTTTTCAGACTCCTCACCCACCACTATCATTTCATACAAGTATTTTTATTGCAAATCGAGTCGTTACTTCTTGATAACCGCAGTGAAATCAGACCATTGCTCGATGCGGAACGCGCGGATGTCACGAACAGACGGCGCAAACCAATCGAGCGCCTTGAGTGCGATGATTGCTTGAAAGTCGAAAGTGATGGCAAACATAAGGGCTATTCGTTAGGGTCTTGGAGCGCGTCGCGGATCGGATACGCAGTCTCCTCTTTTGTATCGAGCACATGGATAAGCACCGAGTCCTTGTCGACCTCACGCAACACCTCGTATAAGACGCCGTTTTGCCCAAAGCGCCGCACCGACCCAACCAGCCCACCCCCTACCGACGTTTTTGTATCAGCGATACTCATGCAGAAAGTATAGCACAACGCACATAGTGTGCCACGCAAACACAAAAAGACCGCGGAGTGCTCCGAGGTCTTTTTGTAAAAAAGGTACCTGACACCTTTTATATTATCGGACGATGTACGGCAAGAGTGCCATAAAGCGGGCACGTTTGACTGCCTCGGCGAGCGCGCGCTGGTTGGGCGCCGAGAGGCCGGTGCGGCGGCGCGACATAATCTTGCCGTGCGGGTTGATGAACTTGCGCAGCACCTCGACATCTTTGTAGTCGAGCGCCTTAAACTGCGCGACGTAGGTATCTTTTGTTGCCATACGAATACTTATTCTAATTTCTAATGAGTACTAACTACTGGATCGATTGAGTATAGGATTGGAAACACACACTAGAACGGAATGTCATCAGGATTGATGTCCTCCTGTGGGTAGTCGATCGCGTCTTCGCGCACGGGTTTGCTGCCGCTGCTCGCGCCACCAAACGGCGGGACGGATGCGGGCTCGGCGTCGCCACTCTCGTAGGATCCGCCAGACGCCCCTGCCCCGCTACCTGCCGAGCGCGGGCCAAACTGCACTGTCTCGGCGAGGATCTCGGTGCGGTACTGCTTGCCCTTCTCGCTGTCCCAGCTCCTCGTCTGCAAGCGACCTTCGACATAGGCGCTTGAACCTTTTTTAAGGTACTGCGCGCAGGTCTCGGCCTGTTTGCCAAAGACGACAATGTTGTGGAACTGCACATCCTCCTGCTTGCTGCCATCCGCCTTTTTAAACGTGCGGTTGGTCGCGATGCTAAACGACGTGACGCTCCCGCCCGAGGGCAGCGCGCGCATCTCGGGGTCGCGGGTCAAGTTGCCAAACACCATCGCTTTGTTGATGTACATATCGTTCGTTATTAGTTGGTATAGAATCGCCCTTCTATAGTACTACTGTTTGCACGGGGCACGAAGAGTGCTGCTGAATCTACATTAGGCGACCAGCGCGTCGATCGACTTGTCCAAGTCCTCGTCGGACACCGCGACCTTCGCTGCCTCCTCGACGACCGGCTTCTTGATCACCTCGCCCTCAAGGCGGTCGGACGAGAACACGGCGCGGCGCGGAGCCGCGGTGATATCCTCGCGCGTGGTCTCGATGATGAGAAAGCGCAAGACTTCCTTCTTTGCGGTTAATGCTGCCGAGAGCGCAGGGAGTGCCTCGCGCTCGAGCGCAAACTTGATGTGACCAAAAAATGCCTCGGTGTACTTCTCGCGACGACCAGCGTCGGAGCGCTCGACCGTGTAGGCGAGCGT
Source organism: Candidatus Adlerbacteria bacterium (assembly GCA_903878285.1). Lineage (GTDB taxonomy): Bacteria > Patescibacteriota > Minisyncoccia > Phycocordibacterales > SBAW01 > GWA1-54-10. The sequence continues at coordinate 22,149 of CAIRHB010000016.1, read as the reverse complement.
CATTTTCTGCGGGAACTGCTCATTGATAATTTCTGCAGTCCCAAGCAAAGAGCGAACGAACTCTACGACTGCCGCCACGCCGTCCTCACCGACCGTGGGGACAATGTGGAAACCGACCTCGTAAATGGCTCGCTCGCCAGCCGCTTGGGATAACCCTGCGTCAGCAGGATGCGACTTTTTTGTAGCCATGGCGACACTGTACCAGAACTATTGGTTTCTGCAACCTGCGCCCTCGTTATACCGAAATACCAAAAAATGCCTGTGTATTCTTCAGCAACTGCTCGCGCAGCACCTCTTCGTCGACCTGTTTGATGCGGGCGAGCGCGCGGACGATGTCGGGGATGTAGGCGGGCTCGTTCTTGCGGCCGCGGTGCGGGACAGGCGTCACGTAGGGAGCGTCGGTCTCGGACAATAGCCGGTCGAGCGGAGTATTGCGCACCACCTCGTCGTAGTCGTGCGTAAAGGTGACCACGCCCGTAAAGGACAAATAAAAGCCAAGGTCGAGAAACTGCCTCGCGATGTCCCACGAACCCGCAAAAAAGTGCACGTCGCCCTGCACCTGCGCATGCTGCTTCACCAGCGCGAGCGCATCGAGGTAGGCGTCACTCCCACCATCGTGCTGAGCAACCCCGTCGTGATGCCGGGCAAGCGTATCGGCAACACCAGCAGACTTTGCACCATTGCGAATATGCAGCATTAGCGGCTTTTTGAGCGTGTTTGCTAGCTCGATCTGTGCCAAAAACGCTTCAGTCTGAACTTTTTTCGTATCCTCCTCGAGTCGATAGTAGTCGAGCCCGCACTCGCCTATCGCGATTACTTTTGGGTCTTCGGCGAGTTTTTTATACACATCAAAGTCGAACTGCTCGCCGCGCGAGGTAAATGCTTTGCCCTGTTCTCCCAACTCTTTTTCATCATGAAACGACTTCGCTGTGTGGACAGGGTGCAAGCCGACCGTCGCGTATACATCCGCATACTCTTGTCCATCGGCGTCGAGCAGGTGTGCCATCTCGACCGCCGCGCGCGACGTGTCTTGCTGTGTGCCGACCATGTTCATCCCCACACCCGCCTCGCGTGCACGCGCAAACACCGCCTCCCTATCCTCGTCAAAGGCAACAAACTGTACGTGCATATGTGCGTCGAAATAGCGCATTATTCTTTCCGCGGGAACAACATTGGGATATCTGTTTTATTCTCGACTATTGCCTCGCGAATCTTTATCGAAGCATCTGGCATAATAGGCTCAAGTAGAGTTGCTACGCTCCACAAATCTTTCATGAGCCACCAGATTGCCTCCTGTCCAGCTTTTAGATCAGTCTTTACCAGCTCGAACGGCTTATTTTGGGTAATTGAATTGTCCATCCAGCCGATTGCGGTGTGAGGCACATCACGACCAAAAATCATATCGAGGGCATCGCTAATCTTGTAGCTTTCTAAGTTTCTAATGAAAGCCTGGTATATCTGGTCGTTACCTCTGACTATCTCGTCAAAACTGTCCCTCTCATCTTTTTCCAACTCAACACCATTATTCCTAGCCAAAGTAATAACTCTGCGAACAAGATTCCCCAATCCGTTTGCAAGATTAGCGTTATATAGCTCCTTAAACCGCTCCATCGTGAAGTCGGAATCTTCGAATGGATGGATATGACGTGCAAGGAAGTAGCGCAGCGCGTCGACACCATATTCGCGAGCAATCGCGAGTGGCTCGATCACATTGCCGAGCGACTTGGACATCTTCTGCCCGCCCGAGGTAATAAAACCATGGTAGACCACTGTGTCGGTCGCTTTGATGCCGCCCGATTTAAGCATCGCCTGCCACATGATGGACTGAAAGCGCACTTGATCTTTGCCCGCCATCTGCACCACCTCGCCATTGTTCCAAAACTTTTCAAACAAATCAGTCGAGTCGGGCTTGTCCTGCGAAGCCTCGGCGGAGTGGGGCCAACCTAAGGTCGAGATGTAGTTGGTGAGCGCATCAAACCAAACATACATCACCTGTGTTGTGTCGCCGGGCACAGGGATGCCCCAACTCATGCGCGCGGTCTCACGCGAGATGCTAAAATCCTCCAACCCGCCGTCGACAAACTTCAGTGCCTCCTCGCGACGCCACTCGGGCAGAATGACCGACGAGTTCGAAAGATAGTCGTGCAAATAACTTTGATAGCGACTCAAGCGGAAGAAATAATTTTCCTCCTCAATCTCGACTGGCTGCATGTTTGGATGGTTCGGACACTTACCATCAACCAGATCAGTCTCTTTGAGAAACATCTCATCGCCGACACAGTACAAACCTTTGTACTTTTTTTTGTAAATATCAGGGCGACCTTCGGCGTCAACATTTTGCACACATCGCTGCCACAACTCCTGCGCTGCTGCAATGTGCGCGGGGTCGGTGGTGCGGATAAACACATCGTTGGATAGATTGAGTCCCTCTTTCAACTTGCGAAACTGCGCAGCGAAGTGGTCGACATATGCTTGCACATCCTGCCCTGCCTCGGCTGCCTTTTGGAAAATCTTTTGTCCATGTTCATCGGTGCCAGTATTAAAAAACACTTCCCTCCCCGCGAGGCGATGATAGCGCGCGATGATATCCGCCTGCACTGCCTCAAGTGCGAAGCCGATATGCGGGTCAGCGTTCACATATGGGAGCGTTGTGGTGATATAGAGAGGTTTCTGTTCCATACTGCAACCCTACTCCGCACTGCCTTTGAGCGCAAGACGGTTCTTTCTGTCGATATCGCCGACGAACTCCTGTATCGCGCCAGCGATCGGCACAGACAGCAACACACCAAGGAATCCCACCAACTTAAAGCCGACCAAGAGTGCGAGGATAACGAGAAGTGGTGGCACGCCAACGATCTTCTTGACCACGAGCGGGTAAATGAGATGCGCTTCAAACTGCTGCACGATGACATACAACCCCGTGATGAGCAGCGCTTCGGTGACACCTCCGGCGATAAAGCCGACAGCAACAGCGGGGATCATCGCGAGAATCTGCCCGAAGACGGGAATCAACTCAAACACTCCTGCCAAGACCGCAAGCAGGAGCGCGTGCGGGACACCAAGAATAAGCAGCCCCAAGTACAGTAGAATGCCCACCAAGAAGCCGAGGATTAATTGCCCCTGCATCCACTTGCCGATTTTATACTGCGAGCGCTTCCACAGCCCGAGCACGTATGCCTGATTTTTCGCCGGAGTAACGATACGCAAAAAGTCATCAACGCCGGTCTCCTGCACGGAGAGATAGAATGAAAAGACGACGATGAGCACGAATGATGTTAGACCGCCAAAGAACGCGGACACTGTTGTAAACACACCGCCGGTCGAGTTGCCAATTGTAGTCGACAGCTCGCGCAGCACTGCCGCCGAGTTGAGCGTGCTGCCCACCGAGCTCGGCAACACGCCATGCGTCCAGTCGGCAACATTGACCGTCGAGAGCGCCGCGGGCAGCTGCTGTAGAAAGTTTGCCGCATCGTTGAGTATCGGTGGCACAAAAAATATAAGCACACTGACAAACCCCGCCACCACCCCAACGTATATCGTAATTACCGCAAGAAGACGCGAAAACCGGCGCCGCACGAGCGCGGCAACACCGGGCTCAATCGCCGAGGCGATGACCACTGCGGAGAGCAGCATGAGCACGTAGTCGCGCAGATACCACAGCAAGCCAAACAGCACCAAAAAGAGCAGGGTCTTCACAATACTCCCCGAGGTGATATGGATACTGACGGCACCCTTGTCGTTGCTGTGGCTCGTATCATTACGCTCGTGCATATATTTGAATGATAGCACAAACAGCCAGCCCGCACCCCTCCAATCTGGAAAAGGTGCGGGCGATGGGCACGGAGACAAGATCACATACCCGACGAACTATGGTAAATATCGGATTCTGGGATTCTCCTCCATCGGCCATCATTCTTGTCGAAGTATTCGTACAGAGAACCACACCCAAAAGCACCGTTCCCTGCGGTAACAACCCGGATCAATTCGCCTGCGGGATTCAATGTTGGCTCTGTCACCACCCTTCCATTCAATACATACCCTTCGCACTCCGGATACCTTTGCTCGAACATATTATCCTCATGTCGATTCGAACCCGAGCCATCTCGAGTTTGACTGCCTACGTTGTACTAAACTTTGATAGCTTTAGTCAACAGCTCCACAAGCTCGTCAATTTTCACGCGCTGCTGCTCGCCGGTGTCGCGGTCGCGCAGTGTGACGGTGTCCTGCATCTCGGGAGTCTCGCCGAGCGTGTCAAAGTCGATAGTGATGCAAAACGGCGTGCCGATTTCGTCCTGCCTTCGGTAGCGCTTGCCGATGTTGCCGTTGTCGTCCCAGACAATTTGTGGGATTTCTTTCTTGAGCATCTGGTACACCTCGCGAGCTTTCGCGACCAATTCTGGCTTATTCTTGAGCAGTGGAAACACCGCCGCTTTGACGGGCGCAATTGATGGTTTAAATTTGAGGAACACGCGTGTCTCACCACCGAGGTCATCCTCGGTGTAGGCATCCGCGAGCACCGCCAAGGACATACGGCTCAACCCCACCGACGTCTCGAGTATCCAGGGCACAAACTTCTCGCCTGTTTCGGGGTCGGTGTAGCGCAGGTCGATACCCGAAAACTGCTGGTGCTGAGTGAGGTCGTAATCGGTACGGTCATGAATCCCCTCCAACTCGTCAAAGCCGAGCGCTGGGAAGTTGTACTCGATATCCCACGCATCCTTTGCATAAAAGACAAGATTCTCGTGCTGCTTCCAGCGCAAATTTTCCTCGCGGATGCCGATTGCAAGATACCAATTCCATCGGTCTTGTTTGATCTGCTCATACGCATCTTTGTTTTGGTGTGGCTTGATGAAGAGTTGTGTATCGGCCTGCTCAAACTCACGCAAGCGAAAGAGAAAGTTGCGTGGCGAAATTTCGTTGCGAAACGCTTTGCCAATTTGCACCACGCCAAACGGGAGCTTTGGCTGCAGCGTATCGAGAATATTTTTAAAGTTGAGGTAAATACCTTGGCACGCCTCGCCCGGCAGGTACACCGGCTCGCTCCCCGTTGAGGTAAAATCGCCGAGATTTGTTTTGACCAACAGATTAAATGCGCGCACGGCAGTAAAGTCCTTCTTGCCACACTGCGGACAGGTGATCTCGCCGCGATGTGCATCGAAAAGATCATTGAGTTCTTTCTCGGACATTTTTTCGTCAGCGACAACGCCAACCTTTGCGAGCTCTTTGTCGACACGGACACGCGTATTACACTTGCGACACTCGGCAAGAGGGTCGGAGAAGCCGCTCGTGTGCCCGCTCGCCTCCCACACCCGCGGATTTTTAAACATGCCCGAGTCGAGTCCGTAGTAATTTTCTTTGTCGTATACGTTGGCGCGCCACCATGCCGCTTTTAGATTATGTAAAAGTTCGACACCGCGCGGGCCAAAGTCGTAAATACCCGCGAGCCCGCCATAAATTTCTGACCCTTGGTAGACAAAGCCGCGCCGCTTGCACAGCGAGACAATCTTTTCCATCAGTGTGTCGGGATTTCTTTCAGTCATGTTTTTTCAATACATTCGTTGTATCCGTATAGATTCCTACTGCCCCACCACCTGCCCCATACTGCCTGTGAACCCACTGTCGGCGTTGAGGAGTGTGCTCGGCGCGTCGGCGGTTGTCTGCACTTTTACATTCGCGAAGCGGTCTTGCCCCGTAAGCGTTGCCTGCCCCGTAAGCGCAGGCTCGCTACCTACCTGCGAGACACTCGGCGTGAACGCGATCTGGAAAGACCCCGCCACCGTGCCCGAGCTGTATCCTGCCCCCGCCTTGAGATCGCCGATGTTCCAGATGACCGTGCGGCTCGGTGCATCGTAGGTGATGTTACTCCCCGGCTGCGCGGCAACAAACTGTACATACGGCGGCAAAGTCGCCGACACCGCAGCATTGGCAATAGTATTGGAAGAATTCGCCGCCGTCCAGAGAATCGTGTACGACGTTGGCTTTCCTACTACTGGCGGCATTGCGCCCGTGTTGGGGAACGTCCCCGAGAAGTGGAGCGCCTGCGCCGTGAGCCCCAAGAGCGACGACAGCACCACCTGCGTACTCGCCGCGGAGGCAACGGTCTCTGGCACACTGTCTTGACCCGGGCGCACGCCCGACACACTCACCGATAGGTCGACGGTCGGGTTTGCATACACTGTGCCGCCACTGCCAGGCGGAAGCGTCGCGAAGGTAAAGCTGAGCGTCCCGGTCCCGCCCGGAGGCACACTCGCCAGCGTTGGCACCTGGTCTTTTGTCCAAGTGATCGTATTGTTTGTCGATTGGTAGAATCCGTCGCCCGAGTTGATTGACTTGGCGTCGAGTACCGAGCCCACGAGTGTGAGCACCACCTGCATGTTCGACACTGTGTCGGGAAGATTATTCTGCCAAGTGATCACGCCTACCTGCGAAGCACCCGCAACCGCCGTGACCGTCTTACCGCTTTGGCTCCCGACCGCGATACTTGCCGAGATAAACGGCCGGCGCACCGTGAGCATCTGCGGCACCGATAGGAACGGCACCTTGACCACCGTGTCGGTCGAATCGGCATCAGAACCAACCAAGAAGCGGAAGACGCGTTGGTCGCCGTCTTGCCCGTCGATCGAGCCAACGATGTGTATGGTCTGCGATGCGCCTGGCGCGAGCGTACCCAGCCGCCACACCGTGCCACCCGCATCCGCCGGCGGTGTCGAACTGATGATCGAGAATCCGAACGGATACTGCCCCTGCAGCATCACGTTGTCGATCGGCGCTGCGGCGTTGCTCTGCACCACCACATCGAAACCAAACTGCTGACCGGTAATCGCCTCGGTCGGCGTGTTGACCGACACCGATATCGGCGACGAGCCAACGAGAAAGGTCGCGCTCACCTGCTTTTGAAACACGGCGTTAGACCCGGGAATCGTATACTCGAGCGTCGCGCTCAGATTCTGCGTCACGCCTGCCTGACCATAAAACAGTGCCGACACAACGCGCTTTATCTGTTGCCCGGAGGTGATAGTGCCGACACTCTGTCGCTCGTGGCTCAACGCTTTTGTTTGATCAGCTGGATCTCGCGTGCCGTCTGGATAGTCCATGATCAGATCGACCAACTGGAGCGGCACCTGGTTTCGGTTGCTGACCAGTACCTGGATTGAGGTCGTCTTACCTGCGTCGACCAGCGACGGCGCGATGATCTGCATGTCGATATTTTGTGATGAGATCGTGTTACCGCCGTAGACAAACAGATATGCAGCAACACCAACTGCGCCAAGAAAGAACACGCTGGAGGTGATAAGAAATTTAGTCGACCATGAGAGACGTTTTTTTCGTGCCATAGGTGCTTGAAGAAAGTTTGGCTTTACGTAGGGCGTGTCCTGTAGCGGGTCATAGCGCCCCGGAGCGGGCTTTGTCTGTGTCGGCGACGTTGGTTTAGTCGGCTCAACCGGGCTTGCTGCCACGCTGGCAACCTGCTCCTGCCGCGCAGGGCGGATGTCGCTCCACGCAGTCGGCACCTGGTCTCGCTTAGACGACAACGGTGTGCGCGACTCGATGTGCGACTCTAGCTCATGCGTGCGTGAATAGAGCGAGTCCTTTAATCCCTCGACCGCATCCTCTTTTTTATCCCCCCGTCGAGCCATACAAGAAGTATACCATCTACGTGACACACCACAGGAGTGTCTCAGAGTCCTGTAACAGCGATTGAGGCATTGATGATGTGGACCAGGGGGAGGCGGGATGCCGTAGCGGCCGCGAGCACTTCGGGAGTAAACGCGGTCGACACAAGAAATGGCTGTGCCTCAGCGGTGTCGGACACATAGCCGAGCTGCGAGAGGATGCGCAATACGAGCACACACTCAACACTCTCTATCTCGGATATTGATAGGAGCGCATCAAGACCAGCAACAACGGTCGCGTACAGATCGGGCACTGGCTCCTCGCCGTGGATCAGCCGTAGCAGGAGTCGCGCGATGCGACCCGCCGCCTGCCGCTGCTCGCGCGAGGTAGTAGGTGGCAATCGCCTCGGCATAGCGACGCCGGTCAACTTCCACTCATGTCTGCCGCGCACCATCGAGTACCGCGCGCGAGTGAGCGGCTCGAGCCCATAGCGCAACTTCGACACATCAAGCCGCGCCGAGCGCGCCGACACGCGCAGGAGCCCCAAGTCGCGCGTGAGGAGTGATACAAGCACATTCGCCTCCCCTACCCCACGCTTGCCCAAGACGAGCGCGTCAGTTGTTGTGATCTGATGCATGATCTCCCTTCACAGAAAGCATGAGTGGAAATGGCAACCCGTCGATAGCGTCAACGGCTTCGGATACATCGCCCTGCTCGATTACGAGAGATGCGTTCGTCTGACTCTCGATCTGCGACGCGTTTTTTTGGAAGAAGGTGCTACCCCCGGCGTTGGTGTAGATATACACAGTGGGATGATCGGCGATGACGAGCCCTGTCTTCTTGCGCACATCTTGCACGGCACGGACAAGTTCGCGTACCAAACCCTCTTCGCGCAGTTCAGGCGTAAGCTCGATGTTGAGCAACACATCATCGGTCTGTATACCGCCAGCGGTTTGCACATCTGATACAACTGGAGTCGCTTCGATCACCTGTTTTACATTCAACTCATCGGCGATGATTTGGTGCAACGCTGGGTCGATGGGGAGGGATGTTGCCGCAAGCGAGGCGAGCGGTTGGCGGATTTTGATCCCCGCCTTTTCGCGCAGCTCGAGCCCGCGCGACGAGATATCGCGCACGCGCTGCATGTCGGCAAGCAGTGCTGTGTCGATTGCGCCCGCCACTGGCCAGTCGGCGAGGTGCACGCTCTCGGGGTCACTCTCGGCGCGCAGTCGGCGGTAGAGGTCGTCGGCAAAGAACGGCATCGCCGGTGCCATCACTTTCGACACCGTCAGTAGCACCTGGCGCAGTGTCGCGAGCGCAGCATCTTTATCTGCCAGATGCGAAGCGGGAGCAGCGCTGTCAGTTTTAAACCGGTCGCGCGATCGGCGCAGGTACCAGGTCGAGAGGTCGTCAATGAATCCTGCCAGCGGCCGCGTCGCGAGGTCGAGCTCGTACGTCTCGTAGCCCTGTGTCGCATCGCGCACCAACTCATTGAGTCGCGAAAGAATCCAGCGGTCGAGCGGATGTATCGAAAGCGAAGCCGATAACTCTCGAGCAAATAGTCTGGGAGCCGCTGAGGACTTTTGCGAGAGAGTTTCCGGCGACGCGACATCGGTTGGTTGCTGCGCAGGTGCGTACAAATCATAAAAACTCCGCACGTTATCAAGACGCATCAGCAATTTTTTAGATACCTCCTCGACACCGCGTGCCGCAAAGCGTAAGTCCTCGCCGCGAATCACAGGCGACGAGAGGATATAGTAGCGCAGCGCATCCGCGCCAAACTGGTCGACCACGTCCATCGGGTCGGGATAGTTCTTGAGCTTTTTGCTCATCTTGCGGCCGTCCTCGGCGAGTATCATGCCGTTGGTCACGACCGCCTTGTAGGGCGTGTGGCCAAACAGCCCCACCCCGAGCACGATCATCGAGTAAAACCAGCCACGGGTTTGATCAATCCCCTCGGCGATAAACCCAGCGGGAAACCCTTTCGGAAAGAGGCCGAGGAAACGTTTGGGATTAAACACCGTCTTGTCGAACGGATAGTGATGCGACGCAAAGGGCATCGAGCCCGACTCGAACCAGCAGTCGAAGACGTCGGGCACGCGCTGCCACTCGCCCGCGATCGAGTTGCCAAGCGAGAGGTCGTCGATGTACGGGCGGTGCAGGTCGAGCTCGTAGTCGTCGTTGTGCGGGTACGGCGCGAAGGGCAACTCGGTGATACGCCCTTTGTGTGGGTAGGCGGTTTTGTACAACTCCCACGTACGCTCTTTTGTAGCACCATCGGCAGCTGCCGCAAGCATCCATAGCGGGTTGCCATGCGAAACAATCAGAATATTTTTATTTGGGTATCGAGACTCCAACTCGAATAGAAATGCACCAACACGACGCTTGACCTCCATCGCACTTTCACCTCCTTCTGGTTTATCTGAGAGTGTTTCAGCGGAGTTGCTGTAGAGCGCTTTATGTTCTGCTACTGTATGCTCCTCAAGTTCGCCGAAGATCATCTCGCGCAAACGCTCATCAACGAAAATTCTGTCCGGCGAAACACCAAGAATGTCAGCTGCGATTTTTGCGGTTTGCTGTGTGCGCAAGAGTGGCGAGACGCAGATCATATCGATCTTGGTGCCAGCTGCTTTTAATTTCTCTGCCGCCTCACGTGCCACGTCCCTCCCCTTTTCGGTGAGTGCGTACTGCTTCTCAATACTCGAGCTGATGATGCCGAGCGTGTTTTGCTCTGCCTCGCCGTGGCGCATCACGAAGTAGCGGTTGCCCGAGCGGCGCACCAAAGGGAGCAGGTCGGCGACCGAGCCGATCACTTTGATCTCTTTTGTTTTGGAGTGTCGCCAGACAGGAATCGGCGCGCCCCAATAGCGGCTGCGTGAGATTGCCCAGTCTGGCGCGCTCTCGATTAGCTTCGCGAAGCGCCCCTGCCCCACGTGGCCTGGCACCCACGTTACTTTTTTATTCTCTCGCAAGAGTTGCGACTTCAGTGCCGACACTTTGACAAACCAGGAGTTGGCAGCCCAGTTGAGCAGCGGCGTGTCGCAGCGCCAGCAGTGCGGGTAGGAGTGCTTGATCTTTTCATCTTTAAAGAGCAGCCCTTTTGCGCGTAGGAGTTCGATCACCTTCACATCGGTCTCCATATGTCGACCTTTCGGCTTGACTGGCAGCCCCGCGAAATCGGTGACCGCGGCGACAAACTTGCCGTCATCGGTGACGTGGTGGATGAGCGGAATCTTTTCTTTTTGTGCCAATTCCAAATCCTCGGCGCCGTAGGCGGGTGCGAGGTGGACAATGCCGGTGCCATCCTCGAGCGTGACATACGGCGCCGCATACACCTTCCATGCATGCGTTTTGTGCTTGTGTACCAGATCTTTGAAATAAGCAAACGGCGGCTCGTAGCGCTGCCCGACCAACTCCTTGCCAAGGATTTCGCCAAATACCTGCGCATGTTCGCCGAGCACCTTGCGCATCAGTTCTTTGGCAACAATCACAAAGCCCTCGTCGGTGCGCACTTTGACATAGGTTGCACCTGCGTTGACCGCAGCAGCCGAGTTGCCCGGCAATGTCCACGGCGTCGTTGTCCAAATGAGCAGTGCTGTCTCTGGCTCATCAACGAGCGGCAGTTTGACCGTCACCGCGTGGTCGTCGATATCTTGATAGCCCTGCGCGACCTCGAAGTTCGACAGCGTCGTCCCGCAGCGCGGACACAGGTGCATCGCTTTAAACCCTTCATAAATCAGCCCTTTGTCGTAGAGTGTCTTAAACGCCCACCAGACCGACTCGGTGTAGGTTGCGTCCATCGTCTTGTAGTCGTGCTCCATGTCCGCCCAGCGCCCAACGCGCGGGATGATGCGTCGCCAGTCGGCAGCGTAGCGCAGCACGGCATTCTTTGCCGCAGCATTAAACTTCTCGATCCCATACTGCTCGATGTCACGCTTGGTTTTAAATCCCAGCTCCTGCTCGATCTGATTCTCGAGTGGCAGGCCATGGCAATCCCACCCCCACTGTCGTGACACACGGTAGCCTTGCATCGTCTTGTAGCGCGGGATCGCGTCCTTGAGCGCGCTCTGGAGTAGGTGGCCGTAGTGTGGCAAGCCAGTCGCAAACGGCGGGCCGTCATAAAACACATACTCGCCTTTGGGTGCCTTCTTCTCCAGCGTCTTTTCAAAAATCTTCTCCTTGTTCCAAAAGTCCAACACCTCCTCCTCGCGCAGTGCAAACGCACCTTTTGGCTTCTGCACCACTGGATTCAATTCTTCCCCACCCTCCGTCTTGCTGTCCATGAAAGAACTATACCAGATAACACTGTTTGGTGATAGCAGTGGACTTTTCATACGATTTTCAGGTATGCTGCAGCCAGTTACAGTTCTGCTGCAGCAGTCCCGCACGAGACGTCTTGGAAGACTCTAACAGAAATGGGGAGTATTCACGGCATGCCGAGAAATATAGTTGACTGGAATGACGAAACCATCGCTCTTCTCAGAGAATTATGGAGCACGGTAGACGAGACAGGAAGACTTCTTTCCACGCCAAACATTGGTCGGCGGATGGGTATTTCGAAAGACGCCGTGGTTGGCAAAGCACATCGACTGAATCTACCCGCGCGTCCAGAATTTCAGCAAAGGAAATTGGATGACGAGAAAGAGAAACAAGTTCGTGCACTTTTGGCGATAGGTCATCGCCCAGCCGAAGTAGCACGGGCTGCCCGTGTACACATCGATACTGTCAGAAAAAGACTCGTGGAAAAAAACTCCAGCGACACATGCCCCACCGCGCCACAATTAGAAACTCCGACTCCCGCAGCACAAGCGAGAACGTTCCGAACACACGCCTGCCTCTGGCCTTTGGGTGATCCCGGCACACCCAACTTCCGCTTCTGCGACGGCAATACCATCCCAGGCAAGCCGTACTGCGCTGAGCATGCGGCGGTCGCGTACATAAAAGTTCGCGACAAGCGCGAAGAAGTCAGGGCATAACGTGCTGCAACAGGGTCGCCATCACTGGTGACCCTGAACTTTTTTACATCTCCTCTGGCGCGGGGATGCCGAGGAGGGCGAGGCCGCGGGACATCGTGTGCTCAAACGCGCGGGCGAGGGTGAGCGCGTAGGATGGATATTCGCCGCCGATGACGCGCGTGTTTGCATACCACGAGTTGAACGCGGCAGCGAGCTCAGTGAGGTACGTCGTAACGTAGTGCGGCTCGAGTTCTTGCACAGCGTGCTCGACCACTTCTGGAAAATGAATCAGAACGCGATCAAGGGTAAGCGCAGCAACAAACTCCGCGATATCAGAAAGATCAATCACTGCGTCGGACACGTTTGCCTCTTCCGCTTTTTTAATCAGCGACCGCGCACGCACCAGCGCGTACTGCAAGTACGGCCCCGAGTCACCCTCGAGCGACAGCGATTTTTCTGGATCAAAAATGATATCCTTGCCGCTCCCCTGCTTGAGCACCGCGTACTTAATCGCGCCCACCGCGACCTGCTCGGCAACCTTGTCTGCGTCAGGCAACTCGCGCCCCTGCATCTTCTCCTTCGCTGCCTCTTTCAAATCCAGCAAGAGCGACTCGCCCGTAATCACATTCCCTTTGCGCGACGACATCTTGCCGGTCGTGAGTTTGAGTAGCCCGTGTGTCACGCGGATAAATTTCCCACGCAGCTCGGGTCGCAGCTCGGCAAGCGCTTCAAACACCACTTTAAAATATTCTCCCTGTTCAGTAGCGGTCACTGTGATAGACAAATCAAACGACGCATACGCAAGCTTCGCCATCGCGAGCCCCAGATCTTTTGCATCATACGTCGGCAATCCTTCTTTGGTGATAAACACGCGTGTATGCAGCCCAGCTTTCTCACCACGAAACACAATCGCACCCTCGCTCTCCTCGAACACACCTTTTTGCAAACCGTCGCGGACCAACTGCTCGCCCACCTTCCACACCTCGCTTTCAAAAAAGTAGTGTTCAAAATGCGTACCGAGCATCGCGTAAATCTCTTCGAATCGCGCAAGTGTCACTGCACGACCACGAGTATACAGCGGCATGATTGCTGGATCTTGCGCGTACACCTGCTTGTTGATAGTGATAATTTCTGTTTTTGCATCAACATCATCTTCGTAAGCAGTATTGCCAAACACGTATGCTTCGCCGATTTCTAACACATCACTGGCATCATATCCTTTCTTTTGCAAACCCCAAATCGCTTTTGCAATATGCAAACCAACATCGCCTTGGTAATTGACTGGTATCACTTTTGCGTTCGCATTTCGCAACAAACGCACCAACGACTCACCAAACGTGTTGCTCATCAAGTGCCCGATATGAAATGGCTTGAATGGATTTGGCTGCGTATACTCCACCATCACCGTCTTATCCCGCTGGAGCGAGTTGCTACCCCACGACGCATCGGTTGCTGCTTTTTGTATCTCGGAAACGATTGCGTCGCGCGACAGATAGAAGTTGATAAAGCCGGGGCCTGCGACTTCGATTTTTTCGACACCATCGATTTTGCCGTGCAATTCTTTTTTCAGATGCTGCGCGAGTTCATGCGGATTCTTCCACTTACCAGCCCAATGGATTTCATCCGCATGTGAATCCACAGCGGCAGCAAGCTTTCGAAATACAACCATCGCCACATTGGTGTAATAATCGCCATGCAGCAACTCTGCCGGCCGCTCAACCGTAAAAGAGACCTTGGGCAGATCAAGCACAGCAAGGGCTTTTTGGATTGCGGCAGTAATCTCCTGTTGCATGTGCATACAGTAGCAGAAAAGGTGCTACATATAAAGACACTACAGCGTCGTTGTCGAGAGGGTGGGCGTCGTGGTCGCGGCGACCACGGCGAAGGAGATGCGACCGATGAGCTGCCCCGAGGAGGTCTCGACATCACAGCGCCAGATGCCGATTGACGGCGTCTCGATACTATAGCCGCGGTAGCCGCCATCGCGCCCACCATTGATCGGGAATGAGACGAACGAACGTGTCTGCCACTTTTTTGCCACAGCGTCATACTGCTCCCACCGATGGACAATCGGCGTCGACAGGCCGCCCGGCGCGTAGACGGCGCTAAAGCAGTAGGCACTCTCGCCCGCAGTTGTACTATAGAGATCACCTTGCGATGCGCTCGCGTTGGCGGACGTGTCGAGTGTAAAGGTGGCGGACGTGTCGCGCCAAAAGGCGTACCACTCGGGCGGCTCGAAGCTCGCTGCATATCGCGCGCCGTCGGAGCGCGTGGCGGCGTCGGGCAGCACCGTGACCGAGTGGTAGACGCCGATCGACTTCAGCGACAGCGGCACGGGCGGGATGATGTTGAGCAAATAGAACCCGACGAACGTGAGGCAGATGGTGCCCACGAGCGCCAGCATCTCGAACAGTTGCCAGCGGTTATGCCGAAATACGACCAGGTACAGCACGACCGCGAGTACGAGCATCACCGCGAGGCTTGCACCAACTGCGATGAGAAACGTCGGCAGCCCAATCTTATGGATGATAAACGTCGGCACCGCGATGACGAGGTAGGTCACGAGGAGAAAGTAGTAGACCGCGATATTGAGTCGCATCAGCGCGTAGCGACTCTTGAGAAACTCGTTGCCAAGCGCGAACGCCGCAAGCAGCGCAACAAACAACAAACTGCCGCCGAGTGTCCCGCTCTTGCCGTAGAGGATGAGCAGGTTGCTCGCCAAGCCACCAAAGCAAAATTGAAGGATAAGAATGAGCAGAATTGGCTCGCCGACTGACACAATCGATGTGTCGGGGTTTGCGTGTCGATGTGAGGATACAGAGCGTCGATTAAGCAGCACGATGCATGCCGCGGCAATAAATAGATACGAGACGAGCAGGATATTGTCAGCGACGCTCTCGGGGCTCTTGGCGAGAAAGAGGTCGAACACGAACCCAAGCGCCAGCGTGCCGAGCCAAAACACGCGCTCGTACTTCTTCCACAGCGACAAAAATACTATCCACACGCGATGCATATGGGTATTGTACAAGAAAAACGCGCAAACGCTTCTCTAGCCTACTGCGAAACGCTACTGAAACGAATCGGGAATCGGAAACTTCGCGCAGAGAGTTTTGATCTCTTGATGAATGGTGTCGAGCTTGGATTGGTCTGCACGGTCGCGAAGTGCCTGGAGCATGAGCTCTGCGACACGAGTACTCTCCTTTTCGGCGAACCCGCGCGTGGTAATCGCAGGTGTGCCGAAGCGGATGCCCGATGGGTCCATCGGCCCACGAGGGTCGTCGGCAATCATATTTTTGTTGAGCGTGATGCCGACGGTGTCCAATACTTTTTCTGCCTCTTTGCCCGGGATGCCCAATAAGCCGAACACGTCTGCCAAGATGAGATGATTACTCGTGCCGCCACCGAGCATGCGCACGTTATTTGCCTTGAATACTGTCTCCATCGCTTTTGCGTTCTTGAGAATCTGCGCCGCGTAGGTCTTGAACGACGGCTGCAGCGCCTCGCCAAACGCGACCGCTTTGGCAGCGATAATATGCATCAGCGGCCCGCCTTGGAGCCCAGGGAACACCGCCTTGTCTACCTTTTTTGCAATCTCCTCTCCGGTTGGCATACCAGCCACTTCGCCCGCGCGCGTCAGTATCATCCCGCCGCGGGGGCCGCGCAGCGTCTTGTGCGTCGTCGTGGTGATAATATCAAAGCCGAAGTCAAATGGATTCTTTGCAACACCACCCGCAATGAGCCCTGCGATATGCGCTGCATCCATCACGGCATATGCTCCAACCTCGCGGGCAATCGCCGCAAACTTTTCATAGTCCAGCTCACGGCTGTAGGCAGAAAATCCCGCCAAAATAATTTTGGGTTTTGTCTCTTTGGCGACCCGCAGCATGTCGTCGTAGTCGATCTCGCCGGTCTCGACATCCTTCATCTTGTAGCGCACGAAATTAAAAAACTTGGTGATATAGGTCACGGGGTGCCCGTGGGTCAGGTGCCCGCCGTGCGAGAGGTCCATGCCGAGCACAGTGTCGCCGGGCGAGAGCAGCGCCATATACATCGCGATGTTTGCGTTCGCGCCCGAGTGTGGCTGCACGTTGGCAAACCCTGCACCAAACAACTTCTTGGCTCGCTCGATCGCGAGAGACTCGGCAGCATCAGTAAACTCCTGCCCGCCGTAGTAGCGCTTCCCTGGGTACCCCTCCGCATACTTATTTGTCAAAATCGAGCCCTGCGCCTCGCGCACCGCCTGCGACACATAGTTCTCGGACGGAATCAGTTCCAACCCTTCCCGCTCGCGCATCTCTTCTCCCTCGAGCGCCGCAAAGAGTTCTGCGTCTTGCTGTTTGATGTGTGGGTACATAGTAGAAGAGTTTATCGATTATCTCCTTCGCTTTCAATGACACCCCGCGCAGCACGATCAGTGATTTTTTGGATATTTGCCTGAACGACCTGTTCAAGAGGGATATCGAACGCTCGAGCGAGTTCAGAAATATACCAGAGCACATCACCAAGTTCGTTTCTTATGGCTTCACGCTTCTCGTCTGAGATTGCACCTTTATCATTACGCACAATTTTTTTTACTTTTTCAATTACTTCACCACTTTCGCCAGCAAGACCCATGCTCAAATACATCATTCTGAATATCTGGTCATCCTGTAGATATGTCGCTGTTCGACTTGCAAGCCTTTGGTATTCAGTAAAATCCATATGCCTATCATAACACCTGCATCACCTCTGAAAAAACTCGCTCGTGGATCACATCACGTGGAAGAATCCCGTTCTTGTCCGCGCAGTCAATCTTCTTCCAATTGTTTTGTGCTTTAACCAACCGCAGCGCACCTTCCTGTGACGCGAGCTGGTGGAACGTGTCGCTCTCGGCCAAATCTTTTGCACCCTTGGTCACATATTTTTTGCCTGCGGCTGTCTCTTTTTTTTGCAATAGCTCAAGCGAAATAGCAACAGGCAGGTGCAGATACAAAATGATATCTGAGCGTGGGAGCCCAAACACCCCGTGCTCCATCTGGTCGAGCCAGCGCAAAAACGCGCGACGCTTTTTAGGGTCGTGGATCTTGCCGCCTTGATGCATCTGGTTGGCGCTCACGTACCGGTCGAGCACAACGGTCTTCCCCGCAGCGAGCCACGTTTCTATTTTTTGCTTTGACTCAAACCGGTCTGCAGCATAGAGCACCGATGCAATATGTGGGTCGAGCGCAATAAAATCGCCATACTTCCCTGACAAACACTCGCCAACCAGCTTGCCAAACAGGTTATTGTAGTACTGTGGGAAGTCGAGCGTCGCCACAGGAATTTTCTCTTTTTTGAGGCGCTCTACCAACAGCTTGGTTTGTGTCGCTTTCCCTACCCCGTCCGAGCCATCTATTACAATAAGTTTTCCTTTTTTGTCCATAGTGTCTCGTGTTGTTTCTCTATGCTACAGTGTGGGTACAAAAAAACAAAATTATATGGCACTTTCAGACAAACAGATTTTAGAAGAACGAAAGAAGGGTGATATTGTCATTGAGCCATTTCATCGCGAGAACTTGGCCACCTCCAGCTATGATGTCACATTGGGCGAATACTTTTTTGCCGAACAACACCCGCTGCATTTTGAGAACGTCTACAACATTTATGACAAAAACCATGTTGACCGCGTTTGGGGAACCAAGCCGCATAAGGCACAGAAAGCAAAAGAGGTGCTGAAAAACTATCGTTTTGATTTTAACGGCATATCGCCGGACGACCAGGTAATCCTCCTCGCCCCGGGCGAAACCATTTTGGGACACACGCAGGAATATATCGGCGGCAAAAACCACATCACGACCATGATGAAAGCACGTTCGAGCTTGGGGCGCAGCTTTATTGAGGTATGCAAATGCGCTGGCTGGGGCGATGTCGGCTATACCAATCGCTGGACGATGGAAATCACCAACAATTCGGCGCACTATTATATCCCATTGGTGGTGGGGCGCCGCATCGCGCAAATTATCTTCTATGAAACAGGGCCAATACTTGCAACCGACTACGCACAGGGCGGCAAATATCAATCGAGCACATCACTTGCGGCACTAAAAAAGTCGTGGAAGCCGGAGATGATGTTGCCGCGACTCTATCTCGATCGCGATATCACTAAAAAATAGTGACCGAAGTATAGCACTCGACAGATATTACATAGCCCGACTAAACGAAACTCAGCATGACCACCTACGAAGAACTCGAGCATGTCCGCCGCGAATTATCAGGGAGTGGTCGCGTGGTTGTCCTCGACACAGGCGCGCTCATTACTGCCGAAGCGGACGCGATGCTGCAAGCACTGCACTCGCGCTCGGTCGGCGGCGTCGACGCACACCTCGCAATGCTCGCAAAAAAAGGTGCGCGGGACTTTATGGCGTCGTACTACGTTGGCTACGGGCACAAGTCGATTGGCGACTGTGGCACCACCACTATTTTTATCGAGGGCGTCTCGATGCTCGCCGCAAAAGCGATACAGGACTCGCGATTGTACAACGGACAAGAATCATCGACGCGCTACATAGACTTTTCCAACCAGCCGTTTGGCAACCCTGTCGGAACACCGAAAAGTACCGACCTGCTTGAGTCACTACGTGCCTTTTATCTTGAAGGGCTCGCCACCATGAAGGCGGAGCTCGCCCGTCGCCACCCAAAGCAAGAAAACGAGAATGAGAAAGTGTGGCGAAAAGCAATCGATGCACGCGCATTCGACATCATGCGCGGGTTTCTGCCTGCAGGAGCGGCGACCAATCTCGCGTGGCACACCCAGCTGCGCGCTGCTGCCGACCATCTTGCTCGCCTGCGCAACCATCCGCTCGCCGAGGTTCGAGACATTGCCACTGCAATACAAGACGCGCTCGCTGAGATGCATCCGAGCTCGTTTGGACAAAAACACTACGAGGCAAGCGAGGCATATACAAAAGATTGGTTACGCGACCACTACTACTTTGACGGCGACGACGCGTGGCATGGCACACAGGGCGTCACACTTGAGTACGACGGGCTCGATCACACACTACTAAAAAATCAATACGCGCGTATCCTTGCCGATCGCCCCACCAAAACCGAGCCGCCAAAATATCTCAGCGAGTGTGGCATATTGCGCTACTCATTCCTGCTCGACTTCGGCTCATTTCGCGATATCCAGCGACACCGCGCTGTTACCCAGCGCATGCCACTCGTCACCGCGCGGCACGGGTTTGCAGAGTGGTATTTCGAGCAGATGCCGAGCGCACTGCAAGGCAAGGCGCGTTCGTTTCTCGCAATATATGAAAAGGCAGTCGCAGCACTTGGACTCTGCGATACTAACGCACAATACTTTATCCCAATGGGCTACCGTGTCCCCTGCCGCGTCACGGGCGACCTACCCGCGCTCATCTGGCTCGTCGAGCTACGCTCCGGCGTTGCTGTCCACCCCACACTGCGTACCATCGCACAAACGATTGGAGAATCAATGCTCGATGTATGCAAAGACGTTGGTCTCGAACTGTATCTTGATACCACCCCCGACCGCTTTAATTTTAATCGCGGCACGCACGATATTGTTGAGAAGAAATAAATATCCCTACAACAACCCGCCTTCAAGGAGGTGGAAGCTTTTGTTGGTCTCCCAGATGTGTTTGAGTTCGTCGAAGTTTTTGTCTGGTTTTTGCATCAGCCGAGCAAGGTTGTCGATCTGTGCCAACTCTGTTTCGGTGAGCGTTCCGAACACGTTCGGCAGAGCACTGTGCGGATGATGTGGGTAGATTACTTCGCTGTTCATCAAGCAGTGGAAGTCGTAGAACAGCGACCACAGCACCACGATCGTGCCGCGAATGGGCAATGCGTTCCAAAAACGCTGCGGGTCGTCTGTGCCAGCACGAATCGCGAGCCATGCGTCCGCGGGGAAATCGAAGACACCCTCGGGCATGTCGTATGGGTCAAAGTTGGCATCAAGACTCAAACTCCCGTCCACATCGATAGTCACCCAGCGACTCTCTTTCGCATACCAATATTGCGCTATCCAGTGGTCGGCACTCACCTTACCCAATTCGCCCATATCGAAATAGGGCGCGTTGCCCGAGCGGACTCGCGCAGGAATGCCTTTCGATTTTAAAATACTCGCCACCATCACATGGACAAATCGGCACGTGAGCACGAGCTTGTCCTCGGGCTTTCGGTCATGCACCAAGCCGCGCTGGTCGCGCCGATAGAGCTCGGCAAACATAGCCGCTGCAGTCGGCAACACATCATCCTCTGACTGCCGCCACCACGGGACACGGGTCATGTCGCCAAACCGCAGATCAGCATTCGACCCCACATTCCCCTCAGCGAGCGTGGTGCGATGAATAACATTCTGGCGCACCAGCAGCCCCAACTCGCGAATATTGTCTGGCACATCGCGTACAAGCAGATCTTGATACAACCCTGGGTTGGTGTAGGTACTAAACGTAAGGTAGTGCTGCAAAACTTTTTCGTTCATACCACGAGAGTATACACCACCTGTGCATAACTTGAGACGGCTCGGCAACCTATGTATAATAGCAATATGGGCGAAAGCCCCGGGGTCCGCATTGCGGGCCGGTAAAAAACCCAGATTTATCTGGGTTTTTTACTACAACGGACACATTATCGAACATCGAAACAGCTATATTTGACTCCACAACTTGCCAGTTTGTCTTCGGACAGGAGTGCGTCGATAATCTTCGCATTGTCCATGAGAATCTTATACGGGATGTACTGCTTGTCATAACCACCCCTTACCATCGGATACAAATACACATCCGCAATCTGTAGGAGTGGTGATTTTTTGGTTTGGCGTTCTGGTTCTCCCCACAAGACACACTGGAAATCCTCGGCTCTCAGTACTCCATATTTAGCCGAAGTGATGCTATCAAATGGCATACCGACACTTTTTAAATCTTTCCAGTATTCTATAATCGCACGATCTTCTTTTTTACCACTTTCCTCAAAACGAATCTTCAACCGACCTCCCCTTTCGGCAACATATTTTGCTGCTTGTTCTATCAGGATTGAAAAGGCCGTTTTACACATCCACCACCGCTTGTCGCCATACTTTTCTTCATACCGATTATTGTACCCAACCCTGTCTACCACCGCAGCAAAACCGATAACGGGAATGGAGCAGAGATAGCCGTTAAGGTCGGCAAAAAAGGCATCGTGAGCGGATCGCTCTGCAAGCCAGACAAAATGTCCACGTTTGCCACGCATATCAGACGAGCGCAGCGGATAGGTGATTCGCCACTTTCGACGCAACTCTTTACATGCATCTATTATGTCGCTACGGTCATCCTCTCGTACCAAGATGCCGCCAAGTGCAAAATGGTCGAGTCCATCCTCACGAACTGGGCGTTGTTGTTTATCAGGAAAACGTATCCCCGAATCATCAAGATACAAATAGTAACTATCGGCGCTAGACATAGGTTTTTATATTTATCGCTGTAGCTCACAAATAATGTTACCCACACCCTCTCGCGGGGCTCACAATTCCTGTTACCGTGCCCACATATGCATATGGGTACCAAGAAGGAGATTTACCAGCAGTTCGTGAACGAGTATCGGACAGCATCCAAGGAAC
>CAIRHB010000015.1 GCA_903878285.1 Candidatus Adlerbacteria bacterium | reverse complement strand
TACTTCTTCCTTCGCCCAAAAGTGTTTCTATCTTGACTCTCGTTTCAAACGACAGCTGCGGATGCACCGTGTCCTGCTTTTTCTTTTTCATATTCCTTCATTGTTACTGAAGGGTGGGCAACTTCAAAACAGAATTTGCCACATCCAAAATAGAGACACACGGTCCACATAAGGCGTTTGAGGATATCAAGCGCGTGGATGAAAATGGCATCGAATTCTGGACAGGACGTGAGCTGTTCCCTTTGTTTGGATATTCGACATGGCAAGCGTTTGAAGAAGTTATCGGTCGTGCGGCAAATGCTGCACTACAGAGTGGCCAGGTAGTCAATAACCATTTTAGTCAGTTGACTAAAATGGTCGATGTGGGTTCTGGTGGTGTACGGGCAGTGAAGGACTGGAAGCTGGACAGATATGCCTGTTATCTGATTGCTCAGAATGGTAATCCAAAGATTCCACAAATTGCTCTAGCTCAAACTTATTTTGCCGTACAGACACGAAAACAGGAGATTTTTGAGGCGCTGTCTGATGCCGAAAAGCGTTTGTTTATTCGTGGCGAAGTGTCAAGCGAAAATAAAAAGTTGTTTCGTACAGCGAAGCAGGCGGGTGTCTCTCATTTCGGTCTTTTTAATGACGCGGGATACAAAGGTCTGTACGGCGCACCGCTTGCGGAAGTTGAAAAGAAAAAGGGGATACAAAAAGGTGAGTTGCTCGACCGTGCTGGTTCGACGGAGCTCGCTGCGAATCTATTTCGCATAACCCAGACAGATGAGAAGTTGAGAAAAGATCGTGTGCGCAGCGACTACGAGGCGCGCCGAACACACTTCATGGTTGGTGGGAAGGTGCGCCAGACGATAAAAGATATTGGTGGAGAACTGCCTGAGCGACTACCACCCGAGAAGCATATTAAAGAAGTCCGGAAGGAAGTAAGAGAATTGTCCAAACAGTCTCGCGCTACCATTCCTTTACGAAAAAAGTCAGAGAAATCGAAGAAAAAATAACACTATGCAGTGGACATATCCGCCGATTATCAAGGTGTACGAAGCGCTCGGAGCGGTGGCGGATGGGCGCGTCGAGGTGTCGGGCAACTCGGCGAAGGTGTACTCATCGAGTGGGAACAAATTTTATACTGTTGAGTACGACCCAAGCGCCATGGCGATTATGGTCAATGACAACGGCTCGTTTTACAAAGGGTACTTGGGGTATCCGGCGATTGCGTTTCTGTTGCAAATTGGCGAGCTGCCGTACTCGCCCGCAGTTGCAGAGAAGTTAAAAGGGATTGCATGGAAGGACATCAACCAGCAGTTTAAAAATGATTTCGACAAAACGCTCGCATATATTCTCGACGCCAAAACGCCCGAGGACAGAGTGGCGCTTGCACAAGAAGCAGAGCGTATTGACGCACAACTCCGAGCACACACCTACAATCATCTCGGCACCAAAACCAAACCACCCGTGGGGTATTAGGAGTGCTATACTATCCCTAATGCACGAGGATCCGGACAAGATAACCTATTTTGCGCAGACGAACTCGCGGGGGAAGGAGACCCCGTTTGGGATCAAGCGGCGCGACCGCGCAAAGCACATGTATGTGATTGGCAAGACGGGCATGGGCAAGTCGACCATGCTCGAGAACATGGCGATCCAGGATATCCGCAACGGCGAGGGGATGGCATTTATCGACCCGCACGGCTCGACCGCCGACCGCATCTTGGAGTACGTGCCCGAGCACCGCATCAAAGATGTGGTCTACTTTGCGCCGTTTGATATGGACTACCCCGTCGCGTTTAACGTGATGGAGGATGTCGGCTACGACAAGCGGCATTTGGTTGTGTCGGGGCTGCTCTCGGCATTCCGCAAGATCTGGGTCGACGCATGGAGCGCGCGCATGGAGTACATCTTGTCGAACGTGCTGCTCGCACTCTTGGAGTACCCAGGCGCGACCTTGCTCGACGTCAATCGGATGCTGGTGCAAAAACCATTTCGCAAGAAGGTGGTCGAGAATATCACCGACCCCATCGTCAAAAGCTTTTGGGTCGACGAGTTTGCCAACTACACCGACCGCTACACCCAAGACGCGACGCCTGCCATACAAAACAAGGTGGGGCAGTTTACGAGCAACCCGCTCATTCGCAACATTGTCGGGCAGCCGAAGTCGTCGTTTGATATCCGCCAGATGATGGATGACAAAAAGATTTTCGTGATGAACCTCTCCAAGGGGCGCGTAGGGGAGACGAACGCGACACTCTTGGGCTCGATGCTGGTGACCAAGATTTACTTGGCGGCCATGTCGCGCGCGGATGTGTCGGCGACGACGCTCGCGTCGTTGCCCAACTTCTACTTCTACGTCGACGAGTTCCAAAACTTTGCCAACGAGTCGTTCTCGGATATTTTGTCCGAGGCACGTAAATATAAATTGAACTTGCTGATTGCGCACCAGTACGTCGAGCAGATGGAGGAGGAGGTGCGCGACGCCGTGTTTGGCAACGTGGGCACCACGGTCGCGTTTCGTGTCGGTCCCTTTGACGCCGAAGTTTTGGAGACCGTCTTCGCACCCCAGTTTACGCAGACCGACTTGGTCAACCTCGGCATCGCGCAAATCTATCTGACGCTGATGATTGATGGTGTCGGCTCGCCGCCGTTCTCTGCTACCACCTTGCCGCCGTTTGATCCGCCACCGCGCAGTTACTTTAAAGAGGCGCTCGCGTCGTCGCGCGCGCAGTTTGCCAAACCGCGCGAAGAGATTAAGAAGATGATCACCGACTGGCAGTCGCTTGAAGCGACGCCACCAAAGGCTCCCGCAACGCCGAGCACTATTACACCAAGACCTGCGCCTGTATCGTCGACTATGCCAAAAACTCCGCTGACGCCAGCTGCTACGTCGAGAGCAACAGTCGTACAAAAAGTCGTGCCAGCAAACGCTGTGCCCGCACACACACCCGCGAAAGCAGGTGTGGTTCCAGTGGTAAAACCAGTAGCTCCGAGTGCGCCTGCTGCGCCCAAGCGCGAGTATGTTCCGCCGCCAGTAGTACGCCACCCACCTGCACCACCAAAGCCGACGGAACCGTCTCGTCCGCCGCTTGAGGGTGCGACGAGCTTGCGTGACGCAATCGCACGCGCAACAAAGGAACGCACACAGGAGTCAAAGCAGGAGCCAGCACAAAAACCAAAAGATATCCACACGACAGAAGTTGCTGTAGGATTGTCCGAGATAGAACTGCGCGATATGCTAAATGTCGAAGAGGGTGCGATACGCGACGATGCGAAGACACATACTCCACAGTAGTATTTTTCTCGTAGCTCTATTTCTTGCCGCGCTGCCGACACGCGTCTTTGCTGCACTCCAGATTACCGAGATGATGTACGACCCGCCAAAGAGCGCCGCGCAGTGGTTCGAGGTGTACAACCCTGGTAGTACGTCAGTCACTATGATCGCTGGTACCAAGGGTTGGCGTGTGGATGATGGTGGCTCGTCAAAGCACTTGCTTGTCGACCCAGCAGCCGCGAGCAACGGCGGTGGTCGTGGGTCGCTCACGATCGCGCCACAAACCTTCGCTATCATCACCAACGACCCTGTTGGGTTTATCGCGCAGTATGGCGGCTCGTACTCGGTGATTAAATCGGCGATTAGTCCAAACCAAACATCGGGTGCGACGATTGCACTGCTCGACAACACTGGCGCGACTGTTGACTCGGTTACCTACACGACTGCGATGGGCGGGAAGAATGACGGTAACTCGCTACATCGGCTCAGCGACGGGACGCTGGTCGCCGCAGCGCCCGACCCAGGAGTTAACACAGGAAGCTATATTGCCGCGTCGGGAAGTGACACGAGTACCAATGAGGCAAATTCTGATAATTCTTCTAATACAGATTCCGACAATACGTCGGTCACCGATGATGTGAGCAATGATGCAGCCACAGTTGATTCGTTACATGATGTATCGGCGGCGCAGTCAGGGGGTAGTGTGTCTGCGCCACTCGGTGCGCGTATCATGGTGCCGAGCGTCGTGACAGCTGGCGCTGGATCATTTTTTAGCGGCACCGCACTCACGGAAAAAGGTACGTTGATTGCTGGTGCGCGTTACCTCTGGAACTTTGGCGATGGCGCGACCGCCGAGGGGCAAAACATCTTTCATACCTACCCTTACCCAGGCACCTACGCGGTGGTGCTCACAGTGTCGAGCGATACCTCTGTTGGTATTGCCGAAGTAAAGGTGCAAGCGACCGAGGCGCAGGTCGGCATGCTCGCCGAGCCCGATGGTTCGCTGGTGTTGGTCAATCAATCAGCGCAGAATCTCAACATTGGTCTGTGGACGATCTCATCTGCGACAAGCACATTTGTGCTGCCAAAGGATACGATCGTGCTTGGACTGCAGAGTCTCCATCTTGCAGTCGATATACTTGGGATGCGTGTGAGCTCCGATGTCACCTTACGTTATCCAAATAGTATGCTCGCAGCAACTGCGTCGGGCGTGTCCCAAAAAATAGTCGCGTCGATAATCCCGCTGGTGCAGATTGCTTCTAGTGCGCCTGCTCTGGCTGTGCCGGTGGTGTCGTATATACCGCCGAAAATCAAAACGCCAGTATCATCTGCAGCAACTCCGACATCTTCCATGGCTACAGCAAGCTCGAGTGCGAGCGCACATCTGGCGTCCGCCGCGGCGAGCGGCTTTTCGCTCCCATCGTGGGGCTCGCTTGCCGGACTACTCGCACTGCTCATGGTCGGTGCGGCAGGTTTGTTCTACTTGCGAGCGGGGAGTGGTGCTTCGTCAACTGCCAACTCGCGCGAGACCTACCTCGCCGCCGAGGAGTTTGAGATAGAGTAGCTTTTGCGCTACAGTGATGGCTGTGGACACTACTCGCATGTTTGTTACACAAAAGACCATACTTGTTACGGGTGGCGCGGGCTTTATCGGCTCGCATCTGTGTGAGCGGTTGGTAGGCGAGGGGCACCACGTGATCAGTCTCGACAACTACTTTACCGGCTCGCGCGACAACCACGTTGCAGGCGTCGAGTACCGCGAGGGGCACACCAAAAACATCGCACAGCTCGTGCCCGAAGCTGTCGACCTCATCTACCATCTTGGCGAGTATTCGCGCGTAGAAATTAGTTTGACCGAACCGTCGGTGGTGTGGGATTTAAATGTCGCGGGCACGTTCGGCGTGCTGGAGTTCTGGCGAGCGCAGAACAAGAACCCGCAGCGCACCTGTAAGCTCGTGTACGCGGGCTCGTCGACCAAATTTGCCGACGGCGGGCTGGGGCGCGATCAAAGCCCCTACGCGTTTACCAAAGCGACCAACTCCGAGATGGTGCGCAATTATCACGAATGGTATCACCTACCATATGCGATTACCTATTTTTACAACGTGTATGGCCCCGGCGAGCGCGCGGGGTCGTATGGCACCGTGGTTGAGATCTTTCGCCAAAAGGCACTGCGTGGCGAGCCGCTCGGAGTCAACGCCCCCGGCACGCAGCGGCGCATTTTTACACATGTGGATGATATCATCGATGGGCTGCTCTTGGTGGGTGAGAAAGGGGACGGCGACGAGTTTGGTCTTGGCTCTAACGAGTCGTACAGCATCCTCGAGCTGGCGCAATTGTTTGGCGGCGTGGTCGAGATGCGCCCCGAGATGCCAGGCAACCGTATGAATGCGGCGCTCGACACCACTAAGTCGCGTGCTATTGGTTGGCAGGCGACACACACCCTTGTTGCATACATCACCGAGGCTCGTGCGTAACGCGCACACTACAGACATGAAAAAGATTCTCATTTTTTCGCTTGCATACTACCCGCACGTGGGCGGGGCGGAGGTTGCTATCAAAGAGATTACTGATCGCGGCGCGCCCACCGACATCGAGTTCCATATGCTAACGATGCGATTCTCGCAGAGTGATGCACGAGACGAGCGGGTCGGGAATATACAGGTGCATCGCGTCGGCTGCGGCAGCTCGTATTTAGCAAAAATACTTTTTATACCACGTGCGGCGTGGGCGGCGCGGCGTTTACATAAGGTAGAGCACTTCGACGGCGCCTGGGCGATGATGTCGTACATGACCTTCCCGCTCACGCTGCTGCGCATCTGCGGCGTGTCGCTCCCGTATGTGCTGACGCTGCAAGAGGGCGACCCGTTCGAGCATGTGTTTGGTCGGTGGTATATCAAATTGTTTTCGCCAATCCTACGAGCAGGGTTTCGCCACGCGAGCGTCGTGCAGACGATCTCCACCTTTCTCGCCGAGTGGGCGCGACAGGGTGGCTATCGCGGCGAGGTCATGGTCGTGCCAAACGGTGTTGATGTAGCAAGATTTTCTACGGCTCCAAGCGCAGCAGAGCAAGAGTCTGCACGAAAGATATTCGGCATGCTGCGCAATACAAAAGCGGGCGAGGTGTGGCTCGTCACGTCCTCGCGCTTGGTGCACAAAAACGCCGTCGATGATGTGATTCGCGCGCTTGGAAAAAGGTGTCAGGAACCTTTTCCCAACACTACAGATAAAAAGGTTCCTGACACCTTTTTTGAGAGAGTGCATTTTCTTGTCCTTGGCAGCGGGCAGGATGAACAGATGCTGAAAGATCTCGCGCAGCGACTTGGTGTCGCCGACCGTGTACACTTTGCTGGCTACGTGAGTCATGAGCAGATGCCTGCGTTCCTGCATGCGTGCGACATCTTTATCCGCCCCAGCCGCTCGGAGGGGATGGGCAACTCGTTTATCGAAGCGATGGCTGCAGGGCTCCCCGTCATCGCGACGCAAGAGGGCGGACTTTCGGATTTTATTTTTGATGCGCACACCACTTCGTCACCGGTAGACAAGTCATCACCTGCAAGCGGCGGCAACCAACAGCATCCACCAACCGCGTGGGCAGTCGACAAAGACTCACCCGAGCAAATCGCCGATGCCGTGCGAGACATCACCAACCCCGCCAATGCCGCGCATGTACAACAAATACTCGCAACCGCCAAAAAAATGGTCGAAGAAACATACGATTGGGACACTATTGCAAAACAGATGCGCGAGCGGGTGTTTGTGGTACTGTGTCCGTATGGGAGACGAGCTGATTGACCGTGCGCTGCAGATTGCGCTGCGCGCGCATGCGGGTCAGATGCGCAAGGCGGGGGACATTCCGTATGTCGAACATCCAGTAATGGTCGCGCTCAAGTTGGCGAAGCACGGATTTGCAAACGAGGTCATTGCCGCAGCGCTGGTGCACGATGTGCTCGAGGATACAAACTTCCCCGAGAGCGAGTTGCGTGCGCAGCTTGGCGACGAGGTGCTAGCGATTGTACTGACGGTGACGGAGGATAAAGCCCTGCCGTGGGAGGAGCGGATGCAGGGCTACATCGAGCAGGTGCGCGTTGGGTCGGTCGAGGCAAAGGCGGTATCGCTCGCAGATAAAATACACAATGCCGAGAGTTTGATCCACGCACATCACGACATTGGTGCTGCAGTGTGGAAGCTGTTTAGCCGCGGTAAGGAACGGCGAGTGCGCTTTAACGAAGAGATGCTCGCGATGCTCACGCAGACCTGGCAGCATCCGATGCTCGCCGAGTACGCGGCGCTCATCGAGCAGCTGCGCGCACTGCCCGAGTAACCAGTAGCGCGTGACGATAGTTACAGTAGAATATAGGGGTATGAGGATATTGCTTGCGACGCCTTTGTATCCGCCCGAGATCGGCGGCCCCGCGACGCATGCACAGTTTGTAGCAGCAGAACTTTCCAAGCGCGCACATGTTATCGACCTGCTACCGTTTGCTCGCGTGCGAAAGTACCCAAAGGTGGTGCGGCATATTGCCTATTTTTTCCTCCTGTTGTGGCGCGGATGGCGCTGCGATGTGGTCTACGCGCTCGACCCAGTGTCAGTCGGTGTGCCTGCGTCTGCTGCTGCGTTCCTGTTGCGCAAGCGATTTGTCCTGCGTGTAGCAGGCGACTATGCGTGGGAGCAAGGGGTCGGCAGGTTTGGTGTCACCGACGATCTTGAGGCGTTTCTTGGTGGTGTGGCAGGCGCGGCACCTATCACTTCCGCATCTCGCGCGCGTCGTGCGTATCCGCTGTCAGTGCGTTTTTTTCAATGGGTGCAGTGCGTGGTTGCGTCGCGTGCTGAGCGCGTCGTGGTGCCGAGTCAGTACTTTAAAACAGTCATTGTGCGATGGGGAATTGCTCCCAAAAAGATTTCAGTGATATACAGCACGCTCGATCCAGTCGAGTATCTTACCAAGGAGGCAGCGCGCACAAAGCTCGGTGTCGGGTCGTCGCCGCTGTTGGTGAGCGCGGGGCGGTTAGTCAAGTGGAAAGGGTTTCTTGCGCTGCTCGATGCATTTGCGCTGGTGGTGCGCGAGTATCCAGAGGCACAACTGCGCATTATTGGCAGCGGTCCCGAGCAGCGCGCAATCGAACAAAAAATCGCGAAGCTCAAACTAAATAGCAGTGTCCTATTGGAAGGGCAGTTATCGCAACAGGATTTGCATGATCGCGTTGCGGCAGCGGATGTCTTCGTGCTCAATACCCACTACGAAGGGCTGTCGCATCAACTCATCGAGGTGATGCAGATTGGCACGCCGATTGTGACGACAGCGGTTGGTGGCAACGGTGAGCTGATTGTCGACGGAGTCAGCGGCCTCTTGTGTGCGCCCGATGCGGTGCCTGTGTTTGCGGCGAGTATTGTGCGCGTGGTGCGAGATGCGAAGTTTGCTACTCGGCTGCGTCGTGGTGCGCGACAGGCGCTCGCGCCATTTGATCCGCAGCAGTCACTCACCGCACTCGATACGCTGTTTCTTACGCCGCCGCCAAAGCGTCGACAGATACACCAAAGGGCGGGAGACGTTGTGGTTGGCAGACAACAGACTGGAGATGCCGCCTCGGCAACAGGGTTGCGCGTGCTGATGCTCTCGGGTGATGCGCATGCGCTCTCGCAGGGTAGCGGCGTATACAAACGTCTGCTGCTGCAGGCGCAGGAGGTCGGATGGCTTGAGGTGTATGTGCGCGGCGCGTCGCGGCAGCTGCCGCTCGGGTCGCATGGTATCGTCCGTGGGTTTGCTGGGTCGAAGCCTGTGGTCGCGTGGCGGATGTATCGACAGGGTGCTCGGCTGCGGCCGGAGGTGGTGACGGCGCAGGACCCCTTTCTCTTGGGGCTCATTGGCTGGTGTATTGCGAAGAAGGTGCACGCGGCGCTCCAGCTACAAATCCACACCAACCTCTTTGTACCCGAGTATCAGGCGCAGCATCATCTCAATGTACGGCTCGCGCGGAGGTTGCTACCAAAAGCGCAGGGCGTGCGCGTCGTGACCGAGCAGATTGCTACCGCGATGCGCACACAGGTGCCGGGCATTGCGGTGTCGATATTGCCCGTGTGTATCGACGCTGTGGCGGTCGCTGCAGCTCCCGAGTCGAAGCTGTTTGCTGCATATAAAAAAATAAAAACGCGCATACTCATCGCGGCACGGCTTGAGGAGGAAAAGCGCGTCAACGAATTGCTGCGTAATCTGGTGCCGCTGCTGCGTGCATACCCAAAGGCGGGTGTGTTTATCGCCGGCGATGGCTCGCAGAAAGTTGCGCTGCAAGCGCTCGCGGCGTCACTTGGCATCACCGATCGCGTGGTGTTTCTGGGCTTTCGTCACGATGTCTACTCGCTCTACAAGTCTGCCGACCTCGTGCTCGCGGCGACTGCCGCCTACGAAGGCTACGGCGCGTCGACGGTCGAGGCACTGCTCGCAGGCGCACCCGTGCTCTCACTCGACGTCGGCATTGCGCGCGCAGCAGGCGCAACCATCTACACACCCGAGACGTTTGTCGCGCAAGCAACCGCAATACTCGAGCAGGGGGCGCGTGGATCATTGGCAATGCCGCTCGTGTCGCCCGAGTCGTGGGCTCTACACTGGAGCGAGGGCATCGCCGCGTGTGCAGCACGAGCGAGCACGCGACACTAATCTATACAAAACATGAAGCTGCTTATCTGTACACAAAAAGTATCACTCACCGACTCGAACCTCGGCTCGTTCCATCGCTGGATCAGCGAGTTTGCCAAACACTGCGAGCAGGTTTCGGTCATATGTCTTGAGGAAGGTCGACACGAGTTGCCCGCGAATGTGCACGTCTACTCGCTTGGCAAGGAGCGCGGCACGGTGTCGCGCGTGCAGTACGCGTTCCGTTTTTGGCGACAGATGTGGCGCTTGCGTGGGCAGTACGACGCCGTGTTTGTGCATATGAATCCTGAGTATCTCATCATGGGTGGCGGATGGTGGCGCATCACACACAAAAGAGTTGTGCTGTGGTATACGCACAAGAGCGTTAATCTGCGGCTGCGGATCGGCGCGTTTTTTGCGAGCGTGATTTGTACTGCATCGAAAGAAAGTTTCCGTCTCTCAAGCAACAAGGTGCAGGTGGTTGGGCATGGCATCGACACGACGCTCTTCTCTGGTGCGCCACGGCACGATGGCCGTATTCGTATGATTACCACTGGGCGTATGTCGCGGACAAAGCGCGTGTTGGAGATGCTCGCGGTGTGTGACGTGCTGTATGCGCGCGAGCTGCCATTCCAGTTCGATATTGCAGGTACTCATGCAACAGCTGATGATATTGCCTACGAACTAGAAGTTCGTCGCGCACTCGCTACAAAACCCTATCGAGAAATGGTACAGCTACTTGGTGCAGTGCCGCATGCGCAGATTCCACTGCTGCTCTCCGAGCATACTGTATGTATCAATCTGAGCGCGACTGGCAGTTTCGACAAGGCAGTGCTTGAGGCGATATGTGTGGGACTTGCGCCCGTGAGCTCCAACGAGGCGTTTCGCGACCTGCTGTCGCCATACGGGTTGTATGTTGCGGATGGTAACCCCGAGCAGTTGGCGGATGCGATTGTCCGCGCTGCAGTGCTCGACATCTCCGCGCTGCGCGCCAAAGTTGTTGCCGAAAACTCGCTGTCAGCACTCATCGCTCGTATTGTTGGCATTCTTTCGCTATAGTTACCGATGGCGCATCGGCGCTGCATGCATAGTATGAAAAAAACACTCTACTTCTTTCTCTCCACACTCCGAAACGTGCTCGACCCGCTCTGCAACTTTCGAGAAGTGGGCGTACTGTGCTATCACTCGATAGGTGCTGCTGCGGCAGAAACGACGATCTCATCGAGCGCCTTTGCTGCGCAGTTGGCGTATCTACATGCACGCGGGCATGCGTTTGTCTCGCTCGCTGCTGTGGCAGGGTGGATGCGCGGCGAGCAGGAGCTGCCACAGAAGGCGGTCGCGCTCACGTTCGATGATGGCTACCGCGATTTTCTCACGACGGCGCTGCCGATACTCGAGCGTCTGCGCGCGCCAGCGACCGTGTTCGTGGTCGGTGATGCAGAGGCGAGTCGCGCACAGTTGGGGAACAAGGTGCCGCTGCTTTCGTCTGCGGATATTCGCCACCTGCGTCTGCACCCGCTGGTTGAGGTCGGCTATCACTCACTGGCGCATGCCGATGTGTCGCAGCTGCATGGCGATGCGCTTGTGGCGGCGTGTGCACCGCGCCACGGCGCGCGTCTGTTTGCCTACCCAGGCGGCGTATACAGCAGCGAGGCGATTGGACTATTGCCGAAACTTGGCTACCGAGCCGCGTGTTCTATCAAGCGCGACCTCGTTGCGCCTGGTGCTGATCCGTATATGATCCCGCGGCATGTGGTGCTGCGCAGCATGAGCGCGCGCGAGGTTGCGGCGCGGATGACACAAGCGTCCAGATGGTATCGCGCCTGTACAAGCTGGGTGCGTCGTCGCGCATAACTATTGTATGGAAAAGATTCATTGCAGTGTCGGCATACTCACTTTTAACTCGGCAGCGACGCTCCGGCGTACACTGGAGTCGGTCAAGATGTTCGACGATAGTATTATTTGTGATGGTGGTTCGACTGACGATACACTCGCAATTGCTCATGAGTTCGGCGCACGTGTTATTGCACAAGATGCGCGGTATAAAAATAAAGACAACACACTGCGTGATTTCTCGGGTGTCCGTAATCAGTGTCTTGATGCGGCGATACACGACTGGTTTCTCTACATCGACTCCGACGAAACCATCTCCGACGAACTGCGCGAGGATATTCGGCAGATTGTCAGCCGCCCCCTCGCCGCGGGTGATCCGCTGGTGTATCGCGTCCCCATCGGCATCATGATGGACGGTCGGCGCATCCGCTACTCGTCGAACTTCCCTGGCTATCAACATCGCCTTTTTAATCGCACCTCGGGCGCGCGCTTTCATAAACCAGTGCATGAGAAAATACGCTACCCAGATGGTGTGCCAATCGGCACACTGTCACATCCATGGTATGTGTTTACGACACGCGACGAATGGCATCACTACCTTCTGCACACCAAAGGATATCGTGCGCAGGAGGCGCAGCTGTATGCGACGAAGTCATGGGGATTTTTTATACGGCGTATTGTGCTGCGTGGGCTGCGCACCTGTCTGGGCGCCTTGGGGAAATCATCGCGCAACTACCTGTTGCACGGCTTTTCGGAGGCGATTCCTGTGCGCGGCGAGCTGGGCAGAGCGGTCGCACCGTTTTGTTTAATGGCGGCGATACTATATCGCAAACTGTGTCGCGCGAGCACTACTACCGCGACACACGACGACACATCACTCGCATGAAACAGACGCCACCGCCGATTGCTCGCGTTTGTTTTTTTGGTATCTACGATCCGTCGTATGCGCACAATCGTATGCTGGCAGAGGGGTTCGCGAGCCTTGGGTACGAGGTTTCCGAGTGTTGTGTGGATGCGAAGCAGTATCCGGGTATACAAAAATACTGGCAGCTTGCTCGTGCGGCGCGGCGCCTGCGCGGGCAGTATGTGTTTGTGCTGGCACTCTTTCCTGGACACACGGTCGTGTGGCTTGCTCGATTGCTATTCCCGCGAACACGCGTTGTCTTCGACGCGATGCTGTCGCTCTACGACTCCAACGTGCATGATCGTGCACGATACCGCCGTTGGAGCATCCGCGGCATGCGCGACTATCTGCTCGATTGGAGTAGTATGCATCTTGCCGACACCATGATGCTTGATACGAACGCGCATATCGAGTACGTGGCGCGTGTCTTTGCTGTCTCTCGCGCCAAGTGTCTGCGCGTGCTGGTTGGGTCAGACACGAATACCTTCTTTCCTCGCGATGGTGCTATTCCTGCTGTGCCATTCGTGGTGCACTTCCATGGCACGTATGTGCCGCTGCAAGGTATCCCCTGCATCATCGCCGCAGCGCGGCTCTTGCGTGGCGAGCATATCCTGTTTCGTATTATCGGCAGCGGGCAACACTCTGCGCACATTAAAAAAGACGCGCGTGACCTTGTCGAGTCAGGCGTGGTGGTGTTTGTCGACCGGGTATCGCTCGCCGAGCTCGCGGATTCGATGGCGCACGCGCATGTCTGTCTCGGTATTTTCGGCGCGAGCGACAAGGCGCAGCGCGTCATCCCAAACAAAGTGTACGAAGCGCTCGCGATGGGCAAGCCAATTATTACCGCCGATACACCAGGCGCGCGTGAGTTGCTCGATGAGCACACTGCGGTGTTGATTCCAGCGAACAATCCGCAGGAGCTTGCCGAAGCGATTCGCGCAGTGCAAGCCGACCCAGAGTGCCGCGTCGCGCTTGGTGCCGCAGCTCGCGCGTTGTTTGTTTCGAAGCTGCTGCCCGAGCATATCGTCGGCGATTTGCTGCAGGCGCTCGGGGTAGGCGAGACTTCCTGATACACTGTACACACCACCGCTATGAACATCTGCTACATCGCCAACATTCGCCTCCCAACCGAGAAGGCGCACGGTGCGCAAATTATGCAAATGTGCGAGGCGTTTGCTCGTGCGGGGCACGAGGTCGAGCTCGTGGTGCCGACTCGTCGCACTGCGCTGCGCGAGGATCCGTTCGTCTACTACGGCATCAAGCCGCTATTCTCGATTACCACGCTCGCGTCGCCAGACTTGGTCTCGTTCGGTCGCCTCGGATTCGTTGTGCAGTCGCTGCTGTTTGGTATGCGTGCACTCTGGTATACCCGTTCTCGCCCCGGGGGCGTGCTCTATGGCAGAGATGAGCTCGTGCTGGCAGTGCTCGCGCTCGCTCGTTCGCGGCGCATTGTGTGGGAGACACATACTGGCGCATGGAACGTCGCCGCGCGTGTGGTCGCACATCGCTCCGCATTCATCATCACGATTTCGCACGGGCTCAAGCGTTGGTACGTTGCCAAAGGTATTGCTGCGCAGAAACTGCTGGTCGCGCCGGACGGCGTCGACCTCACTGCCTACGCACATCCACAGGCGAACAGAGAGGCACGCACGCGTCTTGCTCTCCCGCTCGACACACCGATCGTGCTCTACGTCGGCAGGGTGGATGGCTGGAAAGGGGTCGACACGCTCTGCGAAGCCTCAAAGTTGTTGCCCGAGTCGGTGCAGGTCGTCATCATTGGCGGCGAGCCGACGCAGGTCGCGGCACTTGGGCGCGAGTATCCGCGTGTGCACTTTCTTGGTTATCTGCCGATGCGCGAGTTGCCCGACAATCTTGCGGTCGCTGATGTGCTCGTGCTACCCAACACTGGGCGGCAGCAGGTGTCCGCCGAGTTTACCTCGCCGCTCAAGCTCTTTGCCTACATGGCGTCTGGCAAGCCAATCGTCGCCTCGGATTTACCAAGCATCCGCGAGGTGTTGGACGACGCCTCGGCGGTGCTGGTTCCAGCGGATACCCCTGCTGCGCTCGCGGAGGCAATCACTGAACTCTTGTCGGATGCGCCACGCGCCGCCGCTCTTGCCCATGCTGCACGTGCTCGGGTAGAGCGGTATACTTGGGATGCACGAGCGCTTGCTGTGTGTAGCGCTCTCACTCACTATGCTGACCAAATTGACTGACGACATCTCTGGGTACGATGTATGCATCATCGGCGCTGGCCCTGCAGGACTTACGATTGCTACAGAGCTTGCGTACACCGGTCTGCATATATGTGTACTCGAAAGTGGCGGAGAGCGCCGCGCAGCGTTTACTGACGCGCTCAAGACAGCCGAAAGTACACATCTGCGCATCAAGCACAATTCCCGCGAGCGAGTATTCGGCGGCGCGAGTACGGTCTGGGGCGGGCTATCCGCACCGCTTGACGCGATTGATCTCGAATCACGCCCATGGAGTAGTGGCTGGCCGATTGCGCACGACGAGATGGTGCGGTACTGGTCTGCCGCAGAGCGCTACCGATTTCCCAAACCATCGGCGTTCGATATGTCCGCAGTACGTAGTGGTTTTGCTGTGACGCAGCTACGTGAGAAGCTGTTTCTGGCAGTACGTCCTCCGTTCAATTTTGCATCGCTGCGCGCGGTGTTTCATCGTGCGAATGTAGATGTGTATCTACAGGCAACCGTCACACGGCTGCTATCTGAGTGGCGGGCAGGAAAGCGAGTTATCACCGAAGCTCGTTGCCGTACCGCAGCAGGGAAGGAAGTTACGGTGCGTGCAGCGATGTTCGTACTTGCTGCTGGCGGGATCGAAAACCCGCGTCTCTTGTTGGTGTCCGCTATTGGCGATGAGCATGATCAAGTTGGCCGCTATTTTATGAATCATCCGAAAGGATACGCTGGGCGGCTCCTGCTCCACAAGCCGCTCGCAGCGTCTTGCCCCTACTTGCCGCGCTCGCAGGACGGACGGATGGTATACGCGGGGCTCGCACTTCCCGAGTCTCGCCAGCGTACCGACCAGTTGCTCAACAGTTATGTCCAACTCGAGCCAGACAGCGCGCTCCTTGCGCGCTACGCGCTCAGCATCTGGCGTCGCCTGCCCGCGTTCGCTGCGCCGCTCTTTAATCTCCTTCGTCCGCGAACAGTGCGGTTACGTTGGTATGCCGACATGGAGCCGCGTCCCGAAAATCGCATTACGCTCGGTGCCGCCCGCGACGCCTACGGTACGCCGCTGCCAGTCGTGTCCTACGCGCTCGGCGAGCGCGACGAAGCAACGCTTGAGGCGCTGCATCAAACACTGTGTATGGAGGTTACTCGCTTGCATCTTGGGCGCGTCGAAGGTACCGCAGAGGAAGTGCTTGCTGCGGTAGTCGATGATGCGAGTCATCATTTGGGCGGCACGCGGATGGGTAGCGACTCGCGGACAGCCGTGGTGGATGCCGATTGCCGCGTGTACGGCACCACAAACTGCTATGTTGCAGGTGGGTCGCTTTTTCCAACAAGTGGCTCAGCCAACCCCACCTACACCATCGTTGCGCTCGCTATCCGCCTCGCAGAGCATCTCAAGCGCGAGTTCGCGGTGGTGAGTGCTAGTGGGCGCTCCGTGTCAGATAATCGAGAGGGTGTCATTATTATCGGCGCGGGCAAGCGGATTGCACAGGATGTACTGCCGGCGCTGGAGTCATTGCGCGAGCGCTGTGTCATCCTTGGCGTGTATGCGCGTCACGCGGGCGAGGTGTTTGGTACGCAGCAGCCGTACTCGGTCGCGCCGCTTGCGGAGCTTTCGGCAGAGTTACTCTCCCGTGCGCGGTTCGTGTACGTGGCGATCCCGCCGCAGGCGCTTGCGACGGTGCTCGCGCAGCTACCGCAGCCGTGTCACGACAGCGAGTTGATTATCGATACACCGGTGCCATGGTCGCCCGCACTACGCTGGCAGTTGCGCCGTTGGTCGCGTGTGCATGTTGCCGAGGACAGCGTGTTTCTCCCGTGGCTCGCTTTGTTTCGCGGAGCATCTATTGGTCGAGTGGTCTGCGACCGCTCAGTGTATCGCTACCACGGTGTCGCGCTCCTTACTGCACTATGCGGTGGTGCTGTCCGCTGGGCGCTGCGCTTCGGTTCAATGAGTAAGCTGCGGGTGGGTACTACTTCGGTAGATAGTATTGAACCACGCGACTACGCGTATGGCACACTCACCATAGATGGCATTCAGCCAGAGCTCATGGTTACCGAAGGTCGCTGTGTCGGATTTCGGTATCAAGACCGGTTGGTGACACTCGCACCAGAAGAATCGGCACTCGCAGGGTATATGGAAGAGACCGATACGCTCGTGTCGCGCATGATGGAGCTCAAGCGTGTTGGTCTGCGACGTCTTATGCTCGCGGCACTCGATGGTCATGCAACGTGGTCGTACGCGCAGGGGCGTCGTGATGCGCGGGTCGACTATCTGCTGCATCGTGTATGTGTGTATGTCTCGTCCGCACTATTTCGATGAAAGACATCCTCTACCAATGCTGGGTACTTATGCGCTGCGCTGCGTATGCACTCGTGCATGGTCGCGCTACTCGGCTCGTTGCGCAGCCGAAGACAGTCTGCGTGGTGCAAGTAGCACAGCTCGGTGATATGGTGTGCACAACACCGCTCTTCCGAGCAATAAAAATACGCTACCCCGCAGCGCGTCTTGTGGTTGTCGGCACTGCAGCAAACCGCGGCGTGCTCGCGGGGAATCCACACGTCGATGAGTATGTCGCATGGGAGGGGAGTAGTATCCAGATGGCACATCGGCTGCATGCGTGTGCCCTTGATTTCGCCTGCGTGACGAATCCAAACGCATCTGGTCTTGCAGCGCTGTACCTCGCGGGCGTGCCACATATTGTCGCGCCACGCATTGTTGGTGGCGTATGTCCGACCGACGCCAAAGCGTATCGACTGCTGCGCCTTCTCGCGAACGTGGTGTCATACACGTTCGGGTCGTATACGCCGCGTGAGTATCTGCGTCTGCTCGAGCCGATTGGCATCAACACGAGCGACACACGCAAGCAGGTCTTCTACACCGACGCAGCAGCAGCGCGTGTTGTCGAGAAGTTGCGTGCTGTGGCGATACTGCCGAGTGCTGTGTCCAACAAAACGGCGTTCGCCATCATCGCGCCTTCTGCAGGTAATAAAATTAAGCGTTGGCCGCCGGAGCGGTTTGCACGAGTTGCTGAGTATGTGGCACGACGGATGCCAGTGGTTGTTGTTGGTGCTACTGCAGACAAAGAGGAAGTTGCGGAGATGTTTGCTCATGTGTCGTCACCGCGCGTGTACAACTTCTGCGAGCAGACATCGCTGGACGAGCTCAAGGCACTTATCGCACGGGCGCGATTGTTTATAAGTGGCGACACAGGTCCATTGTATATCGCCGAAGCGCTCGGCGTACCAACCATCGATATTGTAGGTCCTGTGAGCGAGCGGGATCAGCCACCAAATAATCCACCGCGCCACATCGTCATCGCGCCACCACGGGATGCCCCCGCCATGCATGCGCTCAACAGCCGTATACACGATGCTGCCGAAGTGCACCGCCAAGCAGCAGCGACCACGGTCGCGGAGGTTGTGGCGGCAATAGACGTGATGCTACTGCATGTCGTGCCGAGGGAGTGATTCGTCAGTAGTAGGTTCGGGCGCTTTTTTGGTAAAGCGGAACTCTGCGTTGGTTGCGTCCTGGGCTATATCCTCTGGTTGTGGGTCGATATGATACTGCTTCTCGAAACGCTGCAGAAATGCATTCATTGCTGTCCCTTCAATTCGATGCACATCCATCATCAGGTAGTCGCAGTCGGGGATTGTATCCTCAAATAATTCGTACTCAGCACCTTCTACGTCGACCTTAAGGACATCGCATGTGCCAAAATGTGAAAGCGGCAGCGTCTCCACGGTGATATGGTGGCTCGGGTTGCCATGGTCTCCAAGCAGCGAAGGGAACAAGGTATGCTCGACCGAGGACTCTCCGAGGTAGAGTGTTCTTGTGCCGTAGGTATGCGCCACCGCGTTTTGTAGCGGAGTGACGTTGGTAACGCCACTGAGTCGGATGTTTTCGACGAGTTGGGCAAACGTCTCTGGTACTGGTTCGACCGCGTAGATGTGAGCGTTGGGGAATCGTTTCGCGACCGTAAGAGCAAACACACCTACGTTCGCTCCCAAGTCGACAATGCAGCGCGGATCGCGAATGGCGCCAAGCCGGTACTCGTCATTCCAAAGAATGTCGACCATGACGCGGTAGGTAGTCGAGTTGGTGCCGCCCATACGAAACACTGTACCGTTGCGCAGTCGCGCTATACGCGGGCGCTCGCTAAGTATCCGTGTACCGGGGAAGACAAAAAGATACCAATTTTTAAACAGCATCATGCGCATCCACAGTTTTTCCCATCGAGCCATATGTGCATATGATCGCATACGAGTGAGTCACCGAGCGGTATGAATTGGTGACCTCGCATCAAGTTTTTTTATTGACTCTGGCGTTGCCTTGAGTCCGATAAACAACTGCTTGAGAAACTCGTTAAGTCCAACAATTGTAGCGTATTTAAATCCAGCGTATCCCGAATGCCGCGTACCCTTGATGATGTAGTACTGATAAAACTTATACCATGCGCCGTGTATGCCGCGCAGTATATGCCACGCGAGAGAAGCTGTTTTTGGTTGGCGGTCGATATCCAACTTGAGTTGAAACAGTATGCGTTGCGGATTCACCAGCGAGTGTTTGTCTCGTTGGCAGTGGATCATTGCTCCCGCAAAGTGCGCAAGCGGCAGGTCGGCATGCATAACAAGTTTCTCATGGACACGCCCGCGATCGTCTTCATAGTAGTGGAGACCGCTGCTACGCTTCCAGATAAACGGATGGTCAGTCAGTATCAACGAGGGAACGTACTCGTCGATGATGCGATAGCTGGCGATTATTGGCTTCTCTGCTGCGAGGAACGGACGCAGTCCATCGGCAAACCCCCCCTCGAGGCGAAAGTCGGCATCGACCATCACAATGTACTCTTTGGTAGCAAGGC
The DNA here is from genome assembly GCA_903878285.1 of Candidatus Adlerbacteria bacterium. GTDB lineage: Bacteria > Patescibacteriota > Minisyncoccia > Phycocordibacterales > SBAW01 > GWA1-54-10. The sequence continues at coordinate 36,169 of CAIRHB010000015.1, read as the reverse complement.
GCACCGCTGCGTTTTTAGCGCGGCCGTAGTGGAAGGGCGACTCGACAAAGCTGGATAGGATAATCGGCACTGGCGAGCTCTGCATGCGCCGAGTAATCATTTCGACCGTGGTATCTTCCGACCCAGTGTCAACGATGATAATCTCGTCTGCAAACGCGCTCAGTGTGTCGAGGAGCCCGTCTATGTTGTGCTCCTCGTTTTTCACGATGGTGCAAGAAGATATGGTGGGCGCAGTAGTCTGCATGATGTGTAGAGTGTAGCATTGCTGTGATACAAAAAAAAGCGTACACTTTCTCCATGGACAATCCTATGTCTCGTCTGCTCGCGTTGCGACCAGTACAAGCCGCGATGCGTCGCGCCGATCGCATACTATTGCGCGGTATGGGTATTGGTGTGGATGGCGATTATCATGCGAGCGGCGAACTCGGAGCACTCAAATATATTGCTGCACAGATAGGCACCCGTGCTGCGGTAGTGTTTGACGTTGGGGCGAATGTTGGTGGGTATACCGAAGAGGTGCTTCGCGTGATGCCGTCGGCAGTGGTGTACGCGTTCGAGCCAGTGCCAGAGACATTTCGACGTCTCGAAGAAAATCAACGTATCGCGCACGCACCAGTGCATCGATATAATTTCGGGTTCTCGAATGTGGCAGGGAAGAGTACTATTTTTTATAGTCCAGAAAATAATGGTCTCTCGAGTATCTATGATCGCAAGTATCTCAAGAATAAAATCACCAGCCATCAAGAGACAATCGAACTGCGCACGATTGATGCGTTTTGTGAGGCGCAGCATATTACAGACATTGATTTTCTCAAGATAGATACCGAGGGAGGAGAGCTCGTCTGTTTGCAGGGTGCCGCTGCGCTGCTCAAAGAGAAACGGATACATTTTATCCAGTTTGAATTTGGTTGTGCCAACGTCGATGCGCGGACATTTTTCCAAGATTTTTGGTATCTGCTCAAGGATTCGTATCGCATCTATCGCATTCTGCCAGGCGGACTATACGAAATCAGAGGATATTTCGACGATCTAGAAGTACTCAGAGCAACAAATTATCTTGCAGAGCGCATATGAGTCGGTTACGAGTCGGCATTGATGCAGTCGAGGCGGTTGGTGCGGGCGGGATTAGTACGTACGCGCGGAATCTCATCGAGCAGCTTATCCGTGCTGATTCCCAAGACTGTTTCTACCTGTTTTCTTATCTGCACGAGATTGGCAGGACGCAGTTCCCATCGCTTAAGGGTGCTCGTAATTGGCACGAAGTTCGCACACACTTGTTGCGTACGCTGCTGCCCGTGTCGCGTCTTGGCGACATAAACGATGCGTCAGTGCGTATCGCAGCGCGGTTGCATCGACTCGACCTCGTGCATTTTACGAATCCGCTCAACATGACCGCTGTCGCAAGTAAGACGGTCGTCACCGTGCACGACTTGGCGCCGCTGCATAATCCTATGTGGATAAAGGAGGGGTCTCGGCGCTTGTTCGAACAGAAGCTGCCCGCAATCGTGGCAGCTGATGCGATCATTGCTGTCTCTTGGTATACCAAGGATGATGTGGTGCGCCGACTCGGTGTTGATCCTGCAAAGATTACCGTGGTGTACGAGGGCGCGTCTGCCGACTTTTTCCCCGACACTGGTAGTGCTGCCGTTGCTGCGCTTGTTGGTGCCGGTCGCTATGTGCTGTGTGTTGGTGAGATACAGCCGCGTAAAAATATACCCACACTGATAGCTGCGTTCGGCGCAATAGCGAACTCTTTTCCTGATGTGCAACTAGTGATTGTAGGTAGAGCACGTAATGCATTCGAGCGGCAACGAATCGTGAGCAGTATCAATGATAGTGGTCTCGCTAATCGTGTCAGTATGCTTGGGTATGTGGACACCGATATGTTGCGCAAGTTGTATAGCGGCGCATGGTGCGTGGTGTACCCGTCGCTGCTGGAAGGGTTTGGTCTGCCAGTGTTGGAGGCGCTTGCCTGTGGCGCGCCTGTTGTGGTAGCCGATTCCAGTTCGCTGCCGGAGGTGGCAGGAAACGCGGGCATGGTCTTTGATCCGCACAGCGTTACTGCGCTTGCCGAAGTATTGCGTCGAGTGCTCGGCGATGCTGCACTGCGCTCAAGACTTGCTGCCGAGGCGTTGCCACAGGCTGCCCGCTTTAGTTGGCAGCAGGCCGCCCACGAAACACTCGCCGTATACCAGCGTATAGTGTAGGGAAAGCATGTCGCACATACACAGCAGCGCGGTACCGCAGCCCTCGTGCCGCAGCCCTCGGGTCGAGCCAGGTGTCCCAGTGATGTAGGAGGCGCAGCCGCCAACCCCAGTAGCGCTTCGCGAGTGCGTAGTGCCGGTCGTACTGATGCACAACGAGCGGGGTATCTCCTGCGGCATTCCGGAAAGTGCCATCTATAGAGAGCACCACATCCTCCAACCCGAGCGTGAGTACGGGCCCAGTGTTGCCGTGGATGGTTACATTCGGCACGCGATTGGTGTAGATGATGTAGTTGTGCAGCCCTTGGTCGTTGACCACGCGCGGCTGTGGCTGTGCCAGTAACGTATCATTGAATACACGCAAGTATTCGCGTAATGCCGGTTCGGTGCCGAGGATGGTGCCAGCGCAGACAACGGGTTTGTCGCCAAAGTGTGCGATTGCCTCGCTGCCAAAACTCTCCTCTACCCAGCGGCGGTTGGCGCTCGGGCGCGAGAGCGGTATGTCTTCGCACTCGGTAAAACACTCCACTCCGCGGACTGTGAACGAAAACGGGTCGCCCTGGAAGATCACGTCACGAACATCGGTCAGAAATATTTGATCATATACGTTGGGATGTTTTTCAAGAAAGAGGTGATACAAGAAAAAACGCAGACACATAAAATTGTAATTCGCATACGCGGCATCTGTCTCGGAGAATGGTACACAGTGCACGCCACGCTCGCGCAGGAAGCGCAGTGTTGCTGCGTCAGTATGATCGTAAAAGAAGATAATAGCACCCTGGTATGTGGTCGCGGCGAGTGTGGTGAGAAACGGCTCCAGCTGCCACCACTGGTAGTGTTTGATTGTTCCAAGGATTGCGTGTCGTTGCTGTGTCATACCGCTGTGTTTTGAGAGATGCCTTAATCTACACCCACGTGGTGCTTCGCGGAAATCACATAGAGCGCATAGGTGGTGTATCCTCCAAGTAACCGGATGGCGATACGCGCGATGATGAGCCCCCATAATCCCCACCAAATAACGCCGATAGCCATGCAGAGAATCTGTATGGCCGAACCCACCAGCGTGGTGATGTACTGCTCCGAAACTCGTTTCTTCGCGATCAAGTAGGAGCTGGCAGGAGCAGCGGCAAGGCTGAGTAGTGACAGCGCGTACAGTCGTGAGTAGGGAATAGCAGCGAGATAGTTTGGAAAGAGAATCTCATATATGTATGGCGCAGCAATGATGTAGCACAGAGCAGCCGTGAGGCTAGAGAAGAATAGCCACAGCATTTTGGTTCGCATATTGGAGGCGATGTCGGATGTGGTGCGATTGGCAAAACGCGCCTGTGTCATGGAGTCGAGCATCTTTAACGGTCCTTTTGTTTGATCAAGTATGCCAGTGGCAAAGTTGTACACCGCGAGTGCTGGTGCGCCGACATAGTGAAAGAGCAATACTTGATCAATATTCCCTGCAATGCCGCCGAGTATGCCCATCGCGCTCAAGTGCTTGCTGTAGGTGCGCATCTCGGGGTCGGTCTTGGTGTCGTCTGGACGGTAGAGTGCGCGGGTGCGATAGTAAAACGCGAGACACAGGAGTGTGTTGGAGGCAAAGTAGGCGACGACCATCGCGATTGGGTTAGGAAAGCAGAGTGCGGTGAGTGCGAGTACTGCTGCGGTGATTGGTGTGCCAATAATGGCAACGTAGAGCGTCTGCTTCCCAAATGCCTTTTTGCCAGAGAGAAACGAGGTGAATAGGTTTGCACTTACAAGCAGTGGCGAACATGCGCCGCCAATGAGCACACCAATCCCGAGCATGTTGTTGCCGATGATAAAATAATAGATTGCAAGCACTGCTGCCCCGAGCATTGCGAGCACGCTCCAGCGGAGGTTTAGCCAAAATCCTTCGCGCAGGGCACCGTCGTAGCCGCGTGCAGTTGATTGGAACACTGCTGTGCCCAACCCTGTAAGCGTGATGGTCGATAGGAGCCCCACGAGCGAAAGGATATATTTATAATCGCCGTATGCGTTCTGCGTTAGATACCGGCTGAGTACCAGCGACAGTGCGAGGCCCGACAACGAGACCGCTGTTTGCCCGACAAACGACAGCCATACACCCGAGGCGACATACCGCATGTCAGTCTTGATGTACTGCTCGCTCCAGCGAATCGCGCGCGAGAATGCTCGCCGAAGGGAATGCATATTGCTATATAGTATAGAACGTCGGCATATTTGCCTAGGTTACGCTCGCTCTCATATGCCTATTGTTTCAGCTTAAAGAGTAATGTGAGCCCCGCAACTCCCACAAGTGTATACCCTCTTTCGGCAAGATACATATAGACTTCGCTCTTGGTAATGTATTCTGCGTTAAAATCAGACTCAACAGCGATAACAGTCGGTTTGATGTTCCAATCGTGGGATTGGAGCACTGATAAGTCCATACCTTGTGCGTCGATACTTAGAAAATCTATCTTCGTCACAGGATGGTCTTTTAGAATCTGAGAAAGTGGCACAATATTCACAGGATAACAAAGCGTCTCCTTAAGATTCTTGTTTGTCTTGAGGTACTGCATCGCCTCGTTAGTATCGAATGTGTTATACGACTCGTCGTTAAAACGATGGTACTCTCGCGTTTCTTTTTCTTTACCAACGCCCGCGAGTACAAATGTGTCGCGTGGGCGTTCTAGTGCGTATAGCGGCTTCAGAGTACTGTTCGGATCTATCACTAAACCATGCCAGCCTTTTTTATAAAACGCGTATGTATTCGAATAGAGAACAGGATCAAACGCACCGATATCGATATAAAATCCTTTCGTAACTGATCGCAGGGCGGCTTTCACAACCATGTCTTCACCAAACTGCGAGTACGATTTGCTCACTCCCCGGCGCAACAGTAATTTTAGCTTTGTTCGGACTATTTGGTATAGGGTATGCATGGTGTTGAAATATTTCATTTGCCTTATCGTACAAAATACCATACTATTTCAAATATTATGCAATACACAAAATGGCTTCGGTGGGTGCTGTTGGCGGGTTTGGCTCTGGTGTTTTTTGTTCCGTTTATTGTCGCCGACAACAGCGTGTTCGTGCCGAACATGTTTTTCCCTTTTATTACGGGCAAAAATTTTGTCTTTCGTATCCTGATTGAGCTGCTGCTCGGGCTGTATGTCCTGCTGGCGGTACGCGAGCCAACGTATCGCCCGCGCACTTCAAACATTTTCTGGGCAGTGGTCGCGTTTGTTGCGTGGGTGGCGGTCGCAACTGTTTGTAGTGTTGACCCGATCAAAAGTTTTTGGAGCAACTTCGAGCGCATGGAGGGCTACCTCACGGTGTTGCATCTCTTCGCCTACTTCCTGATTGTTGGCGCGGTCGTGACCGCCGAAGGTTGGTGGGAGCGATTGTTCCAAGTGTCGATTTTCTCCTCCGCGGTGATGGGTTGCTACGGTTTGCTGCAGCTGACCGGCAAGCTGCCGATTAGCTCGCAGAGCGGCGCACGCGTCGACACCACCTTTGGCAACGCGACCTACCTCGCGGTGTTTATGCTCTTCAACTTCTTTATTACGCTGTTTATGTTGGTGCGCCAGCGACGCTCGACCACGGCGCAGGCGCTCTACGGCATCGCCTTGGTGCTGCAGTTTGTCACACTCTTTTATACCGAGACGCGCGGCGCGCTGCTCGGCCTCCTCGGCGGTCTGATTATTACAGGCGTGTATGTTGCCTGGCGTGGTACAGGGCGCGAGTGGCGCAGCCTGCGCCGAGTGTCCATCGGCGGCCTCGCGCTGCTGGTTGTACTCGTGGCAGGGTTTCTTGCGGTGCGCCACAGCTCGTTTGTTGCGCACAACAACACGCTCAATCGCTTTGCGTCGATTTCGCTGACTGACCCAACGACGATGGCGCGCTTTCAGATCTGGCACATGGCGTATGAGGGGTTCAAAGATAAGCCGGTGCTCGGCTGGGGGCAGGAGAACTTTAGCTTCGTCTTCAACAAGTACTACAGCCCAGCGATGTATGGGCAGGAGCAGTGGTTCGACCGCGCACACAACCAGTTTCTCGATTGGTTGATTGCGGCAGGGCTGCCGGCGTTCCTACTCTATATCTCGTTCTTTGCGCTTGCTGCGTGGGCGATTATCCGCTCCGATGCGCTGGAGGTGCCCGAGCAGGCAGTGCTGTTGGGGTTGCTCGCAGGCTACACATTCAACAATCTCTTCGTGTTCGATGACCTGATGAGCTCGGTGTATTTCTTTACCATTCTCGCCTTCGCGCACGGGCTATCGAGTAAAAAGCTGCCAAGCAAGATGTTCTTGTCTCGGCAGGGCAGTGATCACCTCGTTGCCGTTCTCGCACCGATTGTTGCGGTCGTGGTGGTGGTCGGCGGCTGGGCGCTCAACGCGCCAGGTATTGCTCGCGCCGAGGGCTTGCTGAGTGCACTGATGACGCAGACGCCGGTCTCGAACGGTAATGGCGGTATCACAGGTGCACCGAAGGATCCAAAACTCAACGTGAGCGAGTTCGCCTCAGTGCTTGGGACAACCGCATGGCCAGGGACGCCGCTGGGCCGCCAGGAGGCGACCGAGCAGCTGCTCCAGTTTGCCTCCACCGCTTTCACCTCGTCGTCGGTTGATCCGTCCGTCAAGCAGAGCGCGTTCCTCTTGGCACAGGATGCTGGGCAGACGCTGCTTGCACAGCGCAAGCACGATGCGCGCCTTGAGCTCTTTATGGGCGGGTTCTACGATGCAGCGGGGCAGACTGCACAGGCACAGGATGCGCTCAAGCAGGCGCTCGCCGACTCGCCCAAGAAGCAGCAGATTATGTTCGAAGAGGGCGTGTCCTATCTCAACTCGGGCGATATAAAGGATGCGCTGCCTGTCTTGCAAGCAGCATTTACCGAGGACACCAGCTACACCGACGCGCGCATTCTCTATGTGGCAGGCTTGTTCTACGCCAACGACAACGCTGCTGCCGACGCACTCTTGCAGCAAGGGTTTGGCACCACCACGGTTGATGATGCGCGATTGCTCCAGGTGTTTACTACAACCAAGCAGTATGCTCGCGTGATTGCTATCTGGCAGCTGCGCGTATCAAAGACACCAACTGATGCACAGGCGCATGTGGGGCTCGCGTCGGCGTACTTCACCTCGGGCAACAAGCCTGCCGCGATTACCGAGCTCCAGCGCGCCGCACAGCTGAGCCCTTCTCTCGCGGGGCAGATCCAGGGGATTATCACCCAAATCCAAAACGGCACGCTCAAGTAGCCACCTCGAACGTGGCGATATGGTATACTAGGCGTATGAGCGAGAAACTAAAGGAAATTGTTGCTCGTGCGGAGCTCTGGTCGGATTCTGACCAACGCGAGCTGGCCGAGTATGCCGCAGAAATCGAGCATCGCCGCTCGGGTGTGTACTATGCAACGCCAGAAGATATTGCCGCAATACACGAAGCAGAGCGCAGTGGTGTGGCGAGTATTGCCGCTGTTGCGAGTGCATTCAAAGCGTTCCGTCAGTAAGCAACTATGCGTGTCGAGTGGTCACAGTCGGCTGTCGAAGATCTCCGAAAGATTGCTGTCGATAGTCGCGCGTTTGGCGATATAACAGTTCGCTCGGTTGAGAGTCGGGTTTTGTATACCATATTTCGTTTGTCGCGCTTTCCAGAGAGTGCACAGAAAGTTGCTGGGGTAGCGGGAGTTCGTGCCGCACCACTTGTCCGCTATCCGTTCGTCATATTCTACAAAGTGTTATCCGACTCGATTTTGATACTGCGCATTCGAAACACTGCGCAACACCCGTGGGATGGGAGATAGGTTTTTGCTTACTTACATTATGCAGATTGAAGAACACGTACCGCTCGCATCGCTCACGACCTTTGGGATTGGTGGGGAGGCGCGATATTTTGTGCGCGTGCGTACGGTTGAGGGATTGAGAGAGTCTCTCGACTTCCTTCGACCTGGCTCAGGACAGGGTGCTCAGAACAAGAACGCGCCTGTATATATTCTTGGTGGCGGGTCGAATACACTCGTGCCAGACTCTGGTTTTGAGGGGTTGGTGATAAAAATAGAAATTGCAGGAATCGAGATTCAAGAAGAAAGATACAAGAAGGGCGAAGATTCTGTATCGAATGCAAAAACAGAGACAGAAGAAAATAAAACACTGGTGGTCGTTGGTGCGGGCGAGAGTTGGGACGGGTTGGTGCAGTATGCGGTCGAGCATGGGTTGTGGGGGTTGGAGAACTTGTCGGGCATCCCAGGCACAGTCGGGGGTGCCGCGTGGGGAAACATTGGCGCATACGGCGCATCGGCGTCGCAGAGCGTCGCTTGGGTCGAGGCATATGATCGCGTACAGCGCGAGTTGGTGCGGCTCGATGCGAGCCTGTGTGCGTTCGGTTATCGCGATAGTTTTTTTAAACAGCGCGCATCGCGCTATATCATCACACGTGTCGCGTTTGCTCTGTCGCGCGTTGCGCAACCAAACTTGGTATACAAAGATCTTGCGCTGCGATTTGCTACTGCGCAACAATCAAAAATAACAGAACAGAAAACAACATCAGAGGTTGAAGTAACAATAGAACAAGAAACAGAACCAACGCTCGCGAACATTCGCGATGCAGTGCTCGCGATACGCAGAGAAAAATTTCCTGATCTTGCAATCGAAGGGACAGCGGGATCATTTTTTAAAAACCCGATTGTGTCGAAGGAGGTTGCGGCGGCACTGGTGGCGAAGTATCCACACATGCCAACGTTCGCGCTGCCCGAGGCGGCAGGTGTCAAAATCCCCTTAGCGTGGTTGCTGGATCAGGTGTTGCAGTTGCGCGGTTTTTCGGTCGGCGGGGCGCGTTTGTTTGAGCATCAGCCTTTGGTGTTGGTGGCGTCTCGTGGCGCATCGAGCGCAGATGTGCGCACACTTGCAAGTGAGGTGCAGCAAAAAGTTTCTGATGCGTTTGGTATCAGACTAGAAAAAGAAGTGCAAGAGATGCGGTAGGTGTACAAAAACCAAACAAAAATATTTTTCAAAAAATAAAATTAGAGAATATAAAAAGTTTTTCAAAATAATTTTTGTAATTTTCTAAAAATAAAAAAGTTATCCACAGTTTTTTATTTTTTTTCATTGTATCTATCGACCGCATGCGTGATACTTATAGCAGAGCATCGAGATGTGTTCGATGAATATCAATCAAACGATATTCAAACAACAAGGTCGATCGATGCTACACCTTAAGTGCGACGCGAGTCGCTACTACTATGGCAGCAAAAAAGAAAGCAGCAAAGAAGACAGCAAAGAAGCGCCGCTAACCCGGCATCGCCCTTTGGCATTCTGCCAGAGCAAGCGATTTCCTCTCGAAAGAAAAACCTTTCGCCTCGCGCGGAAGGTTTTTCTTTTTCTTCGTATGGTATGATGCGCACATGTCGCGAGCATCGTCGTTTACGTTTGGTACATACGCAGTCGATGCTGCTCGTTCAATCGTATCTTGTACGTATCATGTAGGATTCAAGAGTGGGAGAACAAAGAGCTATACCGACCAGCTCTTTTTTGAGGGCATATCGCCAGAGTTGTGGGAGCAGGTGCCCAAGGCGGTGCTCGAGCCGACGCTCCAAGCGCTGCTACTGATGCTCGGCATCAACTACTGGTGCGTTTTCCCGACACACAACATCCGCATCGAAGGCTTTACACTCACGCGGGAGCAGGCGCACTTTTGGGACGAGATGTACCTGCATGGGCTTGGGGAGTTTTTCTACCACATGCAGATGGATTTCCGCGACCTGATCGCTTTTCCCTACGATGCGTCTCGTGTTGCGCCCACGCCTGCTCGACTTGTACGCGCGGGGGCGCAGCCGCATGGGTTCGAGCGTGCAGCGGGCAAGCGGGGGCGAGCGCTTCTCTTAAATGGTGCAGGCAAGGACTCTGTCCTTTCTGCCGAGCTACTGAAAGCAGCGGGTACGCTGTTCGACTTTTTTGCATTCGCGCCAACGCCCGCGCACGAGCGCATCGCGGCACTGGTTGGTGCAAAGACGATCAGGGTCACTCGTCGTCGCGATCCGCGTATCGGTGTGCGGATGGTGGTGCGTGGTATTTCGGGTGCATATCCGTCGGTCTCGACGTTTACGTTTGTGGCAACGTTACTCGCAGAGTTGCTTGGCTACAACGAAATTATTTTCTCCAACGAGCGCAGCGCCGATTTCGGCAATCTCACCTACCTCGGGTTAGAGGTCAATCACCAATGGTGCAAATCGTCAGAGGCGGAGAAGATGATTAACGAGTACATTCAGTGCTCTATCACGCCCGACATCTCGACGCGGTCGCTCTTGCGCGAGTACAGCGAGCTCGAGATTGTACGGCGCTTTGTCGGCTATCCGCAGTATCTCCGCCATGTCACGAGCTGCAACGCTTATTTTTGGCTCCCGCGCATCGAGCAGCATCTGCGCCGCCGGGCATACTGGTGTCGAGAGTGCCCAAAATGCGTATTCTTGTTTGCCTGCTTCGCGGCGTTTCTGCCGAAAAAAGAAGTGGTCGAGATGTTTGGTGCTGACCTGTATGCGAAAAAGCATCTGCTGCCGCTCATCCGACAGATTCTCGGTATCGAGGGGTTCAAGCCGCTCGACTGCGTCGGCGAGCCCGAGGAGATGATCCTTGCGATGCATCTTGCCTCGGAGCGTGGGGAATATGCCACTGATCCAGCGATGCATTTGTTCGAGCAACACTTCCCACTATCCTACGATTTTGACACAATCGCCCAAAAAGTCTTCGCCAACGGGCGGTAGCAAAACCGAGCAAAAAACGCCTATTTGTGGTAGTATGCGCGCATGTTTTCACTGACGAAATGGTTTGGCGACTCGGGTGCGGCGCTGGTTAAAAAGAGTGCTGCAACCGTTGCCGCGATTAACGCGTTTGAGCCTGAGTATCAAGCGCTTTCGGACGAGACGTTGCGCGGCAAGACGCAGGAGTTCCGCACGCGACTTGCGGCTGGCGAGGTGCTCGACAGCTTGCTGCCCGAGGCGTTTGCTGCGGTTCGCGAGAGCGCGCGCCGCACCGTCAAGCTGCGCCCCTTTGATGTGCAGCTTATCGGCGGCATCGTGCTCCATAATCGCGGCATCGCAGAAATGAAGACTGGCGAGGGCAAGACACTCGTTGCGACGCTCCCTGCTTATTTGAATGCGCTCATGGCAAAGGGCGTGCACGTGGTGACCGTCAACGACTACCTCGCGCGCCGCGACGCGGTGTGGATGGGGCAGGTGTACGCCGCGCTTGGGATGTCTGTCGGCGTTATCAACCACGACCAGTCCTATCTATACGACCAGACACACAACGAGAACGACGCCATCCGCGACGAGGAGGGGAGCTTCCGCATCTTCCACGAGTTTTTGCGCCCGTGTACGCGCGCGCAGGCGTACGAGGCTGACATCACCTACGGCACCAACAGCGAGTTCGGCTTTGACTACTTGCGCGATAATATCTCCTACCGTGCGAGCGACTTGCGTCAGCGCGGGCATTACTTCGCCGTGGTGGACGAGATCGACTCTATTCTGATCGACGAGGCGCGCACGCCACTGATTATCTCTGCACCCGCGGCAGAGTCTGAGGATCTCTATCGCCAGTTTGCCGCGCTCGCGGCACAGATGCACGTTGACGTCGACTACACGGTGGACGAAAAGCAAAAAGCAATCCAGATGACTGACGCGGGTATCGAACATGCCGAAAAAATCCTCGGCGTTGACAATATCTATACCGAAAAGGGCATTAAGCAGGTGCACCACCTCGAGACCGCGGTGCGCGCGCAGGCGCTCTTTCGACGCGACAAAGAGTATGTCGTTAAAAATGGCGAGGTGATTATCGTCGACGAGTTTACTGGCCGCATGCAGCCGGGGCGTCGTTGGAGCGAGGGGCTGCACCAGGCGGTCGAGGCGAAGGAAGGAGTCGCGGTGCAAAAGGAGTCGCGCACCTATGCCTCGATTACCTATCAAAATTATTTTCGCTTGTACGAGCGGCTCGCAGGCATGACCGGTACTGCCAAGACCTCGTCCGAGGAGTTTTACAAGGTATACGGGCTTGAGGTGGTCGAGATCCCGACTAACCGCGACGTGGTGCGTCTCGATCATCCTGATTGGATCTTCCAGACCGAGGCGGGGAAGTTTGCCGCGCTCGCGCGGAGGGTAAAGGAGCTGCATGCCAAAGGGCAGCCTGTGTTGGTGGGTACGGTGTCGATCGAAAAGAACGAGCTTCTGTCGGCATATTTAAAGCGCGAGGGCGTGCCGCATGAGATTTTGAATGCAAAGAACCACGAGCGCGAGGGCGAGATTGTCGCCGACGCGGGCAAGCGAGGGAAGGTGACCGTCGCGACCAATATGGCGGGGCGCGGCGTCGACATTAAGCTTGGCGGTGCCGTCGCGACACAGGTAGAGGCAGACGAGGTGCGCGCTCTCGGCGGGCTCTTTGTGCTTGGTACCGAGCGACACGAGGCGCGCCGCATCGACAACCAGCTGCGCGGTCGCTCGGGTAGACAGGGCGACCCGGGCGAGACACAATTTTTTGTCTCGCTCGAGGACACGCTGATGCGCGTCTTTGCTCCGGACTCCATCCGCGGATTGATGGGGCGCTTCGGCATCCCCGAGGATGAGCCGATCCAAAACTCGCTGGTCACTCGCGCGCTCGAGAGCGCGCAGACAAAAATCGAAGGGTTCAATTTCGACGCACGCAAGCACGTGCTCGAGTTTGACAATATCCTCGATCGCCAGCGCCGCGCGGTGTACGAGCGCCGTCGCAAGGCGCTCGTTGGCTCGGTGGATGATGTGGCAGATGTGCTCGCCGAGCTCGCGACGATTGTTTCGTCGCACACTCCTGCAGTGCCTGGCGTGGTATCACCGCACGAGACATCAACCGATGAGCCGTCTGCTGCCCAGCAACTCCTGCTACAAAAAGAAACCGAGTTTGGTCGCGAGGAGTTTCTCTCCGCCGCGCGCACCGTGGTGCTGCAGGTGCTCGACATGCTCTGGGTCGAGCACCTCGAGTCGATGGAGTACTTGCGCGGCTCGGTCAATCTGCGTGCCTATGGCCAGCGCGACCCGCTCACCGAGTATCGCCGCGAGGGCACGCATATCTATAAGGAGATGGAGCAGATGCTCGCTGCGCGTGTCTTCGAACTCCTCAGCTCAATGACCAAGCAGGCGGCAGATGCTGCCGTCGCGAGCGAGGTCAAAGAGCAGCCGTCAAACACCATCACACTCGCTGCGTCCTCGGCAGGCGCCGCCATCGCCCCCGACCTATCGGCAATCGGGCGCAACGACCCGTGCCCCTGCGGCTCGGGCAAAAAGTGGAAAAATTGCGGCCTCATCAACGCGCCAGAGCATCAGCGTTAAAATCTACCCTTTCTTTTTTTACTTTTCTCTGTTATTGTGCGAGTTAGACTGATCTAACAAATAAGGGGGATCTAATGGATCAACAGATAGCACTTCGGTGCTCCCAAGCGGGGTCTGTTGATCCCGTAACGAGCAATGTAGAAATTCGTGCCGTGCCTTGGTTTGTTTGGGTACTATCAGCGCCCGTCTATGTAATATTCGGTATCTGGGCGTTTGTGGCTCGATTTGTCTATGGCGTCCAGCATACCACTTGGAGTCCAAAAAACAGACGGGACACAAGAAGTTATACTCAGAGAGTGCGAGCTGCGTCAAGGAAGTATCGTTTCAAACCGCCCAAAATTGGGCGAGTGTCGGACGTGGTTAGGCAAGTCCAGGATGACCCTGCTAGTGGTCAAGTGCTGGAACTTTTCTACCGACTTCGGTCGGCAGAGATCCGCACTTCGCTGTCTTGGTTTGAGTGGTTTGTGGCGAACACTCTTCCCATGATTGCATCTGTCCAAAATCGAGCCGCTCGCGTACGTCAAGAAGTGACCAGAATCATGCACGATTGCAGCAGTAATGGCAACAAATCCGTTGCCTTTATTGCTCTTGCTGCAGGACCCGCAGGACCTCTTCTTAGGGGAGTGCGGGATGGTGAGCGGTGGTCTGGTCTTGTATGTGCAGGTGTCTTTCTGACTGATCTGTACAGACGCCCTCTCGAACTTGCTAAGAGTATGATCAATGATCTCGGCATACGCTCTGACGTAGAGCTGATGCACGGACTCGATCTAAGGGAGCCGCGTCTTGTCCAGGAGGCAATCCTTGCGGTTGTCAGAAGACTGCCTGGTGGGGTGAGGGTAGTTGTTGAGGTCATCGGCTGGCCTGACTACCCATCCAACGAGCAGGTTAGCAGATTCTTGTCGGCGGTTTATGATGCGTTGCCGCCGGGTTCTTTCCTGCTCACTGGAAATGTCTTAAGGAGCCCCCGCTGGCTTTCTTGGTTGCAGAGGTTGTTCATCGAAAACGTCTTTCGTTGGATGCCGATGCACTATCGAACGGTGTCGGAGTTTAAGGGCATCGTCACTGGTGCGGGGTTTCTTGTACTCCGAGAGTCGATCGACCCAAACCGCGGGTTTGTCGTGGTGACTGCACAAAAATAGAGCTCTTTCGCGGAAGGTACGGTGGACTCGCTTTGGGCGCATGGTACGATAGAGATATCGTGTCATGCGTCCGTCTTGTTTAGTATGAACACCTTCTTCTTCTCAACAGACTTCTATGCGCTCTCCGCCGCGATCAATTGCGCGGCAAGTATGGGTATCGGGTTGTTTATTTTGATACAAAATCCGCGCGCTTCTTTAAACAGATCTTTTTTCTACTTTGCATCTGCAGTTGCTGTGTGGAGTGTCGGGTACGCCCTTTGGCAACTAAGCACTGATGCCGTGGACGCGTTGCTCTGGGCTCGGTTGCTTATGGTGGGTGCTATTTTTACAGCTCCAACATACTTACATTTTGTCTTCTCTCTCATTGGTACACAACACCGCAAAAGATCGTTTCTCTTTTTATTTTATGCGCTATCGCTTGTCTTTGTGTTTTTCGATCTTACTCCAACCCTCTCCCCATTGTTTATAGATGGCGTGAAGAATATCCTCTTTTTTCCGTTTTGGCCCAAAGCAGGACCTTTGTATGCATACTATTTGCTAATGTGGCTTATTTGCAATTGTTTCGTTACTTACCTGCTGGTGGTTGGGTATCGAAACTCTTCTGACATAGTATTACGTCGCCAGATCATCTTTGTATTTATCGCGATGGTGATTGCGTCGGTGAGTGGTTCGACGAACTATTTTCTGTGGTATGGCATCCCGATACCCCCATACGCAAACATATTTGTCATGTTGTATGTGCTGGTTATTGGATATGCAGTGATGCGTCATCACCTATTTAACTTTAAGGCAATTTCAGCCGAGCTAGCAACATTTGCGTTACTAGCGGTGCTCCTATTTCGTACGGTATTTTCGACACCGTCTGATCGTGTGGTTAATGCAAGCATCCTCACTCTTTCGATCATTGGAGGGTTCTTTCTGGTGCGAAGTATTATCAAAGAGGAGCAGCAGCGAGAGCTTATCGAGAGGCAAAAAAAGGAACTCGAACAAACTAATGCAAATCTCGAACTCGCCAATCAGAATCAGGAGAACTTGATACACTTTATTACGCACGAGGTGAAGGGATACTTTACCAAAAGCCAAGTTGGGTTCGCCGCGATTGCCGACGAGAGCTACGGGCATGTGTCGGACGCGCTCAAGAGTCTCGCGACGCGCGAGCGCGACGAGATGCAGCAAGGGGTCGACATGGTGAGCGACATCCTCGGCGCAGCGAACTTTAAGAAGGGTGTCGTGAGCTATTCGATGCGGCCGTTCGACCTCGTCAAGGTGGCGCATGAGGTGTACGCCGAGTTTGAGCCTGCGGCGAAGGAGAAGCGTCTTATGTACTCGTTCGCGGCGCCTCGGGTAGGCGAGTGCATCGTTATGGGCGACAAGGTGCAGATGGCCAAGCACGTGCTCTACAACTTGGTTGATAATGCTGTCAAGTACACGCCCGCAGGCAGCGTCAGTGTGGCGATTACGATGCAGGGTGGGGTGGCGCGGTTTGCGGTGTCGGACACTGGAGTTGGCATCACCCCCGAGGACAACAAGAAGCTCTTTACCGAAGGTGGGCGCGGCAAAGACTCGCTCGCTATCAACGCGCATTCAACCGGCTACGGGTTGTACATCGCAAAGTCGATTGTCGGGGCGCATCACGGCACCATCCGTGTCAGCTCGACACCCGGGAAGGGCTCAACCTTCACAGTTGATCTGCAGAGGGTGGGAGACGCGGCGATTGCCGGAGTGGGGACAGAAAGCTAGACAGCGGGGTTTGGTCGTGCGACCATAGAGAGGTACTAACCATAACGATATATGACAGAAAAACAGCTTACGGTACTGATGATTGACGATGACAGCCTGTTTTCTGACGTGGTGGGGCAGCGCCTGCGTCGCGATAGTATTGAGTGTGTGTACGCACCAAGTGGCGCGGTGGCGCTCGGTCTGCTATCGAGGAATTCTCACATAGACATGATTCTGCTCGATATCCGCATGCCGGACATGGATGGGTTCACCATCCTGCGTCAGTTAAAGAAGGATGCGTACACAGCGACGATTCCTGTGCTTTTGTTTTCAAACGACGCAACGGAGGAGAATATCGCGCTTGGTAAAGAGCTCGGTGCGGTGCAGATGATGGAGAAAGTGCGCGTGACCCCGGGCGAGATAGCAGAGACGGTACATGCTATTGTTGGTGCATGAGTTCTACTGATCTGTTCACACTACTGCCAGCGGCGTTCTGTGCCGGGCTGTTGATGTTTTTGGCGCCATGCACACTACCCATCGTGCCCGGCTACTTGGCGTTTATCGCGGGCGTGCCTGCCGCGGGCACATCTGGGCGAGGCGAGACATATCTCGGCAAGACGGCTCGCCGTCGCGTGCTGTGGAACGCGCTCGCGTTTGTGCTCGGCTTCTCGATTATTTTTATACTACTCGGCATGGGTGCTGGCATTCTAGGCGCACTCGTTGGGTCGTGGCGGTATGCGCTCGCTCGCGCTGCTGGGGCGATCATCATACTCTTTGGGCTCACGATGCTCGGTGTCGTGACAATCCCTTTGGTGTCTGTTGAGCGACGGTTCCATATCCCACACTTCCTGACCATCGGGCGCCCCGAGAGCTCGCTGCTCATCGGCATACTCTTCGCGCTCGGGTGGAGTCCTTGTGTGGGGCCAATTCTCGGCACGATACTTCTCTTCGCGGGCACCTCGGCGACTGCTCTGCGAGGTGCGCTCTTGCTTGCTGTGTTTTCACTCGGTCTCGGCATACCGTTTCTCGTCATAGCGATGCTGCTGCGCGAGGCTGGCGAGGTCGTTGCTCGTTGGAGTAATCGGTTGCAGGTGTTCTCGACTATTGGCGGCGTATGTCTGGTGGTGCTCGGCGTCGTGATGCTCCTTGGCGGGATGGGGGAGTTTGCCGAGCTCGGCTACCAGCTCTTTGGCTGGCTCGGCTACGGTCGATTGCTCAACTACCTCTAGTGTGGTACGATATAGGCACACGGCACTCGTGTCCCGCTCTCGTTTCTTTATGATTAGCATACTACTCCACATTTTCGTCATCGCTGGCACGCTGCTTCTCTTGCCGCACATCGTTTCGGGTATCGTCGTCTCTGGCTGGTACGCAGCAATTGTGGTCGCGCTCCTGTGGGGGATTATCGGCGTGACGCTTAAGCCAGTGTTGAAGGTTCTCACCTTGCCGATAAACCTTTTGACACTCGGGCTATTTTCCTTCGTGCTCAATGCGCTGCTGTTTTGGCTCCTTGCAACGTTTGTCAAAGGCTTCGCGGTCGCTGGGTTTGTCCCCGCACTTGAGGGCTCGGTCGTCCTTGCGCTTGTATCATGGGTAGTGAGCGCTGTTCTCTAAAGAAGACTAACTAGGACATCCAATGTCCTAATTTCACTACTATGGCATTTGTTGATGAGCTACATATTGAAGCGCGGGCGGGAAATGGCGGCAACGGCGTCGTGCGCTGGCTGCATCTGAAGGGGATTGAGTATGCTGGCCCTTCGGGCGGCAACGGCGGCAGTGGTGGTGATGTATACATCCGTGGTGTCGACGATCTCAACCTGCTTGCGCGCTATCGCGGCGAGAAGAAGTTTCAAGCCGAGCATGGCGAAGATGGTGGTAATCGCAACAAAGATGGCAAGAGTGGCAACGACCTCGTCATCGACGTGCCGGTTGGTGCCGTGGTGCGAAATTTGTCGACTGGCGAAGTTGTCGACGTGCTTATCTCGGGCGAGCAGCATCTAATACTAAAGGGTGGTCGCGGCGGCGCAGGCAACGCGGCGTTTAAGTCGTCGGTCAATCGCTCGCCAACCGAGAGTACTGTTGGTGGTCGCGGCGAGCGTGCCAAGCTGCACATCGAGCTGCGGCTCATCGCGGCAGGCGGGCTGATCGGCCTGCCCAACGCTGGCAAGAGCTCGCTACTCAACGCGCTCACTGGCGCCTCGGCAAAAGTCGGCGCATACGAGTTCACTACGCTTGACCCAAACCTCGGCGTGTTCTACGGGCACGTGCTCGCGGACATCCCAGGGCTCATCGAGGGTGCGTCGGAGGGGAAAGGGCTCGGCATGCAATTTCTGCGACATATAGCACGCACGCGGTTGTTGCTGCACTGCGTCTCGCTTGAATCGGATACGCCGCTTGAGGACTATCGCACCGTGCGCACCGAGCTTGAGCAGTTCGAGGGTGGGGCGCTCGCACAGAGGCCAGAGTTGGTCATTTTAACCAAATCGGATACCCGAGATACTATTGAAATACAAAAGGTTCTCGGTATGTTTGCTGCCAGTGGTGTGCGGGCGACGGTGGTGACTATTTTGGACGACTCATCGGTAAAGGTGCTTCGGGATTTGATTTCTGCAACTTTGGAGTAGAATGGTGTGATATGAGCGACTACTCACCAACTATAGGGCTTGAGATTCACGCCGAGCTCCGGACAGCGACCAAGATGTTCTGTGCGTGTAAGAACGACCCAGACGAAAAGCGCCCTAACGCTAACATTTGCCCCGTGTGTATGGCACACCCTGGTTCGCTGCCGGCAGCCAATCGCGACGCGGTGCACAAGGTGCTTTTGGTGGGGAAGGCTCTCGGTGCCTCGCTCGCCGACTACACCGAGTTTGATCGTAAAAACTACTTTTACCCCGATATCCCGAAAGGCTATCAGCTGAGTCAGTATGCGTACCCGCTCGTCTCGGGCGGCACGCTCTGTGGTGTCGCGATTACTCGGGTGCATCTTGAGGAGGACACCGCGCGTTCGCAGCACGTCTCGTCAACGGGCGACAAAGATAGCGCGAGTCTGGTGGACTACAACCGCGCAGGTGTGCCGCTGATGGAGCTGGTGACCGAACCGGTGATCCATGATGCACAGACGGCTGGTGCGTTCGCACGCGAGCTGCAGCTCCTACTGCGCTCTCTTGGTGCAGGCGAGGCAAACATGGAGAAGGGCGAGATGCGTGTCGAGGCAAATATTTCCGTAAGTACAGACGCAACGCTCGGCACCAAAGTCGAAGTAAAGAATCTAAACTCGTTCCGCAGTGTCGAGCGAGCTATCGCCTTTGAGGTGGCACGCCAGAGTAAGTTGCTCGAGGGGGGCGGGGTAGTCGTACAAGAGACGCGTGGCTGGGACGAGACAAAACAAGTGACGTTCTCGCAGCGAAAGAAAGAGTCGAGTCACGACTACCGCTACTTCCCAGACCCAGATCTACCCAAGTTGCTACTGTCTGAGATATCCGAGTTCTCGCCAGAACGATTGCAAGCTGAGCTGCCAGAGCTCCCTTGGGTACGCCGCGAGCGCTATCTCGGTCTTGGACTTAAGCCAGATGATGCAGATATGTTTGTACAGCAGCCCCAGTTTGGCGCCTTTTTTGATGCGGTAGCGGCGCTTCTACAAGAGCAGAAGCTGGTGTTGCTTGCTGCAAACTACATCGCAAACGATATCGTGAACACCGTTTCGGACACTGCTCCGCAAGCGGCACAGTTCGCAAAGTTGGTACACATGAATAGCGAGGGAAAGCTCTCTTCGCGCGCAACAAAAGATATATTATCCAGAGTGGTATACGGTGGCGAAGATCCACAAGAGATTGCCGAGCGAGAGGGCTTAGTACAGCAAAGTGATGCTGGCTCGCTTGCAGCGATTGTACAGAAGATCGTGAGCGCTCACCCGGCAGTGGTTGCTGACTACCAAGCGGGAAAAGATGCTGCACTCCAGTTTCTTATCGGGCAAGCGATGCGTGAGTCTAAAGGCTCGGCAAACCCGACGACACTGCGCGAACAGTTTGTTCTCGCCCTCAAAAAGTAAATATCTGCTATACTAGATTTATGGATGAGCTAGATATATCGGGCAAGCGATACATCTCGGCGCGGCGTGCCGCGAAAGAGAACAATTATCACAGCGACTACATCGGACAGCTGATTCGTGGAGGAAAAGTCACCGGCACTAAGGTTGGTCGGGCGTGGTATGTCGAAGTAGAGTCACTTGCTGGATACTTTGGGAAAGAGCTTCCTACACAGGAACCTATTTCTGTTGCTACTCCTGTACCACCGGAGCCTCCACATCCGGCTCCTGCGGCAATGCAAGAACATACAGTAACGCTCACAAAGATCCCCACTGTTACGTCACATCCGCTACCGCTTACCAGTAAGCGTGGACTTACCTATGTGCCAGACGATGCGCCTCTGTATCCCGAGGTACGAAGAAAAATAACAACTTCTCGGATAGTAGAGACTCCGAGCATACCAAGACCGCATCCCACGCTGCCCGCAGAGTCTATCGAGACAGACGAGGTTGGCGCATGGCAGACATCGGCTCCAAGTCGCACTGTACTCCCAATGGTACTCAATATTGTGGCTGCGTGCATTGTGTGCGCACTGGCACTCGTCGCATCACTGCAAATCAGTGCGCAGATAACAGCAGGCATAGGATCTCCTTCTATTACAACGTATTCTTTCGACAAGAACATCCGGCTTCACTTCTAGATTTTGTCTATAGGTAAATTATATAACAGAATTTGATTCTAGTCATTTCTTATAGCATGATGTGTGCTCCTGATATTTTACATAAGTGCAATTCTATGTCTTAGTATCTTTGCCGACAGCTTATAAAAGGTGTTCTTATTTGGCACTGAGGATGTGACTTCTCCCGACTATTTTGAGAGAAAAACACCGTATCGAGTATCCGAGATGTGTTTGATGGTAGGCGAACTGACTAGCATACAAAGCATATTTTTTCTATCTTTGGGTAGACAACATTTTTTCGAAGTGCAAGGTGCGCTATTGGCCGTACTACGCTCAATTTCGTGATAGGTGAGACGGGTGGCGCATCTCCATCTGCGCTTGTGCTGTAAAGATATTCTGCTGCATCGTGTGCGCTCGCTCGAACAATTTCTTATCCACAGTTTTCGCTTCTTTTTTGCTGCGCTCTGCGCTGTTCTTCTCGTACAATTGGGTAAGTGATTTCACTCGAACTGACTTTGCATCACAAAGATATATCGACCACTGAAACACCTCCCCAGCACCTCCCATGAGCGCACACGAGCACGATAACAAAATTCTTTCTCCATCCGGCGAGATGATGCTCTCCGCGCGCAAAGTTGCGAAACGTCTCGACTGTGCTCCCGACTATGTCGGCAGATTATGTCGCGAAGGTAAGCTCAAGGGTGTCCGTGTGCGGAACGCATGGTTTGTCGACGAACGCTCGGTCACACGGTTTGAGGCGAGTCGCGTATTTGCAAAACAGCAGCGAGCAGAGGAGCTCTCCGAGCAGCGTCGCCGCGAAGGCATCGAGTATAAAAAACAAAACGCGCCGACGATTGAGCGCGCACGGATACACGCATCGGAGTTTGTCTCGAAGTACCGTGTGCCACAACACACGGTGGTGGCGTTTGGTGTTGCGTTGGTGTCGGGCGCGTTGGTATGTGCTGCGGCAACCGCGGCGGTATCGCTCTCAGTGCGATCGACAACATTTGGTTCGGCTGTGGGCACCGCTGACTCGCCGCTGTTTGGTGTGCAAACAGCGAGCGTATTGCCAGTGCTTGCATCGCTTGAAGACGCAGTGGTCTCGACCGTGGCACACATCGCATCGACACTCTTTGTCGGCACTGGTTCGCAGTATGCGCTCAATGTAAAAAAAACAGCTCAAACAAACTCCTCGACTACTCCAACAATATCGAACACAGCTACACGAAGTGCATCAGTACCGAGTATCACGCTTGCTCAGTCGCAGCCGCAAATTATCCAACACAACACCTACCCAGTTGTCGAGCGGACGATACTCAAGACGGTTGTCGGCACGAGCACCGGGGTCACCGAAGCAGAGTTGGACACGAAACTCGAGCAGTTGTCTGCGTCGATACAATCGCACCTGCCGGGCATTACCACCCCGACCGGGTACGTCGCGATGGGCGGTGCTGTGACCAACATCACACAAACTATTCAGCCGGTCGTGGCGGATGACTATCTGCCGTTATCGGGTGGTGCGCTCACGGGACCACTCACGAGCGCACTCAATGACACTGCGACAACGACCTCAACGTTTGGTGGCAGCATCGACCTGCTTTCGGGATGTTTTAGCCTCAACGGTATTTGTGTGATCGGTGCTGGCTCGACAACGCTCGCGGTGCCATGGGGAAACATGACCGGTTCGATTGCTAACCAAACAGATTTACAGCAGGCGCTCAATACAAAACTCGCGCTCGCTGACTGGTATGCCACCACGACGGACGCGCTTGCCGAAGGCACCACAAACAAGTACTACACCGACGACCGGGTGAACGCCTACTTGGACGCATCAAGTACCGTAGCGAAGACGTATGCCAACAATACCTTTACGGGCAACAACACGTTCGGCAACTTGGCAGTAGCAACCTTTGACGTAAGCAGCGGGCTAATCACGAGCAACGGCACCTCACTCGCCTTCGCGTCACCAAACAGCGAGGACACAACCTTTGGGCTCGGGGCAGGGAATCAAAATCAGCTGGGCACTGATGTCACAGGGGACTCCTCGTTTGGCTATCAAGCGCTCGCGTCGGATGGCAGCGGAATCTGGAACACTGCGGTCGGAACAAATGCGCTCAACAACAATGATAGCGGATCGTTTAACACGTCGCTCGGTGCGTCTTCGCTTGTCTATAACAACGCCGGTAGCGGGAACACGGCTCTCGGGTATGCATCGCTGTTCTACAACACCAACGCTGCCTCGACCACGGCTGTCGGGTTTGAGGCAGGGGTTGGCCGCGGCTTCTACGCCAACAAAGGCTCGACACTGGTCGGTGCATATTCGGGATTCAACAACACAAACAGGTCTGACTACAACACGTTCCTTGGCACCTCGGCTGGATGGAACGTGACCACCGGGTCTGACAATATCCTGATTGGTGTCCAGTACAACGCAGGTGGACCGAACGCGCTCTCGACCGGCAGCAACAATATCGGCATCGGATGGAACACCGCCTTCCCATCCGCCTTGGCGAGCAATCAGCTCAACATCGGCAATATGATCTACGGCACGATACCGGCGACCTCGACTGACATCTTGCTCCATGCGCCGACGACCGGGGCGATCGGCATCGGCACCACCTCGCCGTGGGCGAAGTTTGCAGTACAGACAAACAACGGCGACACTGCAACAACGCTCTTTGCTATCGCTTCATCAACCGCGCTCACCAATACAACGCTCTTTAGTGTCGACAATACAGGCTCAACAACCATCGCCAACGGCGTCAACCTCACCTCGGGCTGCTTCGCGGTCAACGGCTCCTGTCTCTCGTCTGCTTCGTCCACACTCTTTGCTGATAGCAACCTCTTCTCAGGTGCAAACACATTCTCTGGGACAAACACCTTCTTGGGCAACAACGCCTTCGCCACGGTCACTGCAAGTGCCTTCATCCTCCCCTCACTCACCAACGCGGCGCTCGCGGTCAACTCAGTAGGTGGTGTCTACGCCGCAGCGACTACCACCGCAGGCACGGGGCTTGCCTACAGTGGCAACACGTTCAATGTGACAGGGCTCACTACGACACAGTTTGCCTCACCCAACATCTCGCAGTGGACGAATGATGCAAAATACTTCGCCACCACGTCGACCGACTACTTTCTCTCGCAGCGGAGCACGAGCAACCTTGCTGAAGGGACTAATCTCTATTTCACCTCTGCACGCGCACAAGCAGCACTCGCTGGTCTGTATGAATCACCACTGACGTTCTCCACAGGCCTCACTCGCGTTGGTAACATCATCGCTGCAACCTTTGGCACCACCTCGCTCTCGGCAGGAGCGGGCATCGCCTACAACACCACGACAGGGCAGATTACGAACACCGGCATACTCACCAACGCTGGCGATTGGGCGGGCACGTGGCAGGGTAACGCGCCGAGCGCATTCCAGCCCGCGCTTGGCTACACGCCATACAACGCGACCAACCCGAGCAACTACATCGCGCTCGGGGCGCTGTCTGCATCCGCACCGCTGTCGTACAACAACACCACAGGGCAGTTT
Organism: Candidatus Adlerbacteria bacterium; assembly: GCA_903878285.1. Classification (GTDB taxonomy): domain Bacteria; phylum Patescibacteriota; class Minisyncoccia; order Phycocordibacterales; family SBAW01; genus GWA1-54-10. The sequence continues at coordinate 11,551 of CAIRHB010000015.1, read as the reverse complement.
ACTATCACGCAGGCAGGCACGGGCGCAAACGGCTACCTCTCGTCGACCGATTGGAACACCTTCAACAACAAACAACCCGCAGGAAACTACGACACCTTTGCCTACCCATTCGCGCTCGCGGGTAATGCGACTTCAACACTTGTGGCGTTTAATGGTGGGCTCACCTCGTACGCCTCCACCACCATCGGCGACGGCAACCAAACGGGTGGACTCACTGTCTCTGGCGGGGCAACGACGACGGGCAACGCGTACTTTGGGGGGAATGTTGGGATTGGAACTGCAACGCCGTACAGTCCTCTTTTCGTTGTTGCTTCAAACAACAACAACTTCCTTTCAGGTATAGCGCCCTCTAACGTATCTGAAATAATACGAAACAATAGCAGTGTAAACAACAACTATAGTGGTATCGGTTTTGATGTGTCTGGTGCCACGTCTGCCAATTATACGGGCGTTGTTGGTGCATACCGTACGGGCGCTGGTGGACAGGGCGGTCTGTATTTTGCCTATCAACCTAACACTGCGGGTGGAAACGGGACGATTGGTGCTGTGCTGAGTCAAAACGGATACTTTGGTATTGGCACCACGACACCGTATGCCCAGCTTTCGGTAGCAACGCAACCAAATGCAAATGGCTCACAGTCGACGCTGTTTGCAATTGCGTCGTCGACTAACTATGTATCGGGTGCGGCGACCTCGACGTTGTTTGCCGTCACTAACTCGGGCAACGTGGGGATTGGGACGGCAGCGCCTAACTCCTTGTTCGAGGTTACTGGCGTTGATAGTGCAAGCACCCCACTCGCGCGCGTGTCAAACAGTTCGTCTACTTATCTAGGTCTTGCGACCCAAGGGATAGTGCTCAACCGCATTTCCAACAGTGCGTCAAACCTTAACCTCACCACAAGACTTGTTAGCGGCTCATGGGGAGTGGGTGGAGGTAGTATCGTCTTTAATCCCAACAACATTGAAGCGGGACGCTTTATCTCGACTGGTAGTTTTGGTATCGGCACCACCTCACCATTCGCCCAGCTTTCGGTAGCAACGCAACCAAATGCAAACGGTTCGCAGTCGACGCTGTTTGCAATTGCGTCGTCGACTAACTATGTATCGGGTGCGGCGACCTCAACATTGTTTAGTGTGAGTAATACCGGTGCGGTTAGCATGAACTTCCCAGCAAACTCAAGCTCTCTAACAATTGGACAGTCTGGTAGCAGCCAACAGGTGCTCGTTAACGCGTCGTCGTATATCCGATTTGGCGTGGGACTTATTCCAAATGCGGCAATGGGAGGGCTAGGTACAGTTGGCGCAGCATGGAACACGTATATGAACTACGCTACGACCACCAATACTGCATATTTCGGCAGCAACGTCGGTATCGGCACCACCTCGCCGTATGCAAAACTCTCTGTCCACGCCAACAACGGCGAGACCAACACAACACTCTTTGCAATTGCATCGTCGACTGCGACGGCGACGACGACGTTGTTTAGTGTGAGTAATACGGGGGTTGTGACTATCAATGGGCCGTTTAGTTGTACGCTCGGTAATGGTAGCAGTGTAAGCAACTGTTCCTCCGCCTCTGATCAGCGACTCAAGGACAACATTACATCCCTTAACGCATCAAGCAGCTTGTCGGCGATTGACCAGCTCAACGCGGTGTCCTTCGACTGGAATGCCTGGATGCTCGGCAACGGCGCATCAACCTCGACACAGTATGGCTTTATTGCGCAAGATGTTGCGAAAATATTCCCGAATTTGGTGCATCAAAACTCCAGCAGTGGGTACTTTACGCTCGACTACCAAGGATTGTTTGCGCCGATTGTTGGCGCGATACAGGAGATCTCGCATGAATTGTCGGCGCTTGAGGCGACGGTGGCAGGGTTCGCCGAGTCGTTTACTTCCAAGCAGGTCACGACCGACAAGCTGTGTGTGACCAAGTCGGGCGGCGGCTCGGTGTGTGTCACTGGCGACCAGCTGCAGCAGATGCTCTCGGGCGTTGGCGTGGCAGGTAGTGGCTCTGGCGCAAGCGGCGGTAGTTTGAGCAGTTCGTCTAGTTCCGGTTTGGCAAGTGGCTCGGGCAACTCCGGTTCATCTGCAGCAAATTCGCCGACTGCGCCGGTGTTGACCGTGGTGGGGGATTCGCCAACTAGTCTCACTGTCGGCGATACCTACAGCGACCTTGGCGTGACGATTGTTGACGCGGCGAGCCCGAATATTGGTTACCAGGTCTCGGTCGACGGCGGTGCGACCACGACGCCCGACCAGATCCACATCGACACCAGTGCGGCGGGTACGCATACTATTATATATAGTGCGACCGACCAAGCGGGGCTCACTGGCTACGCGACCCGCACCGTCAACGTCGCCTCCAGCACTCCAGCAAACTAACCTATATGAAAAAACTCCAAAACAACTACGCATTACTACAAATCGAGGCGAGACCTCGATTTTTGGTTCGAGGTCTCGCCTCGAACTACACTTCTTTTGCGTACTCTAGCCATGCGGTGATGTGCTCCTCAAAATCTCTTGGTGATTCGAAATAGTCGGGTAGTGCTGTGCGCTGAAGGATGACGCTTTGTGGTCGTTTGTCATGTGCATAGTCTTGATAACTTGAGTAGGTAAAATTGGCGAGATATTTTTCTGCGCGAGCTCTATTTTTGATGCCCGTCTCCCTCCATGTCGGCTCTATGAGTTTTATTGGATTGAGGTGTATGTAGGAGATGAGGTATTTGAGGTAGCAATCTTCCGAGGCGTGAGTCGCTTTAAACACGCCTTGGAACAATGCTCCGCTTCGTTCGTGCGCGGTGTTGAAGTACATCGTGTACCCCGTGGTAAGTTTCTGCATAAAGCGGCTTATGCCGCCATCAGATTTTTCTCGGACAAGAAGATGAAAATGGTTAGGCATGAGTACGTATGCGCAGATATCCACCAGCGTTTCTTCACGTTCTTCCAGAAAAATCGAGGTCTCGCCTCGATTTTTCTTGCGCCACTCTTGGAGATGAAACGGATTGGTACTGTTTGCGATATAGAGAAGTGATAGAAAACGCTCGTAGTCGTTCGCGTTTGTATATATGCTCCTTTTGTCTGTGCCGCGGTTGTAGAGGTGGTAAAATTCTCCCGGCGTGAAGGTCATCTTTCGTACCATGTGTATAGTATAGAATAAAAAATCGAGGCGAGACCTCGAACTGGGGATAGTGGGAGAGAAATCGTATATACTAGAGGGTATATGACTACAAAAATTGCGATAAACGGGTTTGGGCGGATTGGCAGAGCGTTTTTGCGCATCGCGCACGAGCGACCAGGGCTAGAGGTGATAGCGATTAACGACTTGGGCGATGCTGCGCAGCTGGCGTACTTGCTCCAGTACGACAGCGTCTACGGCAAGCCGTCGTTTAGTGTGGCGACTGCGGGCAACGCGTTGGTGGTCGATGGAAAAGAAATCAAACACTTCTCCGAAGCCGACCCAGCGAAGTTGCCATGGAAGGATTTAGGTATCGACGTCGTGGTTGAGTCGACCGGATTTTTTACCAGTTTTGAGAAAGCAAAGGTACATCTCGACGCGGGTGCCAAGCGTGTGGTGATTACCGCGCCCGTCAAAGATGAAACACCCGCTGACGGATCTGCGGGGTACACGGGTGCGACGATTCTTGTCGGCATCAACGACGACAAGTTTGCCACGAGTACCATCACCTCCAATGCATCCTGCACCACCAACGCATCAAGTCCGCTAATGCAAATTCTTCACGAGGCGATCGGGATCGAAAAGGCGGTGCTCTCGACAACGCACGGCTACACCGCGTCACAGAACTTGGTTGATGGTCCAGTCAAGAAGGCGAAAGGGAAGGAGGACTACCGCGACGGGCGCGCGGGCGCACACAACATCGTCCCTTCCTCGACTGGCGCTGCGATCGCGGTCACCAAGGCCATTCCCGACTTGGCTGGCAAGTTCGACGGCATCAGCCTGCGTGTGCCGGTGATCGCAGGATCTATCGCCGATGTCACCTTTATCGCGAAGCGCGACACGAGCGTCGAAGAGGTGAACGCGATTTTAACGAAGGCAGCAGGCGAGGATCGCTGGAAGCCGGTCTTTGGCGTCACCGACGAACCGCTCGTATCGAGCGACATCTTGGGCTCGGCACAGGCGTCGATTGCCGACCTGTCGCTCACGCGCGTGATCGGCGGTAACTTGGTCAAGGTGCTTGCGTGGTACGACAACGAGATGGGCTACACACACGCGCTGGTCGAGCACGTGAGTAGACTCGCGAAGCATATATAAGGTATGCGCATCTATCTTGCCTCAGACCACGACGGGTTCGAACTCAAGGCGGTGCTTGCCGCTTATCTGCGCGAGCAGGGGTACGAGGTCGAGGATATGGGCCCGTATACGCTCGTGCCTGGTGACGACTACCCCGACTATTGTATCCCGCTTGCGCAGAGAGTTGCGGCAGATACTGAAGCTGCTACAGCCACTGGCTCGGTGTTTGGAATCATGATTGGTCTCTCGGGGCAGGGCGAGGCGATGGCTGCAAACCGTGTACGGGGTGCGCGCGCTGCTGTGTACTATGGGTCCGTTTCGCCTGCGGTTTCGGAGGGGCAAGCCGACGAGGTGCTCGTGCTCTCGCGACAACATAATGATGCAAACATTCTCTCGCTTGGCGCGAAGTTTTTAACGCAGGAGGAGGTAGAGCGTGTGGTGAAGCTCTGGCTCGCAGTGCCGTTTAGTGGTGACGCGCGACACATCCGACGGATCGCAGAACTCGACCATGGTTGACCCGTATACACATACCGCTGGTTTGCCAACCGCGGTGGAGATTATTCCGGCGATACTGCCAAAGCGATTTCGCGACTTGGAGCAGCATCTGGGCATCATCCATGCCGCTACCAAGCGGGTACAGGTTGATGTTGTCGACGGCGTGTTTGCTGGGTCGAAGACGTGGCCATACACCGACCGCACCGAGTTTGATAAAATTATCGCCGAAGAACACGGGCTGCCGTTTTGGGGTGACCTGGACTTTGAGTTTGACCTGATGCTTGCGAACCCACTTGAGGATGTGCGCGACTTTGTACGTGCTGGTGCATCGCGCATCGTACTGCATGCACATAGCGAGCAGGCGCTCGCGGCGTTCCAGTCGCTGGTTGATGTGCGCGACGACAGCACGGGTAGCCTGTCGATTACGGTTGGTGTTGCGGTGTTGCCGACCGACCAGCCAGACCTGCTTGAGTCGTTTGAGGCGCAGTTTGATTTTATCCAAGTGATGGGGGTTGACCGTGTTGGTAAACAGGGGCAGCCGTTTAATCCGCACACGGTGTTCCTGGTCGAGCGATTGCGTCGTCGATATCCGCAGCTGCCGCTCCAGGTGGACGGCGGAGTGACGCTCGAAAACGCACAGTCCTTGGTGCATGCGGGCGCCAACCGGCTCATCGTTGGGTCAGCGATCTTTGGTGCAAAAGATCCGCTCGCTTCGCTCGCGGCGCTTCGCGACGCGGTGCGCTAACGTGTGCTACACTCCATATATGACAACACTTACCGACAACGAGGCGCAAATGCTCGAAGCGAAAGCGCAAGCAATCCGCGAGACCATCGTCGAGATGCTGCTCGCGGCAGGCAGCGGGCATATCGCGTCGCCGCTTGGTCTGGCGGATATCTATGCGGCGCTCTATTTTCATATTCTCAACCAACGACCAAGCGAGCCCGAGTGGCAGGGGCGCGATCGGCTGTTTATGTCAAACGGGCACACCGCTCCGGTGCGCTATGCCGCGATGGCGCATGCAGGCTACTTCCCACTCGAGGAGTGTCTCACCTTGCGCAAGTTTGGCTCGCGTCTGCAGGGGCATCCCGAGCGCCTGCGCCTGGCCGGCCTTGAGTCGACCTCGGGGCCGCTCGGCGAGGGGCTGAGCCAAGCGGCAGGGTATGCGTATGCGGCACGCACCGACCCTTTCCATATTTTTTGCATCATGGGCGACGGCGAGCAGGACGAGGGCAATGTGTGGGAGGCGGCGATGTTTGCAGGTGCGAACCATCTCGGCAATCTTATCGCAATTATCGATCGCAACCATATCCAGATCGACGGCACGACCGAGGATGTGCTGCCGCTTGAAAACTTGCGCGCAAAGTACGAGGCGTTTAATTGGCAGGTGTTCGAGGTGGATGGCAACAATGTTCGCGCGTTTGTTGACGTGGTCGAGCAGGCAAAGGAGGTGGCAGACAAGCCAACGCTCATTCTCGCGCACACCATCCCTGGCAAAGGAGTGCCAGAAATCGAGCGCGACTATCACTACCACGGCTACCCCAAGTCAAAAGAAGAAACACAAACATTCTTGAACGAACTACGAACGATGGGCGGGAAGATTAGGAGCGAACATCAGTGATATGCTAGAACCAACTGCACAACTGCGAAGTGATTTGTTTGAGATGAAAGAACAGGCTCCCACGCGTGATGGGTTTGGTCGCGCGTTGCTCAAGTTGGGAGAGACACACAAGAATGTTGTGGTGCTCTGTGCCGACTTGGCAGAGTCGACGCGCACGCTGCCGTTTAAGGAAAAATATCCCGAGCGGTTTGTCGAGGTGGGTGTCGCGGAGCAGAATCTCGTCACACTTGCCGCGGGGTTTGCCGCCTATGGCAGAGTCCCCTTTGTCGCGTCCTACGCGGCGTTTTCTCCTGGGCGCAACTGGGAGCAGATTCGCACCACCACAGCGCTCAACCAGCTGCCCGTCAAGGTATGCGGTATGCATGCGGGGGTGTCGGTCGGGCCCGACGGCGCGACGCATCAGGCGCTGGAGGACATCGCGCTCATGCGCGTCGTGCCACACATGACCGTGTTGTCGCCCTGCGACGAGGTGGAGGCATACAAGGCGACGCTTGCCGCGGCGGCGCATGATGGCCCTGTGTATTTGCGCTTTGGCCGTGAGAAGACGCCGCTGATGACGACCGCCGAGACACCGTTTGTCTTTGGCAAAGCGCAAACAGTGTGGACAAGCGAGCGCCCCGAGGTGGCAATCTTCGCGACTGGCCCGCTGCTCTACAACGCGCTCGCGGCAGCAAAAGAGCTCGGGTCGAGCACTGCTGTCTCGGTCACCAACATCCACACCATTAAACCGCTCGACCGCGAGGCGGTGGTCGCTCTGGCACGTGCGGCGGGTGCTGTCGTGACCGTCGAGGAGCACCAGATTGCAGGCGGTCTGGGTGGGGCAATCGCCGAGCTACTTGCGCAGGAGTACCCCGTACCAATCGAGTTTGTTGGTGTGCGCGACCAGTTTGGGCAATCGGGCGAGCCGAGCGAGCTTATCGAGCACTACGGCATGGGCGTCTTACACGTCGTCGCAGCAATCAAAAAAGCGCAGTCTCGCAAGTTAACCCGTATATGATGACCAGTGGCGACGCGCGGTGGTGGCAGGCGAATATTAATACGTTTGTTGGGCTCGCGTTTGTAGCCGCGTTTTCATTCGCTATGCTGTTGATTGTGTGGAAAGCGGCATATAACAAAAACCCTTTCGCCGATTTTCTCGCAACAAGTTTGTATACACAACAACCGTAGTTGTGCTGCTTCCCAGGTCTCCCGTCTGTCTTTGTGTGATGGGCTTAATGGAAAAATATGAGGCTATGCGAGTGGTGAGAGCGCGTACTCTTTCGGCGCAGTGTGCAGATACATCTCCAGCTGCTCCCGTGTGAGGAGTCCTTTTTGTGCACCGACATCTTGCACCACCGACATTGCATTAATCGGGCCCCACAAGAGAGCCTCCTCAAGTGATTTACCGATCGCGAGTGCCGCCGTGACGCTCGATGCAAATGCGTCGCCAGCGCCGGTGCGCTCAAACGGTGCACGCGCATCGGGGTACATCGGCACATACCATGCTGTCCCTGCGCTACTCAACGCATACGCGCCGCGTCGATCGTCAGTAATGATGACGATCTTTGGCCCGAGCGCTTGCAAGCCGGTGAGGAGTTTCTTGATCTCAGTGGTCGGCTCGACGCCGAGGATACGCTCGGCCTCTTCTTTGTTGCAGACAAAGAGCTCGGTGCGCATGTAGATGTCCTTGAGCGTTTCGACACCGAGCTTTATCTGAAATGTACCAGGCTGGAACGCGAGCTTGGTGTCAGGAACAGTCCTCAGCCACTCAGCAAGCGCGAGATGGTAGGGAAGCGAGTTTGCGGCGAGTGACGAGAGGTACACCCACTTTGGCCCTTCAACTATAGGTGGTACAGAGTAGGTGTACTCTTCATGTTTAACTAAAATAGTGCGCTCGGTCTCGTACCACAACACAAAGTGGTGATTGGTTTTCTTTCCCGCCTCGGTCACCATGAGTGATGTGTCGACATGCTCTTTTGTTAATGTCTCGAGACATTGCGTGCCAGCTTCGTCGTCGCCGACGTAGGTGCGCAGCGACGCCTTGAGCCCGAGCCGTGCCGCTGACACAGCTGCGTTCGCCGAGTTGCCGACGGCGTACATCGGCACCTCGTACTCGTAGGGGATCTTATCGCCCCAGCGCATGCAGATTTCGCATGCCTCATTATTGATCTTGCAATGCACAGACGCTTCTTTGAGACGGATAAATGGTTCGGTCACAATATCGCCGATGGCGAGGAAATCTAGTTGCATAGAAATAGTATATACTGAAGTGTATGCAAACACTACGAGAAACCATTCAAAATTATACGAAAGCGGGGCGGGCGATGGGGCATTTTAACTTTTCGGATTCAAACCAGCTCAAGGCGATCGCGCAGGCGGCGATGGAGACTGGGTTGCCGGTCGCGGTCGGTTTGTCGGAGGGCGAGCGCGAGTATTTTCCAATAACACATGCGCGAGCATTAGTGGATATCTACAACGCGCAGGGTGCGCAGATATATCTCAACGCCGACCACACCTACAGTATCGAAAAGGTGCGCGCCGCGATTGATGCAGGAGTAGATTCTGTCGTCGTTGATGGTGCGAAGCTGTCGTTTGCTGATAATGTTGCGCTATGCAAGGCGGCGGTAGCGTATGCACAGGAGAAGCACGCTAGCTCCTCGACGGCGCTCGGAGCGATCAACACGAAGGTGTTGATCGAAGGGGAGCTCGGTTACATCGGCACCTCGTCTGCAGTGATGGACGCGCTCCCCGAGGGTGCTGCCGCGACCGAGGAGTTGATGACCAAACCAGAAGAGCTGCAAGAGCTGGTGGCCCAAACGGGTATCGACCTCGTTGCGCCTGCGGTCGGCAATATCCATGGCATTGTCCTCAGCGGGCAGCCGAAGCTCTCTATCTCGCGCATCGCGGCGTTGTCTGCGGCGGTAAACCCGACTCCGGGCGTGGCAGATAGTACGGGGCACGTTGGTGTGCCTCTGGTGCTCCATGGTGGCTCGGGCTCGTCCGACGAGGAATTTGTCGCGGCGGTCAAGGCGGGCGTGGTCATTATCCACATCAACACCGACCTGCGGCTCGCGTACCGCGACTCGCTCCGCAAGACGCTTACGACAAGCGAAGAAACAACCCCCTACAAATTTCTCACCCCGTCCGTCACCGCGATGCAGGCCTACGTCGCCCAAAAGTTGCGGTTGTTTGCTGGGCAGTAAACTTAGGTGGGAGGCGATAGGTATGGAACTATTGGAACGATATAGAAGAGAAAAGGAAAAAGCCGAGGCTTTTTATAAAAGTATCGGGAAAGTTAGGTGCCCATATTTTGGTTTAGACATTGTATTTAACTCGGATGGTTTTCATCATCTCCAGTTTTCTGCCGAACGGGAACGTTCTAAACAGGAACAGCTACTAAAGTTTAGCTTGTTGCCCGCCGTTCCTCATATCTTGCGCAATGCAGGCACGATTCAGGAGTATCGTCACACGATGGAGCCAGTCGGTCAAAGAAGATTTTCTGATGGTGCAAGAGAAATGCGCGAGATTGAATATTGGGGAGTGATTGCTATCACAAAAGGCTCAAAACCGATTCGCGTAAAGATTATCTTACGGCGTGTAGGAAATGGGAATATCGTCTTTTGGAGCGTAATGTCAACGGTAAAGCTGAAAGATGGCGATTCATATCTGCACCTCGCTAGTGCCAGCATAGCAGAGGAGTAACAATATGATACGACAAAACCCCTGCGATTGCAGAGGTCCTTTCGTGGTGTCTGTCTTCAGCTTACGATGTGAGCTGAACGGGGCTTGCGCCCACAGACACCACCTTATGGTAACAGAACGACCCGAGAATATCAAGAATTGTGTATAAGGGTCTTTCCCAAAAGTTGCGCCTCTTTGCTGGGTAGTAATATAATACACATATGAACAGTAAACGGTACACGTCATTTGCTTTCTGGTATCTGGCTCTCACATGTGTGTATTGGGTAGCGGTATTGTTGGGATTTGGGTGGTCTCCTTCGCACTTGATCGACGGTCCCACTGGCACGGGCGCTTCGGGCAATGTGTTTGTGAATTTCCTCGGTTTGTTTGTTCCTCTTGGTCCGCACACTATTGAATGGTTCCTTTTTGTTCCCTTCCTTGCTCTCTTGGATGTGTTCCATCGTACCGATATTGGTGAACTGATGCGGGTGTGTTTTTCTGTTGTTGCAGGAGTCATTGCGTTCGGCGCTCTCTTTGTTGGTGATAGTGTCCTGTATCGTAGGGCGCAATCCGCATCTCCCTTTGTGCGAATCGCGTGTAATCTGCTCGTCTTGCTGGTGCTTACGGCTCTTGTGGATTTTGCGACTATGGGACAATGGCAATCCTTGTATATCTTGCTTGGGCGCGCGTAGTTTCTAGCTCTCAAGAAAAGAAAAAAGATACCTAGCACCCGTTTCTCCCAAAAGTTGCACCTTTTTGCTGGGCAGTAGCTGCCGTTGAGTTATGTTTTTATTTTTCTGAATCATCCCACACCGCTTCGATGTTGTAGCCATTGTGGTCGAGGATATATGCCGCGTAGTATCCAGGGTGATACGTGACGCGATACCCTGGAGCGCCGTTGCTAGTACCGCCCGCACCAAGTGCAGCAGTATAGAACATATCGACTTCATTTTTACTTGATGCAGTGAACGCCAAGCAAGAAAACGACTTACTGTCACCAATTTCACGCTGCCTAATCCAAAAGTCGCGCTTGCCTGCAACGTCTTCCTGCCCAAATCCAGCAGAGTGTTCCTTCTCGATTAGCAACTTGTATCCAAGTGGTGCAAGTGCCGCACGAAAAAACGTTTTACTCTTTTCCAAATTACTTACATGGAGTGTTATATGATTGAGCATATCTTCTCTATAAGACATTCAACGATGTCTGGAGTTATCGAGCGTACTTTTTGGAAATAGCTTGGCGTCTGTCTGCGTGGGAGAGATTCTGTTGCTCAAACAGGCGAAAATCCTCGCGCATTTGTGGGGTCAAACTAATACCCTCTACGGCGCTGATTTTAGCGAACGCCTTGCGACCAATAGTATAGCTTTTGGACACGCTTTTCATATTTGCATTATACCATATATTGCTAGCTGCGGGTACTCTCTGCCGCGTAACCCCTCACACCCCCAATCCCCACCACCACACCTGACCCCCTTGCGGTAATGGTACACTGTGTGTCAGGTATGGCGCTCACACCAGAAGACATAC
>CAIRHB010000014.1 GCA_903878285.1 Candidatus Adlerbacteria bacterium | reverse complement strand
GTTAACCTCAACCAGATTGGCCTCAGCCAGCCGGGTGTCGAGGGTGACTCGGTCGCAGTCGACTACGACAGCTCGCGTGGTGTTGGTGCAAACTCGGGCAAGACTTCTAATGGAGTCAAGGCTTCGAACTTCGCATCGACTACAGGTGTACGCATCTTCAAGTCGTTCCCGATTGTTGCAGTTGGCTCTGGCCTCGCAAGCAACGGTGTTTCGGACGGTAACCTCGCACGCTTCACGGTGACTGCAAACAACACCGGTTCTATCGGTCTTGATCGCTTCTTGTTCAACATTTCGTCTGGTGGTATCACCACCATCTCGAATGTGAACCTCTATGCGTACACTGACGCAGGATACTCGCAGCCGGCAAACACCGGTCTCTCGGGTGGCTTGGTTGGTTCGACCGCATGGACGACTAATGCCGCTGGTACCGCAACGACGACTTTGACAACTGCTCCATTGCAGGTGTCAGCAGGTACGACGTTGTACTTCCAGCTCGTTGGTACAGTTGCAACAGGCGCCTCAACGGTCTACAACATCACCACGAAGCTCGTGGGTGACGCGACCGCACCTGCAGCAGGTGTTACAAACATCGCAGCGCTTCCGACTGCTAGCTTCCTCTGGTCTCCGAACGCAACTTCGACCTCGGCTATAACCACTGGTCAGGTTGGCTCGGGTGACTGGACAAACGGTGCAGGTGTGACCGGCCTTTCGGCACTTGGTCTCAGCTTCAACCGCACGAACTAGTCCTCCCGTTCTTGTCAGCTAGAGACTCTAGCTAACGCACGCTCTTGGTAGCAATACCAAACAGCAGCAAAAACCCCTCCAGTACTGGAGGGGTTTTTGCGTGTGCGATTCTTTGGTATAGTGTCGGTATGCAACAGAAACATCTTGGCGTGCTCGCCCTCGTCTTACTTATCGTGTTCGTGTGCATGGTCGGCGTGCTGGTGCTCTCGACGAAAAAGGCGCTCGCGCCAACGAATACTCCTGGCTCAAGTGTGCAGAGTCAGACTAGTACAACGACTGTCGCGACTTCAAGCATCTCGCTCGGCAACGGCATGTCGATCACGACGACCGGCGGCAGCGGCACGATCAAAGTGATCTCCTCAAGCCAAAGCGGCTCGCTGCCGCCTCCGCCCTCGCTCACAGGCGCGATTGTTATCACCAACCCGCAGTTTACGCCCGAGATCACCGCCAAGGTGACCAAAGACGAGCAGGATTTGATCGCCTCGCTCAAGCAGAATCCCGCTAACCCATTTAACTGGCTGCAGCTCGGTATCTACCGCGAGGATGCTGGTGACTACGCAGGCGCCGAGGCGGCGTGGACATATGTCGCGGCCATTGCGCCGACCAGCTATATCGCGTTCTATAACCTCGGCGATTTGTACATGAATTACCTCGCCAACAACGCCAATGCGGTCACCAACTTCCGCCAGGTGATTTCGCTCAAGCCCGATTACATCGACGCCTACACCAGCCTCGCGACCATCTACCGCTACCGCCAAAACGACCCAACCGCCGCCGCCGCTGTCCTCGCGCTCGGTCTCAAAAATAATCCCGCTAACCCCCAGCTCCTCGCCGCGCAGAAACAGTAAGCATGCTACAGAAGCTTCGCTATACAAAGACTCTCCCGTTTTGTATCGGGCTGCTCGTGGGTATAGTGCTGTGTGGCGTTGGTGTGTGGTTTCTGCCGCACACCTCTGCTGCGTCGGCAGATCGCGGCTCTATTTTGCGCGAGCATGACCCGCAGTACACGCTGGTGAGTCCGCTCCTCGCTGCCGAGGTGGGGAGCGAGGCATCGTTCCCTGAGCTCGCCCCGGTCAAGAGCGCGGTTGGCGCGGTGGTTAACCAGGCGGTCGCTGCAGGCGATGCACAAAATGTGTCGGTCTACTATCGGCTGCTCAACTCGGCGCGCTGGTTCGAGATACATGGTGACACGACCTACGCCCCGGCAAGCTTGCTTAAGGTGTTTGTGATGGTTGCATACTATGTCGAGTCCGAGCATGGGGGCGGCGATGGGTTGCTCGACAAGCAAATCCGCTTCGAAGGCTCGGCGAATCCTGCTGCTGACGTGCCAGGCGAGGTGATCCCACATCTGGTGTCTGGCAAGTACTACACCGTCGAGCAGGTGATCGACCAAATGATCCGCTACTCGGACAATGACGCGCTTACTACGCTGACAGACAATCTCGACCCAGGTACGCTTGCCGCGCTCAATCAGATCTTTACTGATCTCAAGATTCCTAACCCATCCAACGAGGGGACAAAAGTGACCGACTTTCTCTCGGTCGAGCAGTATTCGCTCATCTTCCGCGTGCTGTTTTCGACCACCTACTTGACTCCTGCCGACTCACAGCGGGCGCTCGACCTGCTCTCGCGGGCACAGTACACGCTCGGGCTGGTCGCTGGCGTGCCGCCAGGTATCGTGGTCGCACACAAGTTTGGCGACACGACCGACCCTGCGACCGCTACCTCGCCCGCGATGCCAGAGTTGCACGACTGCGGCATCGTCTACTATCCCGACCATCCCTACCTGCTGTGCGTGATGACCCGCGGCTCGTCCTTTGCATCCTTGCAGGCGCTTATCCAAAAGATCTCCACCACCGCCTACCAGCAAACCTTGGCACACTGCCCGGCATCGACCTCCACCCCCTGCTTCCCGCGGTAGGAGAGTGGATACACGGAGGACCGACCTCCGTCTGGGTTTATACTGCAGGGTATACGGAGGTCGGTCCTCCGTACGCTGATAGCGTATGAAGAGAAATACAACGTTCGCTCCGGGTGAGGTATATCATATCTACAACCGCGGCGCCCATAAAAAAGAAGTTTTTACCTCGCAGATGGATTACGAGCGACTGCTGCTTTTGTTGTATGTTGCAAACGACTCCGCCAGATTCGAAATGCGCACGCTCTTTAAGAAATACGGAGGTCGGTCCTCCGTAACCATGTTTGAGGAGGAAAAACCGACTCGCGAGCTGGTCGATATTCTCGCATATTGTCTCATGCCGAACCATATTCATCTGATTGTTCGCCAGAAGGCCGAAAACGGTATCAGTTCATTTTTCAAAAAGGTTCTTACGGGGTATTCGATGTATTTCAATGCTAAGCATGAACACAGCGGCGTATTGTTCCAAGGTCGGTTTAAGAGCAAACATGTTGATACAGAAGAGTATTTTCGCTATCTATTCGCCTATGTGCACCTGAACCCGCTTGATCTGTACGATTCGGAGTGGGAAAAGCGGGCAAATAGAGACAAGGATGCGATGCACGCATTTCTCGCCGGATACCCCTACTCTAGCTATGCAGACTATCTTGGTGGTGTTCGACCGCAGCGCGCCATTCTTTCTCTTGATGATATTCCGGACTTTCTTCGTACCCAAAATGATCTCGACGAGCTGCTTCGTTGGTATACGGAGGACCGACCTCCGGAGAAGGAGGTGTAGATACGGAGGTCGGTCCTCCGTTCTGTATAAAAAAGTTATCCACAGCTGCGCTGGGGGAGGGGCTGGAAAAGTTTGTGTAGAGGTAGATACTAAGGGCAAGACTTTTTATGAAAGAAAAGCTGCAAGGCGTTTTGCACAAGACATGGCGGGTGGTGCGCTGGCCGCTCGGGGTGTTGCTCGTGCTCTATATTGGCCTGGTGATCTACCGCATGCCGGCGGTCGCCGAGCAGGAAAAGACCGCGAAGGTGGTCGCCTATATCAACGCACAGCATATCACGCTCGCCGACGTCGATGGCTCGCACCTGCCGCCCGTGCCCGACCAGGCGAAAAATGATGCGACCGTCGCTGGCATCGACGCCAACCGAAACGGCATCCGCGACGACGTCGAGCTCGCCGTCTTTCGCCTGCATCCCGACTCAGAAAAAATCCGTGCCGCCGAGTTGCAGTATGCGCTCGCGTTGCAGTTGGAATTAACGCAGGTGTTTAGTTCGGGAACGTGGGTAGCTGTCGCACAAAAGGAGGGTCGTGGAACAAGCTGTATCTCTGACACTACTCCTGCTCTGAGTCCGACCACTACACCAGAGTTTGATAAAAAAGTTTTTGCATTGATGGATGCGCGTAATAAGGAAGTGGAAGATCTAGTTTTCAATACCGCATTAAGAAAAGAAAAAATAAAAAATGATGCTTCATATCAGACCTCGTATGCCTCAGAAGGAGGAGATGGTTGTGATATTAGTCTAGATTCATTAACTAATTAGGAATGAGACGAATTAGTAATTTGTTTTTAGTTCTCTTATTTCTTTTTACGCCGTTTTCATACGTGCTTGGGGCGTGTCGGGCAGATGGGCAAACTGTTGTGTATGTGAACGGAATTTTAACGAGTGAAAACGAAGCAAAAGATGACTTGAATACTTTGAGAGACAAGTTTGAAAAGAAATTAGGGAAAAATACGGGAACTATTTTCATAACTGGCTACAACCCAACACACTTGGCGGGGGCGGGGGATTTGGTGCAGTCGGCGGCGCAGATGTTGGGATGGTCGGTATCGGACTATGATCTTGATACGATATTGATGCAGATACAGCCCGAGGTGACGACACGCAAAGTACTACTGCTCGGGCACTCGCAGGGCACCTTTTATACCAACGCGATGTACAGTTATTTGCTATCGCACGGCGAGCCGCGTGAGGCAGTCGGTGTCTACAACATCGCGACGCCGGCATCCTCGGTCGCTGGTGGGGGAGCGTACCTCACCTCACACGAGGATTCGCTCATTGCGATGCTTATCGCCGCCGCTCGCGAGGTGCACGCGCCGCAGCCGCTACCGCCAAATATCGACATCCCGCTCGCTGCTGCCGATTTGAAGAACCCGTTTCCTGGGCACCTGCTCTCTGACGCGTATCTCACCGGTGCGCCGGATCGTATCGTCGGAGATATCAACAGCGCGCTGTCGAAGCTGCAGCCCGCGTTTGCGTCCAATACGGGCGACTGTTTTGATGCGCCCGACCCATCGCTTGGCTACCGAGCGCAGCAGGTGGCGCTCGCGGTCGCCGACCCTGTCGCCAAAGTGACCGTGGTGGGTACGACGCTTGGAGTCGAGGGGCTGGCGGCGGTAGGCTCGCTCACGCTCGGAGCTATCCAGACTGGTGTCGCGGCGGTGGCATCGCTGGTTGGCGGCGCAGCGCAGGTGGCGTCGAGTCCTGCGGTCAACCCGGCTGCGCCGGAGAATCGCGACAAGAACTTTGCAATCATGAAAAAGCTTTATGGGTCGAGTTTGTCCACCGAGGACCTCGACGAGCTCAACGGTGTGCCGCCGGGCAAGCAGTCTCCCTCGTCATCGAACACCAACCAAGGCGCATCGGTCGCGCTCGCGCCGAGCAACATACCCGCGTCGAAGACTCCCGCTACGCCATTGGTAGCGTCCGCTGCCACCTCATCTGCATCTACAACGGCGAGCACCTTGCCGAGCAGTAGCCTCCTGTCCGGAGGTGGCAGCAACAACAGTTTTGTAGTGGATACTACTGTGGATACTGATGCCTCGACCACAGCCGCGACCACGACACCAGCACTCTTTGTCTCGACCACGACGCCGCCGGCGCTGACACTTTCTGATTGTGCGGCTGTGGTCGCTCCGGCAACATGTACGATAGCTGCGACCACGACACCGCTCGTGTGGAGCGACGTGCTCGCGGCGGTCTATTACGGCATCGAGGTGAACGGCGTCGAAGTGGCGACTACAACCGCGACCAGTAGTGCTGTGGTGCTACCCAACGAAGCGACCTCGACACTCGCGATCACCGCCTACGACGCCTCGGGTGCCGCGACTTCCTCTCTGCTGCAGCAGGTGTATGTGTGGGTGCCGCCGCCGGTGGCGACCGATGACCCCTCGACGACCAACGCGCCGTTTAGCGACTCATTCGACAGCTATTTTGACGGCGGTCTCTACACGCAGAGTATGTGGCAAAGTGAGCAACATGCCTGGCAGGTGACCACCGCCGGTTGTTATCAAAACACAGGCAAGTGCGTTATCTCTTCCGGCACTGATGGCGAAAATTGGAAAAGTGGTGCAGATATGGCGAAGGGACAATGGACGATACGTTTTTATGCGAGCGGGTCGCTCGGGTATGGTCTGGTCCGTATCTATTTTGGCAACAGTTCGAGTCCATCAGGAAAATCGGAGATTGATTTTCAGAAGGATACTGACACTACTTTTAAAATCCTCGACAACCGATCCAACACGTTCGCGTCGGGGCTGTATCTGGGCGAGTGGCATATTCTCACCTACCGATGGGATATGACCGACCCGCATGCGTGTCATTTTTCAGTGAGTATCGACGGGTTGCCTGATGTGGCGTCTGCGCCGAGCACAGGTGACCCATCAAACTGCTATAACGACATATACTCTGGCAGGGTGATCGGCTCGATGGGGCTACTCACCGAGCGGGTTGGAAACGATATGTTTCGTATCGATGCTATCACCGGCGGCCCCGTAGTGAACGGATGCTTCTTTAATTGTGCTGGCGATGCTCCTACGACCATTATTGACACGTTTAGCAACTATGATTCGCAAGGGTGGAAAGTGCCCCATACCGATTATGGCACGTTGATTGATTTTACTGCCGACGACGGTACGGACGGCAGCTGTCGTGATACAGGGAGTGGGTGCATCGTCGGAAACGGCGGTCTCGGTGGGCTTGGTACGCCGTCGCACGAGCCGTATATCTACAAAGAGACTGGTGTTGGCACAAGTGCTGGCGCGTATACTGTCTGGGCAAAGGCGGTGAGTGGTTTTATGCAAGTCACCGGAAATATCGGCATTTGTAGTGCAATTTGGACCGATTGCTATGGGCCGTATGTAAAACTGTTTGACCCGAACATGCCGAACGACAATGTTTGGCATCAGTATTACATCGCATGGCGGCAGGGCGCATCGAGTATCGAGACGTGTCTGTTGCAAGATGACACGAAATCGGCTGATTGTGTGTGGAAATCGACATCGTTCCCGCTCGGGACACAATTTGACGGTGTAGCATTATCGGGTGTAACGCTGCGCTCCGACCTGGGTGATCATATCTGGTTCGAAGACCTTGTGCCAGTGTCACTGTGATAGAATACCCATACACGGTATCCACTGTATGCGACGCTATTTCACCAAAACGTTTTGGCATTTCTTCTTTGGTTTTTTGGCGATACTGGTGGTCGCGTTTGGAGTGCTTTTGGTTGATGCGCTCCACCAGGCGCCGTCAACGACGCCGGTTGACAATGTGGCGCTGCCGCAGTAATTTGTACTCATAAGGGCCAGAGACAGCAGGCACCCATAAGCCCTGCCGAGGCAGAGTCTGGAACTATCCAGACGAGTCAGGTCGACTCCATGCCCTTAAATTAGGGCATTTTTGTTCGCCACAGGGCGAGCGATGCTCAACAAAACCATGGCTATCACTAAACAGAAGAAGGCAGAAATCATCGCAAAGGTTGACGAGATTCTCGACAAGAGCTCGACCATCGTCTTCGCTCGCTTCACTCGTCTTACGGTCGAGGAACAGAGCGAGATGCGCCGCGCACTGCGTGCGCAAGGTGTCGGCTACACGGTGGCAAAGAAGACGCTCGTGCGTCGCTCGCTTGATGCAAAAAAGTATGCAGGCACGTTCCCAGCCCTCGAGGGTGAGGTCGCGATCGCCTACAGCGCCGACGAGTTGGCTCCAGCACGTGAGTTGGCGGTCTTCGTCAAGAAGTTTCCCGAGCACCTCGTGTGGGCGGGCGGCGTCTTTGGCGGGTCGTATGTCGACGCCTCGGGCATCAAGGCAATCGCCGCGATCCCAGGGCTCCAGACACTCCGTGCGCAGTTCGTACAGCTTATCAACAGCCCGCGCCAGCGCTTTGCGGTCGCGCTCAGCGAACAGGCGAAGAAGAGTGCATAATATTATAGATAATCGCCACTATGGCAGCCCCGACGCCCAAAGGGGTCGGGGTCCCGACCAAAGCGTCGGGAACGAAACAACTATGGAAACTACAGACACAGTCGTCGAGACAGCTGCACCCGCAGCAGCTCCCGAGGAGGCAAAAGTAAGCATCCCCGCAAAGTTCAAGGATATTGTCAGCGCAGTCGAGAAGTTTACCGTGCTCGAGCTCCACGAGCTCGTCAAGACGCTCGAGGGTCACTGGGGCGTCTCGGCAGCAGCAGTCGCTGTCGCTGGCCCCGCAGCCGAGGCAAAGGAGGAGAAGTCCTCGTTTAATGTCCACCTTACCGACGCAGGCGCAACCAAGGTGCAGGTGATCAAGGCGGTCAAGGACGCGCTTGGCCTCGGCCTCAAGGAGGCAAAGGATCTCATCGACGCAGCCCCGTCTGTCCTCAAGGAGGGGATGAAGAAGGAGGATGCCGACAAGCTCAAGGCAGCAGTCGAGGCAGCCGGCGGCAAGGTCGAGCTGAAATAATCCAACCCAAATCCGCAACTGTTCTCCTGTGCTCAATACGTTTTCGCAAAAATCCGCTGGCTATTGGTCGGCGGATTTTTGCATGTGCAATTTTAGGCTGAAACCTTTTCCATTTTCGTGAGTAGTACTAAGTAGATGAACCTGTGCGCGAAATTACATCCTGCGCAGGACTGACAGTGGAGGCCTGTTGGGTAATACCGCGGCGCTCTGCGCTGACGGACACCACACTCTCGAGTGTTTGTATCTTTTACTCTCACTCACCTTCGTACTGTCTCCTAGTACCTTCCCACTCTTTTCCAACTTCTTTCCCGCCATCCCTTTCTCCCCGTTTCTCGTTCTCTTTTTCCCGCTTGTTTTTCGCTCCGTTCCCTTGCTCTTTCGTTCTCCACTTCTCTCCACCCACCCGTTCTCACCCCACCCCCCATCGCCACCGACTCATTTTTGAGCCGGTGTTTTTTATCGCAAAAACTATCGATACGACACATCTATTGACTTTTGTACATATAATATGGTACGCTCTATGCAGCTGAACATCGATAGTAACAATTTCGCCATAGCTCCAAGACGCTCAAATAAAGGGCTTTTTAGAGCTATGGCGAATTGGTTCGCCAAGCTCCTCCTCGGATGAGAGGGAACTGAATGGGCGAATGAGCCCACGGGAGAATATTATGTCCGAAGATCGGTTTGCGTCTAGCAGCCTCACTGCGGGTCAACTCAACGCCATCGTCAAAATGCTTGGTGGCCCCAGCAGGGCACTGCGGTTTCTCCGCGGTGAACTGACCGTTTCCGAACCGACCCGTTCGTGGCGCGAGGAAGGCGGCGTCATTTATTTCTCGGTCACCAGCGACGGCACGACCGGCGAGGATTGGATCAAGCGTCTGGAAGGCAACAATTTCCGCGTCGGAGACTACGCCAAGCAGCTGCTTCGCTCGCCGGACTTCGTCCCGACGAGCGGCGTGACGAACGAAGTTGCCGTCCTCAAGGGCACGTCCTTCAAGGACGACGACCGGATTACGAATAATATTTGCGCTCGTGCCGAAAAAGGCACGTTCTTGAAACCGACCGCCGAATTGGCCTGCCTCATTCGTGTGAAGTTCACGGACGAGGATATCGCAGCAATGGGTCTGTGGGCAATAATCGCCATGCATGAACCTATAAAGGACTCCGACGGCGATCCGCGCTTGCTCGGCGCGAGCCGCCATGACGGCGGTTGCTGGCTCTACGCGTGCTGTGGCAAGCCTGGCCGCAGGTGGTATCGTGACTACGGGTTCGCGTTCCCCGTGTCGCAAACCAGTTCTTAACCCTAAGATCTTTTGGACTTCAGTCCTTTTGGTCTTAGCCCTTTGTGCCCCGCGTTGGAGACGCGGGGCACTTTCATATCTGCACCTAATCTACCTAATCATATTGATGATAGTATGTACTGTGGTAGTAGGCGCATACGCGAGCGATTACGGTTTCTCGCTGCCGAATCCAGTATCCATGTGCTCGGAATTTCTCTGGCTACGGTTAGAGAAAGCGTGGCGCATGCAGACACTTCAAAAAATTGAAGATACTTGGTGCGAAACATTATGGCATTATGATGTCGAATTCGATTCAACTCTGAGAGTATTCAAGGGGTGGTGGTATGGAAGATGTTTCGCGCAATCCGACGGCGATCCGAACTTGCTCGGCGCGAACCGCAATGACGACGGTTGCTGGCTAAACGCGTACTATGACAAGCCTGACAACAGGTGGAATCGTGACAACGGGTTCGCGTTCTCCGTGTCGCAACTCTCTTCATTTCTCCTTCGCTCCGGCGGGGGAGTTTTGTTTGGTGAGTTGTCCATACCACCCACCGAGCATCTTGCCTGTTTCATCAAGCGGCACAGAAAGCGCAATATATTTCGTATCATCCAGCGACTTACTCTCCCAGAGAATCAGCAAAAGGATTTTGAGCGTGTCCAGCTTGCGTATCGCGAGCCGCACCCACGGCACCTTTTCGTCCTTCGCTAAAAATGTTGCGCTCGCCGCTGCTTCTATAATCTCAACAAAGAGCGTATCTACCTTTTCGCCCAAGGTGTACCGATGTATTTTGGGGAGTGTAGAATGGTACGTATGCCACAAGAGGTAAGACTGTTTGATTCGCTCCAACACGGGCAGAAGGTATCGGGGGGGGTACGCTTCGTAGTATGAGTCGAGTTAGTTTCAGTCATACCTACCAAGATATCATTTCGGTCGAGAATCTGCTCGCTGCGTGGCGGGAGTTTGTGCACGGCAAACGCAACAAAAAAGATGTACGCGAGTTTCAGTATCGTCTTATGGATAATATCCTAACGTTGCATCAAGACCTGCAAAACAAAACCTACATACACGGCGGCTATCAGCACTTCAAGATAACTGATCCTAAACCTCGCGACATACACAAGGCGACGGTACGCGACCGGCTGGTGCACCACGCACTGTATCGCAAACTCTACCCATTCTTTGACGCTACGTTTATCGCCGACTCGTACTCCTGTCGGCGGGGGAAGGGCACACACCGAGCGATGAATCGATTTCGGGCGTTTGCTCGCAAAGAGTCACGCAATCACACGAAGACAGTCTGGGTGCTCAAATGCGACATCAAGAAATTCTTTGCCTCTATCGACCAACAGACACTACTCACGACTGTTTCGCGGTACGTTGTCGATATGGATATACAAGATTTGCTGGCAAAAATCGTCAGCAGTTTCAACTCAGGCACCGCAGGTGTTGGTCTGCCGCTCGGTAATCTCACGAGCCAGCTGCTCGTAAATGTCTACATGAATGAGTTTGATCAGTGTGTGAAGCGGCAACTCAAGGCGAAATACTACATCAGGTATGCAGACGATTTTGTGATTCTATCGCGTGATAGAGAATGGCTCGAACAGTTGCTCATGCACATCAGAAGGTTTCTGTTGGAAGAGATGCGACTCATGCTCCATCCAAAAAAAGTCTCGATTAGCACGGTTGCAACAGGTATCGACTTTCTCGGCTGGGTGCACTTTCCCGACCATCGGGTGCTGCGGACGAGTACCAAGCGGCGGATGCTCAAGCGAGTGCAGGGGCTCGAAGCAGATAGTTCGGCGGTGCTTTCGTATATAGGGATGTTGCAGCATGGGAATGCGATGAAGCTGCGCAACACGTTTTTGTGGTAGTGGGCAACTTTGCGTTATCAGCTGTTTTGACTACAATACGAGGACACTTGCCCGACTGACTGACGAAGGGGTACTGTATTTCCTGTATGACTGATGATCTTGCGAAACTGTTTGGCAGCGCCGCTCGGGTAAAACTCCTGCGCCTTTTTTTGTTTAATCCACGGCAGTCGTTTACCGTCGCCGAGGCGTCGGATCGCGCGCGCGTGTCCGAGGCAGAGGCACGACACGAGACGACGCTCTTCGAGCGCATTGGTCTTGTTGAGCGCGCGACACGCGGCAAAGGCATCCGCTTCGCGCTCAACACCTCGTTCGAGTATGTGACCGCACTACAAAACCTGCTGCTCAACGCGCCTGCGCGCAGCGCCGATATCGTCTCGCGCCTGCGCGGCATCGGCTCGCTCAAGATGGTCGTGCTCTCGGGTGTCTTTGTCGAGGAGTGGACAGGGCGGCTCGACATCCTGATCGTCGGCGACAAGATGCAGGAGCGCAAGCTGCGCGAGCGAATCCGCCAGCTCGAGGCGGAGATTGGCAAGGAGATGAAGTACGCCCTGCTCACGAGCGAGGAGTTGACCTATCGGCTCAATATGAACGACAAGCTCATCCGCGATGTGCTCGACTACCCGCACAAGGTGGTGCTCGACCGACTCAATTTTGGGCGAAAACAGTCGCTCTAGCTTATCCACAGTGCCGCCCCGCGGGGTAGTGTGTTGTGGCGCAAGACGAGATACAATAGAAGGCGTATCAGCCATAGTATTATTTCTTTAACTATATACGTCGTATGATTCTTGAGCAGTGGGGTCTTGTTCTCCAGCAGTCGTTTTTTAACCTGCTGTGGAGCGTCGTCAGTTTTCTCCCGAACCTGGTAATCGCATTCATCGTTTTTGTCGTGGGTTGGGTTATTGCCAGCTGGGTCGGCTGGGTTATCGCCGAGGCGGTCAAGGCGCTGAAGATTGACCAGGCGCTGCGCTCGGCAGGGTTTGAGGAGGTGGTGCATCGCGCGGGCTACAAGCTCAACTCGGGTACGTTTCTCGGCGAGTTGATTAAGTGGTTTATCATCCTTGTATTCTTGATTGCGTCACTCCAGATCTTGAATCTTGGACAGGTGACCTACTTCCTGCAGCAGATCGTCGTCGGCTTCCTGCCGAATGTCATCATCTCGGTGCTCATCCTGCTTGTCGCAGCGGTGATCGCACAGGTGGCGCAGGGTGTTGTCTCGGGTGCGGCACGCGCAGCGGGCATCGCAGGTGCAGGAGTAGCGGGCACCGTTGCTCGCTGGGCAATCTGGGCGTTCGCCATCCTCGCAGTCCTCGAGCAGTTGCAGATTGCACAGACAATCCTCCAGACACTGCTCACTGGTGTTGTGGTCGCGCTCGCGCTGGCATTCGGTCTCGCCTTTGGTCTCGGTGGCCAAGAGACGGCAGCTCGCTTCCTCGATCGCACCCGCGAAGGCTTCCAGGATCGCAAATAGTATCCTGTTCCATCTCGCAGCTTGGTTTTCCGTTCCTAATCGATTCAGTAGTCACAACAACACACAGCAAACATCCGCTCTCTTGAAACGAAGGGCGGATTTTTGCATACCAAAAAGCGAATGTGCTATGCTGTACATATGACCACCGTAGCACTCGAAAAGCGGGTTCGCGCCCTTGAGGCAGAGGTACAAGTGTTGAAAAACGCTGTGCCTACTCGTATGGTTCGTGGGAAAGACGAAAAAAGAGTAACAGCAAAAAAGCTCCCGAAATGGTTGCAAGTAAGTTTGCAAGAAATTGCCGAGCGAAAAGTGATTGGCCCGTTTGATACGGTCGAAGAGTTTATGGCTGATTTGCGAAGCCCAGGCATATGAGATACGAGCGCACTCCGCGATTCAAGAAGGAGTTTCAGAAATTCCCGAAAGAGGTGCGGAGTGTGTTCGGGAAGCAGCTCAACTTTCTCTTGCACGACATCAGGCATCCGTCACTTCGCGCCAAGAAGTACGACGAGGAGTATGGTATCTGGCAAATACGCATTACCGACAATGTGCGAGCATATTTTTGTATCGAAGACGACGCGTACCTTTTTCTCAATATCAGAAAGCACCGCGACTAAGGAGTCCCCGTTTTTGCATTCTCCAGCGAGATTCGCTATCATGGTGATATGAAGAAGGTTGCTACAACACACAAGACAAAGACCAAGAAAATCTTGAGCTATACGGCAATCATCGAAAAAGATGAGAAGTCTGGTTACTGGGCGTATGTCCCAGCTATCCCTGGCTGTTATACGCAAGGGGAGACGCTCGACGAGTTGTACGCGAATCTCCAAGAAGTGGTCGAGCTGTGTCTTGATGTGCTCAAAGACAAGAAAGAATCAGCGCCGCGTTCCAACTTCTTGAGCACAACGCAAATCCGCGTGCCTGCATAACCTGTCTCCTGTCGGGCACTCTTTTGTAATCATCATGACGCAGATTCCCCAAGGCAAGGAGATGGTGCGAAAGCTGTCGCGCCTCGGGTTTGTCTTGGTGCGACGAACGGGGAGTCATCATATCATGAAGCATGACGCCCTTGGCGAGATGGTGTCTGTTCCTGTACATGCAGGCAGAGAACTAAAGGTTGGTTTCTTTAAACATGTTCTGAAACAACTCCAGATTTCCGAAAAAGAGTTTTGGGAGATATAGTTCCACCTAAAAACAAAAACACCTCCCAAAAATTTGGGAGGTGGTCGGCGGCGCGGGAGGGAGTCCCGCGCCGCGAAGTATGCGGGCTACATCCACTGCCTCTTGCTCTTGAAGTACATGTAGATACAATAGAAAAAGAACCAAATGCAAATCAAGCCGACACCGAGGACTGCGCAGTCCAATACGGGATGCGGACTCTCCAACACGTGCGTGATATTGTAGAGAAACATGCTATCAGCCCTTCCAGAGTTCGCTGCCAAACGGTATTGTCGGCAGCACTAAAGACAATGTATCACATAAATATTTCAACGTCAATAAACGCTGAAAAAGCAAGTACACGGAAACACTTTCTGGGTTTGTTGACACCCTGCACACACTCCTATATACTCGCCTGTACAGATGTTGACCAAAGAAAAGCTAACCTAAGGAGGACGGTAAGCCGATTGGCTCGCCGCCGCTTCAGAGAAAGCGGCTTTTTCTTTGCCCTGCGAAGCGTCTGCGCGAAGCAGGGTGGGGTACAAATCTGGTGAGTGCGAGAATCTTTGACAACTGAAACCCATCCCATGAGAGATTTCCCGTATGGGTCTTTTCGACTTGTGGAGATGGACAAAGGTAACAAAAAATAGACAACAAATTATTGCGGTTCTTAAGTTTCTCGTTTCTCCTTCACAAGAGAAAGGAAACAATAAGGGCGTATGGTGGATGCCTAGGCTTTGAAAGGCGATGAAGGACGCAGCGTGGCGGCGATACGCTTCGGGGAGGTGCCAAGCAACCTTCGATCCGGAGATGTCCGAATGAGGAAACTCTCTCGAAAGAAACGTCGAGAACTCCGACGTTACGTCGGAGTGCATACCCAGGGAAGTGAAACATCTCAGTACCTGGAGGAAAAGATACCAATAGAGTATTTCGTTAGTAGCGGCGAGCGAACACGAAGGAGCCCAAACCCGAGAACCTAGATTTTGCACATTGCGGCAACGCTGGTGTGTAGGATCTAGCACGTCTTGGGGGTTGTAGGACGATGATAGATTGCTTTAAGCAGTCACAAAGTTACAAATTGTTGTGTTAGCCGAAGCTGCTGGGAAGCAGCACCCAAGAGGGCGAACGTCCCGTAGGCGAAAACAAAACAACTTTGTTCATTGTTCCTGAGTAGCTCAAGACACGAAAGGCTTGAGCGAATCTGCCGGAACTAACCGGTAAGGCTACATACTTTCAAAGACCGATAGTGAACTAGTACCGTGAGGGAAAGGTGAAAAGAACCCCGGCGAGGGGAGTGAAATAGATCTGAAACCATATGTCTACAACGAGTCGAAGAGGGGGTAACTCCTCGACGGCGTGCCTATTGAAGAATGAGCCTGCGAGTTTATGTATGCTGCGTTATGGCTAAGTGGGATGACCATGGAGCCGAAGGGAAACCGAGTGTGAATAGCGCGACCAATAGTAGTATGCATAAGACCCGAAGCAATGTGAGCTACCCATGCGCAGGGTGAAGGTGCAAGAAATTGCACTGGAGGCCCGAACCGTTTTGCCGTTCAAAACATTCGGATGACGTGTGGGTCGGAGTGAAAAGCTAATCGAACATTGTAATAGCTGGTTCTCTCTGAAACAGCTTTTGGGCTGGCGTCGCATCAATTGACAGACGGGGGTAGAGCACTGGAAGGGTTCAACAGGGAGCAATCTCGTGAATCCTATCAAACTCCGAATACCGTTTGTGCTATGCGGCAGTTAGTACGTGGGGGCTAAGCTCCACCGTACAAAAGGAGAAGAGTCCTAGATCTCCAGTTAAGGTCCCAAAATTCGTGCTCAGTGCATCACAAGGAGGTGAGATTTCATTGACAATGAGGAGGTTGGCTTAGAAGCAGCCATCCTTGAAAGAAAGCGTAATAGCTCACTCATCGAGAGATCTTGCGCCGAAGATAATCGGGGCTTAAGCACGATACCGAAACTGAGGGCTTGTCCATTAACTTGGATGAGCGGTAAGAGAGCGTTCCCTTCGCGATGAAGCTAAAGGTGTGAACCATAGTGGAGCGCTGGGAAGTGAGAATGCAGGCACAAGTAACCGCAATGCGGGTGAGATCCCCGCACGCCGAAAGATCAAGGTTTCCTTCGCGATGGTGATCAGCGAAGGGTTAGTCGGGCCTAAGCCTATGGCGAAAGCCGGAGGCGATGGACATGGGGTTAATATTCCTCAACCGGCGCTCGGGCGATGGAGTGACGGAGGATACAAGCAACAGCGTCTTATTGGATTGACGTTCGTAGTTTCAGATAGGTACGCCAGGCAAATCCGGTGTGCTGCTTTAATGCAACTATCATAACTGCGTAGCACGGTAGGGCTTCGGCTCTGCTGGATTGTTGTGAAGAGCCTTCCAAGAAAAGCTTCTAAGCGTAACCGAGCGTTCGACCGTACCGCAAACCGACACAGGTGATCAGCTCGAGAA
Source organism: Candidatus Adlerbacteria bacterium (assembly GCA_903878285.1). Taxonomy (GTDB): domain Bacteria; phylum Patescibacteriota; class Minisyncoccia; order Phycocordibacterales; family SBAW01; genus GWA1-54-10. Next base: position 13,762 of record CAIRHB010000014.1, on the reverse strand, counting down.
GAGCAAGGCGAACGAGTGAGTGTTCTCCAAGGAACTCGGCAAAAAATCGGCCGTACCTTCGGAATAAGGCCTGCCCATCGTAAGATGGGCCGCAGCGAAAGTTTCCCAAGCGACTGTTTACCAAAAACACAGCTCCCTGCGAACTCGCAAGAGGATGTATAGGGGGTGACACTTGACCAATGCCAGAAGGTCAACTAGCGCCGTTGGTATGTAGCAATATGTACTGGTGAGTGCTATAAGCCCTGGTGAATGTCGGCGATAACTATAATCGTCCTAAGGTAGCGAAATTCCTTGTCTGGTAATTGAATTGCCAGCTTGCGCGGTGACGTGCATGAAAAGATTCGCACGTTCAGTATTGAATTGAACGTGAGTAAATCCGGCTTATAACGGTGAAGTCTTAACTGGAGCGCTCTAGTGAAGCGTGATGATGGAAAGATAATACCGTGGGAAGTCGTCCCGAGAAATATCGAGGGATTGACCCCGTAACGACTTGTGCACCGCCAACCAGTGGCGCACAGATAGCCCAGGTAATACAATTATATTGTATGAAAGGCTATAACACGCCGGCTCTGCGAAGAGAGCTCGCAAACTACATCTCCGGATATGTTGATGGAGAAGGATGTTTTTCCGTTTCGTTCTCGAGGCGCGAAAAGCTCCGTATCGGGTGGGAAGTAAAGCCAAGTTTTTGTGTCGGTCAAAATTATGATCGGCGCGAGGTCTTGGACTTGATGCACGAATACTTCGGTTGCGGACATATACGCCGCGACTGGAGTGATCGGACGCTCAAGTATGAAGTCCGAAAGTCGGAGGATCTTCTCAAAAAAGTGATTCCACATTTCGAAACATTCCCATTAAAATCAGCAAAACAACAAGATTTTCTGCGATTTGCAGAAATCTGTCGGCAGATGCAAAATGCAGAGCATAAAGAAGTGTGCGGCTTGAGAGCAATTCTCAAGAGTGCGTACAAGATGAATGGATCAGGAAAGCGCAAGCTTACACTGTCCGCGATTCTCAAAACACTTCGCAGATGAAGATATAGTCTAATGCCCGCAGTAATGCGGGGTAGGAGGTTCTCTAGTTGCGCGCTAGAGACAATTAAACTCAAAATGAAGTTCAGACGCGCACGAATAGTGTAACGACTTGGGAACTGTCTCGGAGAACAGCTCGGTGAAAATACAGTACCGGTGAAGATGCCGGTTACCTGCAGATAGACGAAAAGACCCCAGAAGCTTTACTATAGCTTGATATTGTGTGTACGGGATTACTGCGTAGCATAGGTGGGAGAGGTTTGATGTGTTGGGTTTTGGCTCAACTCTACTCGACAGTGAAATACCACTCTGCAATTTTGTACACACTAACCGGCCGGGCAAAACCTGGTCGAGACAGTATCTGGTGGGTAGTTTTAGTGGGGCGCTATCCTCCTAAAAAGTAACGGAGGAGTGTATTAAGGTCCTCTAGGCGCGAATGGAAACCGTGCCGATAGCGCAATGGCAAAAGAGGGCTTGACTGCGAGGTGTAAATGCCGAGCAGGAGCGAAAGCTGACCATAGTGAACCGACCATCCGTATTAGACGCGGTGGAAGATTATCTGATAAAAGCTACTCTGGGGATAACAGGCTAGTTCTGCCTAAGCGTCCATAGCGACGGCAGAGTTCGGCACCTCGATGTCGGCTCATCACATCCCGGGGGTGAAGAAGCTCCCAAGGGTTTGGCTGTTCGCCAATTAAAGTGATACGCGAGCTGGGTTCAGACCGTTCAGGTTCTTGACTTTGAGAAATCGAAGTAGGGGGTTGAACGATCTGAACCCACACAATCGAGAAGTTCGTCTATAAACAAATAAAAAAGATAGAAACCAATCCGCCACGGCGGCGCGGCAGAGTAATCTGCCGCGAGAAATCGACTTATATCGGTGGAGTCCAACCTGTCATATGGTAGGATAATACCGAGGGAAGTTATGCGACCGATGTCATCAACAACAAAAGCGTATCTAGCTGGCTTTTTAGACGGGGATGGAAGTATATATGTTCGGCTGAAACCGAATCCGACTTATCGGTACGGGTTTCAAGTTGCACCGTATGTAGTATTTTTCCAATCAAGCAAGTCAAAAAAGCTATTCGAAAAACTCTGTCAACTGGTCGGCTCTGGATATGTCCGAGAGCGCAGCGATGGAATAATCGAATACATCATCGGCAAAGAGGCAACAATTCGTGAGTTTCTGGAAGCTGTCCAGCCATATGTTCTGCTAAAACAGAAACAAGTGATATTGATGCTTGAGATACTCGCATATCGTAAAATGGTTACGAATGAAAAAGAGTTCGCTAAGTTGATGAAACTAATCGAGCGATTCGGAGAGTTGAATTACTCAAAGAGACGCTTGAATCGAGGCATAGTGCCCGTAGAGACTAAACGTCGAACCCCTATAAAAGGGTGAATATATAGTCCAATCCACTTAGTAATAAGTGAAACGATGCGTGAGACAGGTTGGTCTCCTATCTACTGCAGGCGTCGATTATTGAAGAGATTTGCTCCTAGTACGAGAGGACCGGAGTGAACTGACCTCTGGTGTGTGGGCTCTGCTGCCAAGCGGACCGCCCAGTAGCTATGTCGGGATTGGATAAGCGCTGAAAGCATCTAAGCGCGAAGCCGACTCTAAGATGAGTAATCATTTGAGATCCGTGAGAGATGATCACGTTGATAGGCTTTAGGTGTACGCACAGCAATGTGCTGAGCCGAGAAGTACTAATCGATCGAGTTTCCTACTCTTGTGAGGGAATTAGAACTTGAGAATCGCAATAATTTGTTGTCCATATGCCTTAAAAAAAGATTTAGACGTTCCACTCTGGTGGTTTAACGGCGGGGTCACACCCGTTCTCATTCCGAACACGGAAGTTAAGCTCGCTAGTGGCGATGGTACTGCGCTTTACCGCGCGGGAGAGTAGCTAACCGCCAGAGTAGAGGGTCTAAACACTACACACCAGCTATCGCGTTTAGGGAAGCGCGTTTTTTTGTGGTATCATATTATGGCATGTTGTCCTGGAGCACACGAAGAAAACTGGTCTACCTCGGTGTGGTTGGTGTCTTGGTGTTTGCGGGGCTTGTATTGGCAGGGGAGACACTATTAACCACAACACCAACCTGCTTTGATGGAAAACAAAACGGCACCGAGACCGGTATCGACTGCGGCGGCTCGTGTGCGCGTATCTGTTCTGGACAGACGCACGATCCAGTGGTGTTGTGGGCACGCTCGTTCCCCAATGGGTCACACACCTACAATGGGTCACACACCTACACCGCGGCCGCATACGTCGAAAACGATAATCTAAACGCGGGAGCGAAGCAAGTACACTACTCGTTCCAGCTGTTTGATGATGCTAATTCGTTGATACTCGAGCATGACGGCATGGTCGACTTGCCACCACTCCAAACGGTGCCGATTATTGAGCCGGGGATTGCTGTTGGCAACCGCACGGTCGCGCGCACGCTGTTTGCCTTTTCGGAGGTGCCAGTGTGGTATACTGTCGCATCAACCACAACCTCGGCACTGACAGTCACCAATCAGGAGCTAGCTCCAGACGGCTCTCGGCTCTCGGTCACTCTCGCGAACAATACGATCAGCGACGTGCGCAACCTCGCAGTCGCTGCAGTGCTCTTTGATGCTAACGGTGTTGCGCTCGCAGCGTCCAAGAGTTTTATCTCGCTACTCTCGCATCGTTCGTCGACGGATGTGGTCTTTACCTGGTCACCAGGTATACCAAATGTGGTTCGTGCAGAGATAACGCCGCTTCCTTCCTTTTGATGACACTCCTTCGACTCTTCCAAAAAAATACACACTCAGTCGACTGGGTCATGCTTGCTGCCGCGCTTGCACTATGTGCCTGTGGCTTGGTGACGATGGACTCGTGCTCGGGGAATGATCCACTGTTTTCTCGGCAAATTGTTTGGATCGTGCTCGGGGTGGCGACCTTTTTTGGTGCAGCATTTGTCGATTGGCGATTCCTACGCAACCGTTCTGTCGCGGCAGGGCTGTATGGTGGGCTTATTATCCCGCTTGTCTTATTGGTTGTGCTTGGTCATGCGGTCAAAGGTGCTAAGAGCTGGGTTGCTATTGGTGGGTTTGGCATCGAGCCGGTCGAGTTTGTTAAATTAACACTCATTATCGCACTGGCAAAATATTTCTCTCGGCGACACATCGAGATACGTAACTTCAAGCACATCATCATCTCAGGCATGTATGCGGGGATTGTGTTCGTACTCATTGCAGTGCAGCCAGATTTTGGCGGTGCGATTATCGTTTTTCTTATCTGGTTTGGGATGGTGCTCTTCTCGGGAATCTCGCGCAAACACCTCGCGGTCGTTCTTTTACTTGGCGCGACAGTGTTCTCGGGGTTGTGGCTCTTTGGCTTTCATGACTATCAGAAGCAGCGCATCCTCAACTTCGTCAACCCGACGCGCGACATCCACGGCACGGGTTACAACGCGTTCCAGTCGACCATTGCAGTTGGCTCGGGGCAGCTGTTTGGCAAGGGGATCGGCTACGGTACACAGAGCAAGCTGCGCTTTTTGCCCGAATATCAGACCGACTTTATTTTCGCCGCGTTTTCGGAGGAGTGGGGCTTTGTCGGCATCATCATAGTTTTTGCGCTCTTTGGTGTGATTTTTTGGCGGATCCTCGGAATCGCTGCGGTTGGCGCGACTAACTTCGAAACGCTCTTTGCGCTCGGGGTTCTGTGCTACCTCGGTGCGCATTTTGCGCTGCATGTCGGCATCAACATGGGGCTACTCCCCGTGACTGGCAACACTATTCCCTTTATGAGCTACGGCGGCTCACATATCATTGCCGAGTTTCTCGCACTCGGTATGCTCTCCGGTATGTCTGCCTACGCCCGCGCCGCGCACCGCGACTCCCTCGACCGCGAGTTCTCTGGCGGCTATGATCGGTGATGCTTTTTAGATTTGACCGTGCGATTAAGAAGTATATACTTTGTATACACATGATGACAATAGTACGCAAGTGGGGGAATAGTCTGGGGCTGCGCATACCTCGTGCGGTAGCGGAGGGTGCTGGTATTTTTGAGGGTAGAGCAGTTAGTATAACAAGACATAAAGAGGGTTTTAGTGTCCAGCCGGTTGTGACGCCAGTCATCTCGCTTGACGTATTGCTACGCAACATAACTCCACAAAATAGGCATATCGAAATAGACTGGGGCGTTCCAAAGGGAAAAGAGATATGGTAGCAAAGAAAGCCCCGCCAGTGCAGGGTGCTGTATATGTGGTGTCGCTTGATCCGACACTCGGGCATGAAGAAAGAGGGATGCGCCCTGTGTTTGTGGTGTCTCCAGAGAAATACAACAGTACATCGGGTCTTGCGCTGGTGTGCCCTATGACGTCTAGACAAAAAGGATATCCATTTGAGGTGGTGTGCAATGTCGGAAATATATCGGGGGTTGTCTTGGTAGACCAGGTTCGCGCGATCGATTGGCGAGCACGCCCATGTCGCTATGTTGGTGATGCGGAGCTCTCGGTGCTTGCTGAAGTGCGTGCAAAACTTCGTACACTTCTTGGGTAGCTGTGCTGTACTAGCTTCTGTATATCCCCTCCGTCTCCTCGACCATCTGCGCGATTGAAAATTGGCTGGTTACTTTTTGTTGGAGATTCTTAGCGAGACGCGAACGTAAGGCGGGGTCGTTGATGAGTAGGGTGAGTTGCTCGGCAAGTGCCGCGGCATCTTTGGTGGGGAAGAGGAGTCCGCTTTCGCTGTCAGTGACAATCTCACGTGCGCCAGGGATGTCACTTGCGACAACTGGTGTGCCCGCTTGTCCTGCTTCGAGCAACACGGTTGGCAGCCCTTCTTTGACCGAGGTGAGCGTGAAGATGTCGAACGCGCGGTCATAGCGATAGGCGTCGGAGATAAAGCCGACAAGGTGTACACAGTGTGCAAGATTATTTTCAATTATGAGCGAGCGCAGCATCTCCTCCTGCTCGCCACCGCCAATGATGAAGATATGAAATCGCTGCCCGCCAAATCGACGTGTATCACTGTGCTCAGCAAGCAGCTTCGCTGCACCGATAAGGCAGGGTAGCCCTTTGTTTTTTGTCAGTTCTGCGATGGTACCGATCCATATCGAACCAGCATCGCTGTGTTCGACGAGTCCTGTCTTGAGCGCGAGTGATACGCGTGCGCGTTCGCGCACCTCAAACGAAAGCGTTGGTAGTCCGTTTCGAACGAGCACCACTTTTTTACTACAGCCGGGGAGTGCTCGCACGCGGTCGAAGTTGTCTTGCGTGATAGTGATGACCGCATGACACAGGGCAAACGTACACCAAGAGAATAGTTTGATGAGCTTTTTTGCAAAGGGGCTGCGGTCTTCGTCCCATGCAAGCCCGTGCGAAGTAAAAATAATTTTTTTTATTCCCGCGATACGTGCAGCAAGTGCGCCGACGCCACCCGCTTTTGATGAATTCAGGTGTACGACGTCCGGCTGCTCTTGACGGAAAAGCGAGATGATCTCGACAAGTGCACGCAGGTCGCTCCAGAGTGATACGTCGCGCGCGAACGCGCGGACGTAGTGTGTTGGTATTTTTGCTGTCGCGAGCCGCTCTGCAAGCTCGCCCGGAGCGCTCTCAGCGACCCCTGTTCCTCCAAATGCGACCGACACAAGGTACTCCTCTTTTGGAAGGGTGGTTGCCAGGTTGTAGACGTGGCGTTGCGCCCCGCCCCAGTTGGATTTGGTGATAACCAGCAAGCATTTCTTCGGTTTTTTGTCCATGATGCAACTTGAGTATTTTGCCGGTAGTTGTACTATTATACCATTGCTATGACGACAACGTTTCGTCCTCGAACCCCCGTTCTATTTCTTGGGGATATTTGTTTCTTCGTGTTTTCGTTGTGGCTGTCGCTTTTTCTGCGTGCGTTTGAGGTGCCCGCGTGGTCGGTGTTTGCGGCGCATCTCGTGCCGTTCTCGCTGTTGTTCGTGGTGTGGGTCGGCATCTTTTTTATCACGGGTCTATACGAAAGTCGCTCCATCCTCTTTGCACGGCGGGCGCTATCAAGCTCGCTCCTTATCGCGCAGACAATCAATGTTGTCATTGCGGCACTCTTTTTCTTTTTTGTGCCACTGTTCGGTATTGCGCCAAAAACGCTGCTCTTTATTTATCTCGCTGTTTCATTTTTGCTCGTACTCTTCTGGCGCGCAGTGCTGTTCCCGTGGCTCGGGTTGCAAAAGACAGAGCGCGCGCTCGTGGTCGGGAGCAGCCCCGAGATAGACGAGATGGTCGAAGCACTCGCGTCGGCACATCGCGCACCTGCCCATGTGGCGCGCGTCATCGCGCCGGTGTCGACTTCTCTGCCGACGCTGGTGACACAAGCGGTTGAAGATCTCTCCCCGCGATTTATTATTGCAGACTTCTGCGATGCGCGAGTGTCGGCGGCGTTTCCCGAGCTGTACAATTTTCTGCTCCAGGGCATTACGTTCTTTGACTCATCTGCTCTGTATGAAGAAGTGTTCGGTCGTGTGCCGTTGTCGCTTGTGAGTCCTACCTGGCTTGCACGCAATGTGTCGCGTTCGGCACATCTGCTGTATGACCCGCTGAAGCGCGCCATCGACGTGGTGGTCGCGGTTGTGCTCGGCATCATCTCGCTGGTGCTCTACCCGTTCATCGCACTCGCGATTTTTATCGACGATGGCGGCAGTATCTTTATCGCACAGGACAGGATCGGCGAGGGCGGCAAGCCGTTTCGGATCTACAAGTTTCGCACCATGTCCGGCAACGACAATGGTGCGTATGGCGCGGGCGGCACCAAACTGGTGGTGACGCGTGTGGGGAGGTATCTGCGCGTATCACGTCTCGACGAGCTGCCGCAGTTGTGGAACGTGCTGCTGGGGAAGCTCTCGCTCATTGGTCCTCGCCCCGAGCTACCAGCGCTGGTAGCAACGTACGAGCGCGAGATACCGTTCTACAGGGTGCGGCACCTGATTAAGCCTGGGCTGTCCGGCTCGGCACAGTTGTACTACCACGGCGACCCGCACCATGCAGCAGACGTCGAGTCGACCAAGATGAAACTCTCGTACGACCTCTTCTATGTCAAACATCGCTCGCTTTCGCTCGATCTTGCTATCGGCATCAAAACCATCCGCCGCATCTTGACCCGCAGCAATGCATAACGATGTATCTGTGAGAGAGAATTGTTGCGCGACTTGTACTATACTGGCTATATGACAACAAAAGGGACAGTCGTGGTGACGGGCGGGGCGGGGTTTCTGGGGTCGCACCTAGTGCCAGCGTTCGTGGCAGAGGGCTACGCGGTGCATGTGGTCGACAACCTGGTTGCCGGCAAACGCGAGAACGTGCCACCTCAGGCGACACTGCACGAGATAGATATCCGCGACCGACAGGCGCTGGCACATCTTTTTTCATCGCTTGGCACAATCGCTGGCGTGTTTCATCTCGCGGCGCTCCCGCGTGTGCAGTATTCGATCGATCACCCCGAGGAGGCACATGAGACAAACGTAAACGGCACGCTCAACGTGCTGCTTGCCGCGCGGGATGCGAGCGTGAGGCGGCTGGTCTACTCCGCATCGAGCGCTGCCTATGGTGACCAGCCAACACTGCCACTTGTGGAGGATATGCTGCCGCGCCCGGTGAGCCCCTACGCGTTGCACAAGTACATCGGCGAGCACTACTGCCGCATCTTCAGCGAGATATATGGCTTGCCGACGGTCTCCTTGCGCTACTTTAATCTCTATGGGCCGAACGCCGACCCCAACGGACCATATGCGCAAGCGATCATAAAATTTATCGACCAGCGGGTACACGGGAAGCCGGTTACCATTACTGGCGATGGCGAGCAGACGCGCGACTCGGTGCATGTGCGCGACGTGGTGCGCGCGAACCTGCTTGCACTCACGAGCGACAAGGTGGGCCACGGCGAAGTCATCAACATCGGCTCGGGCGCCTCCTGCTCGGTCAACGCGATCGCGCATATGCTCGGAGGCGAGTGCGTGCATATCCCGCCGCGCATCGAGACACGCCACACGCTTGCGGACATTCGTCGCGCGAAGGATCTGCTTGGCTGGGAGCCGACCGTGTCGCTAGAGGAGGGGATTGCCGAGCTCAAGCGCCTGCACCATCTCGTATGATCATCAACGGAAAGAACATCGCAGAGGAGATTATCGCGAGGCTTGTCTCCGAGCGCGAGTCGTTTCCGCGCGTGATCAAAGTTGGCGTGCTGCTGGGCGCGGAGGATGCCGCGAGCGCATCGTTCGTACGTATCAAAGAGCGTGTTGCCGAGCATCTGCAGGTCGAGTTGGTGCGTGAGTATGTATCGGATGAGACGACGACCGAAGTTGCGGTGCATACGGTGCAGTGGGTGTTTAAAGATACACAGGGTATCGTCGTGCAGTTGCCGCTGCCACCACAGATCGATATTGAAAAAGTGCTCGCGAGTATTCCACAGCAGCAGGACATCGATGCGATGAATCCAACTGTCCGAGACAGCGACCGCGCAGTGCTCCCGCCGGTCGCCGCGGCACTCGCCGAGGTGTTGACTCGGGCGGGAGCACTGCGCGGGCAGCGCGCGGTGGTGGTTGGCGCAGGCAGGCTCGTTGGTCAGCCGTGCGCGGCGCTGCTACGCAAACTCGGCGCGCAGGTGACCGTGGTCACGCAGACACAGGGCTCGCTTGATGAGCTTCGGACTGCGGATGTAGTCGTGCTCGGCACAGGCAACCCCGGCTTTGTCACGCCCGCGATGCTTAAAGAGGGCGTCATTCTGTTTGATGCGGGTACCAGTCAGCCTGCTACGGCTGCGAGCGCGACATCTGCCAAGGTGGTTGGCGACGCGGACCCTGCATGCGCCGACGTGGCATCTCTTTTTACACCAGTGCCTGGCGGGGTTGGCCCAATCGCGGTTGCGATGCTCTTCAAAAATCTATTTACTGTATTGAAACGATAATACCGCTACGCGAGGTGACGCTGCGTGTATGTTCGGGTATACTAGACACATAGCAGCGTGCGCACTAACTAATCGTATCTACTCTCGTATGTCTACCGCTATTAAATGGATTATCGGACTCATTGTTCTTGCTGCGCTCGCGTGGCTTGTGTGGTACAGCGGTTTACTGAGTGCGCCAGCGCCGGTGGCGCAGCGCGCAGCACTAGTTGCGACGACCACGCCACAGCAGTCAGCGGCCACTACCACAAACGGTATGAGTGCCCCGGCCGACACCTCAAGTGCCGCGCTGAACCAGGACGCTGCAGCTATCGACGCACAAGTGCAGGGGCTGCAGATCGACACGACGAGTGTCGATGCGAGCTTGTCGGACAAGTCGATTACCCAGTAGTGTGCGAGTATCCGCCCATAACCAATCATCCCACGTATGAAAAAATACACGATAGCCACGTCGATTAGCTCGCTCGCGCTGGTTGTCACGGTGCTCGCACCTACTGCAGCGTTTGCACAGACCGACGCTCCTACTGCGCAGCCGACCGCTACTCCGGTCACTACCACTGTGCCAATAACCGTAGTGCTGACGGCAAAGCAACAAGCGTCGGTAACAAAAGCCGAGCAGGAAATCGACCGCCGTGTCGCGGCACTCGACGATCTCGCAACACGTGTGCAACAGATGCAAAAAGTGACCGATGCGTTTAAACAATCGCTCGTAACGAGTATCCAGGCGCAAGTGTCTGCATTGACCACGTTGCGCGCAAAGATCGCTGCTGACACCGATGCTGCGACGCTCAAGACAGATATCCAGTCGATCACCGACTCGTATCGCGTATACGCACTCGTGCTTCCACAGGCACGCATCGCGACAGCGGGAGATCGGGTGATGGCTTTGGTCGATATGATGACCGCGCTTGGTACAAAGTTCCAGCAGCGTATCGCTTCGGCACAGAGTGCAGGTGGTGATGTCTCTGCACTCTCCGCGGCGCTATCTGACCTTGGTGCAAAATTGTTAGATGCGTCTGCGCAAGCACGCGCAGGTGTATCGGTGAGTGCGTCGTTGGTTCCTGATGGTGGCGACAAGGCAAAGTTGGCGTCAAACACGACAGCGCTCAAGGCGTCGCGCTCAGACATTCAGACCGCACAGAAAGACATCCAAACAGGCGAGAAGGATATCAAGACCATCCTTGCAGGACTGCAAAAGATTGCATCAACGACGCTTGCGGTCCCTACACCATCTGCAGCAACCAGCACTACGCGGTAGCCCGTGTGTCGCACATGATGGCGCTGATTCTCATGCCTACCTCACTACTTATCGGGCTTGCCGCGTTCTGCTCGACCATGTTGGGCGGGCTGGTCGCGCTCCGGCTGCGCGACCGGTTGCATCTGATCCTCGGCTTTAGTGCAGGCGCAGTGCTCGCGGTCGCGTTCTTTGACCTCCTGCCCGAGGCGCTCGACTTGGGTGGGGTGAGTGTCGGCTCCACAAATATTGTCGCGCTCATGGCGCTTGGGTTTTTGGTATACCTCCTGCTCGACCGCCTCGTGCTGCTCCACAAGCACTGCGACGACACAGGCGAACATGCGCCACAAAGCCACATCCGCGCTGGATCGCTGTCGGCGCACAGCTTCCTCGATGGCGTCGGCATTGGCTTGGCGTTTCAGGTTTCCTCTACCGTGGGGCTGGTGGTCGCGCTTGCGGTGTTGGCACACGACTTCTCCGACGGCATCAACACGGTCAACGTGGTGGTGCGCCACGGTGGTGATAGAAAAAACGCGCTGCGCTGGCTCGTGGTGGATGCGCTCGCGCCCGTGTTCGGTGTGCTCGCGACGTTTCTCTTTGCGGTATCCAGCAGCGTGCTCGGTGTGCTCCTCGCGCTCTTTGCGGGGTTTTTTCTATACATTGGCGCAGCCGACTTGGTGCCCGAGAGTCACCACGAGCACCCGACCTTTTGGACCACCGCAGCAACCATCCTTGGCGCCGCCCTCCTCTTCGCCATCATCCGCTTAGCGAGCGTGTAGGTTTTTGTATATTTCTACACCTGCTCGCGGCCACCTCGCCGCTTGCATTTTTGTATATTCTCGATACTATAGAGTCATAACCATAGAGAAAACCCTGCTGCATATACGTATGCAGTGGGGGTTTTTCTTTTATGCGGCTCTGTCAGAAAATTTGTGATACACGTCGTTTAAGAACACCAGCTCCGTATTCTTGTTTCGCAACAGGAACGAGCACTTCTTCTTATTTGGCGCGAGGATAGAATGCATCGCTTTTTTCTCAGCTAGAAATTCAACTAAGCAGCCGAAGTCACCATCGCCACTCAGTAGTATACATTGGTCGTATTCCTTTTCGTAGAAATGAGCTGTGGTGCGGAGCACTAACTCTGCATCACAGTTGCCCTTAATCTCGCCGTCGACAGAAAGGGTCTGTTTAAATACAAGTACAAAACCACAGCGTTGGAGATATTCATACAATTTTGTCTTGCTTGGCACGAGCCCGATAAAAAGATATACCTGTTGCGGATTGTATTTTTGGCGTAACCATCCGCGAAACTTTTTGTAGTCGATGTGATATCCAAGCTCCACTGCAGCGCGGTGTAGATTAGCGCCGTCTATATAGATGTATATGCGTGGCGAGGGCATGCGTATAGCATACCACTATGTTGCGGGTATCTCCGCTAGGTTCCACAATACCGAGAACTGCATCTGCAGTGTCGAGTGTATGTCGGTTGAGTTGACCAGTACCGCCTGCATCTCGTTGGTTGACGAGATAAACAGCGCCCGAGTGTCAAACAATATGAGCACCGAGCGAAAGGGGACGAGGTGCTCTTTGGGCAGGTAGCGCGGCTGTCGCTCGCGTATCACGTCTTGGCTGAGGCGGATATTCTCCGACGTCTTTTCCCACAGTGAGCGGGAGGTAATCTTTCGGCGTTTTCGCTCCGAGAGGTAGTACGCTGCATACTCTTCGTCGATGTCCGAGAAAAAGTTTTTCTTTGGCGCGATAATGTCCCAGTGTTTGGTCTTGGTGCGAAAGGCGATCTCCAGCGCCATGCGGATACCCTCCAGCCCCGAGAAGTATTGCACATCGGGGCGAGCCACGGCTCGGGTCGGTTTCGGCAATTTTTGGAGCAGTGCCTCCAAGCGCTCCTTGCGCTCTTGCAGCGCGTGCTCTTCGTAGGCGAATAATGCGCGCAATCCTTCTTCGCGGGCCATAGTGACGACCATCCGCCCGTTTTCGATACGTTTGTAGAGGAGCCCGCGACGCTCGAGCGTGTGCAGGTGGTGATAGACTGTCGCGCGGTTCATGCCGAGCAAGCGCGCGAGCGTTGGCACGTCGCTCTCGCCATTTTTGAGCCCCGCTTCGTAGAGCCCCGCCTCTTTTGCAGAGAGCCCGATAGCAGTGAGTGTGCTAGTGATTGCTGACATAGGTTTATGAACTAATATAAACACATATGGCTGTCCACTGCAACTTCGCTATGCTAACGACAGATGCAGCGATGGCGCACAGTGCACCTCGCATCAAAATGTAAACCAAAAACAGAGGAGTTGGCTATGGCGCAGTACTTGCAGGTTGCTGAACAATTTTCCCTTGAAGTAGAAGTTGATCGGTCGCATTGCCCACGAGACATGCTTTATAGTCTCAATGGTTGGAACGTGCATCCAATCAAGGACGGGTTCCCCATTGACACAATGCCTCGTGGAGAGGGGAATGTGGTGAACGTCCACTTGGCACTCTCGCCCCTGAAGTTGCCCACCTCTCATGTTGTTAATCTTCCTTCCGTAGCATACCATTTCCGCACTCCTGCCACAAACACGCGCAGCTTCG
>CAIRHB010000013.1 GCA_903878285.1 Candidatus Adlerbacteria bacterium | reverse complement strand
TGAGATTGCGCCACTCGACCATGCGGGTGCGTATGTATTCTGGTGTGAGCGCCATACCTGACACACAGTGTACCATTACCGCAAGGGGGTCAGGTGTGGTGGTGGGGATTGGGGGTGTGAGGGGTTACGCAAAAAATCGTAGCAATTTTTCTGTTTCTGTGGTATATAAAAGTCTGCTGTTCCGTGCGTCGCCTGGGGTAAAACCAAAAGCTCCACAAGGGGCTATGTTAACAAAAAGAGAGTGAGGAGTTCGTCGTCGTGTCGTTGACGCAAGGCAGTGCTGCTACTGGATATGTCTACGATGCTGATTCGAGACCTGTTTCGGCACACAAATGCCAATGTACAAAATGTTCAAGTTGCATATCCATTGAGTACGCTACAGGACTTGTAACTTGTCGTATGCTTGGAATTATTCCTGCGCCGCTTATTTCTGAAATTGCTTGTGCATCGCAGATGTCTCAAGCTGCCTGACGCATTTTAGTTCTACAGTAGCATTCGCCCTCCAGTTCCCCGAGCTATGCCACTGCAATCATTTGCATGCACAGCTTGGGGGATTGCTTTTTATGGGTCTATTTGGTACATTGCCCAGTATGGTAGTCCGCATGAGACATACGCGCGCGCACACGGCTAACCGCCGTTCGCATCACGCGCTCAAGGCGCAGACGCTCGCGACCTGCGAGTGTGGCGCTGTCCGCGTGTCGCATCGCGCATGCGCGTCGTGTGGTCGCTACCGTGGGCGCGTCGTCGTCGACGTGGCAAAGAAGGCGACGGCAAAAGTTGCTCGGAAGGCAAAGAAAGAAGCTGCTACGAAGAAGTAGTGTAGTATAGAGTTGTTCGCGCATTTTCTTTCGGTGCTCTCCCTGCGGTCGGTTCCTCGGGTCGTTCTTCTACACAATGGCAAATCGGCACCTCTCACGATCAGTCGTTCTCCAGACACTCTTCGAGTGCGAGTTTCGCGATTGCAGCTCTGCGATCGCGGTCGATATCCTGCGTCGCAATGCCGACGAGTTTGCCCCCGGCGCGGGGGATTTGCCGTTTATGGAGGAGCTCCTCCGCGGCACGCTCTCGCACAGGGTCGACCTCGACCTGGTGATCGAAAAAGCGGCGCCCGAGTGGCCTATCGAGCGCATCGCGCCGATCGACCGCAACGTCCTGCGGCTCGGGCTCTTCGAGCTCCTCTTTTCTGATCGAGAAAAAGTTCCCGCGAAGGTTGCCATCAACGAGGCGATCGAGCTAGCAAAAAGCTTCGGCGGCGACAACAGCGGCCGCTTCGTCAACGGCGTTCTCGGCGCGGTCTACAAAGAGCTCGGCGAGCCAGGCAAGGACGAGATTTCTAAAAAGAAAAAAGACGTGCCGTATGACCAACTCCCGCTGGAGCGGCTCGTCGGTGCGGTTGTGTTTGCGCATCAAGGTGCAGAGGTGTATCTTGCACTCGTGCATGACATCTTCGGGCATTGGACACTGTCGAAGGGCAAGCTCATTCCCGAAGAGACACCAGAGGCAGGTGTGGTGCGCAAGATCAAAGAGGAGATTGGGCTCGACATCACCCCTAAAGAGCGCTTGGGCGAGAACGAGTACGTCGCGTCCGACCCCGCGGTCGGCAAAAAGCGCAAGCATGTGATTTACTTTCTCGCAGAGTCGCCGTTTACGGACATTGCGCTTGCGCAGAAGGGCGGGCTCGATGATGCAAAATGGTTTCTTCTCAAGGACGCGCTCGAGCTCAACTTTTATGACGATATGCTGCCAGTCGTGCTCAAAGGGGTAGAACAACTGGCCACTAAGTAACGGATGCTATGGAAAAAGATTTTACGACATTTGAAGGGAAATTAGGATTCTCGTTCCACGATCAGGCACTCTTGCGTCAAGCGTTTACGCACCGCTCATACATCAACGAGCATCGCGGCGAGGCGCTCACCCACAACGAGCGGCTCGAGTTCCTCGGCGACGCAGTGCTCGAGCTTGTCTCGACGCACTACTTGTTCGAAACATTTCCACACAAAGATGAAGGCGAGTTGACGTCCTACCGCGCGGCGCTGGTCAACGCGGTTACCTGCGCTGAGGTAGCGGGCGAGTTGGGGATGAACGACTACCTATTGCTCTCGCGTGGCGAGGCAAAGGACAATGGTCGTGCGCGGCAGATTTTGCTCGCGAACGCGTTCGAGGCAGTGGTGGGCGCAATCTACATCGACCAAGGCTACGACGCAGCGAAGCAGTTTATCGCCATGTCGCTTCTACCAAAACTCACCGACATTCTCGAGAAGCGTCTGTGGCAGGATGCTAAGTCGACCCTGCAGGAAAAGGCGCAAGAGGTCGAGGGATCAACGCCATACTACTCGGTGCTCAAGGAGACCGGCCCCGACCACGACAAACACTTTCTCGTTGGGGTGTATGTTAAAGAGATACTCCTTGCGCAGGGCGAAGGCAAATCCAAACAAGAGGCCGAGCAAACCGCCGCGCGCCGCGCACTTGAGGCAAAGGGGTGGTAGCTGATGGGTAATTTGATATACTAGTTGTATGGCAATCGACTGGACTAAAACACAGAAGAAATATAAAGGATTGTGGGTTGCACTTGCGGACGATGAGCTGACAGTGCTTGGCTCGGGCAAGACACTCCGTGATGCACTACAGAAGGCAAGAGACGCGGGGAATCATGACCCGATTCTTACTCGCATGCCAGAAAACGTAGAAGCATACGTCGGCGCGATATGAAGTTTCGATACAAGAAATACGGACAGGTTTTGCGCCCGGTGATTGAGATTCGGGTGCGAGGTAAGAAGGATGAATCAGTCCGATATGAGGTGCTGGTGGACTCGGGCGCCGACCTGTGTCTGTTTGATGCGGAGATTGGCGAAGCTGTTGGTATCAAGGTGGCAGATGGTAAGCCGCGCGAGGTGTTTATGCCGCAGGTTGCTGGGCGCGCGATGCCGTATGGACTGGTCGGGCAGAGAGGCTTCTTTGATGCGTTTGTGGTCAAGTTCGATTTACATAAAGAGGAGGTAGAACTCAAGCAGCGATGAATAAAGAACAACTACTTACAGATTGTAAGAGTTTGCTGGAAGCGTACAAAACGGGGCAGCTTGGGCAGACGACGATGCCAGAGGACAATAGCCCTGCTTTTTTGGATGACCAAACCGAAATGCGGTTGGCGTATTTTACATTGCCTATGGCGCTTAATTATCAGCGGGATAGTTACGCCTTGTGGAGGTCGGCGTTGCAAACATGGAATGACCCAGATACAAAAGATGTGTTTGCTGTGGAGATTGTCTCGAGCATGTCTGACGATGTGTTGCGAAGAAAGTTACTCAAGCATAAAGTTGCATTGCAGCCAAATAAACACATCGATACTTGGAAGAGAATAGCGCACACCGTGCATACTGAATGGGGAAGTTTTTCAAAATTGATGCAGGCGACCAATAATGATTTTTTGCTCTTGCGAGATATTGTCCAAGCGCGACACAAGAAAGGGTTCCCGTATGTATCTGGACCAAAGATCTTTAACTACTGGTCTTTTATCTTGGGCGAATATGGGAAGGTAGATTTACGGAACAAAGAACATATAGAGATTGCGCCCGATACGCACATCACGCAATGCTCGGTGCAGCTCGGCGTGTTGACTGAAAACGAGGCGAAGACGCTTTCAAAAGAAGCTATTTCTGAGCGTTGGCGAAATTTGCTCGATGGTTCTGGAATCTCGCCGATAGAAATGCATCCACCACTATGGTTTTGGAGCCGAAACGGATTTTTGTACAAGCTGCGGTAAGTATGCGCCAGTGTTATGCCACCGGGATGTGTTTGCTGACGAATGCCTCAAGTGCGACGCGGGAATCGACCTCGGCGTCGATGCGGCGGTGAAGTCCGTTGATGTTGCCCTCGGCAATCTCAAGCCGCTCATCGTTGTCTTCGAGTTTGTCTTTTATCGCGACGACGATCTCTGTCAGGTCAGACAGGTTGCTGTCGAGAGTATCTACTTTCTCACCTAATGCAGTAACCTTTTGCTCCAGCGTATCAAATCTATGTTCGAGCACATCAAACCGATCCGATACATTCTTCTCGAACGTATCAAACCTATGCTCCAATGCGTCGAACTTGTGTTCGAGGGTATCAAACCTGTGCTCGAGTGTATCAAATCGACCAGTAAGCACCAATATACTGCTCACTATTGCGTCGAGTTTTGTATCTAGCTGATTGAAGTCTGTCTTCTCCATGTAGACTAGTATAACACCTGACCATTTCTTGCTACAATACCCACATGCGCCTGAAGTCGATTGAGTTGAGCGGATTTAAATCGTTTGCAAAACGGACGCCCTTGGCGTTTGCCACGGCGATTACGTCGATTGTGGGGCCGAACGGCTCAGGGAAGTCGAACATCGCCGAGTCGTTTCGCTTTGTGCTCGGCGAGCAGTCGATGAAGTCGATGCGCGGCAAGCGTGGCGAGGATATGATCTGGAATGGCTCGGCGGCGGTGCCGCGCGCGGGGCGAGCGAGCGTAAAGTTGGTATTTGATAATCCATCAGTTGGTGGTAAGCGATTGCTTAATGTCGATTTTGACGAGGTGACTATCGAGCGCGTGGTCAACCGCGATGGTGGGAACGAGTATGTGTTGAATGGCAGCCAGGTGCGCCTGCGCGATATTACTGAGCTCTTGGCATCGGCGAACATCGGCGCATCGGGGCACCATATTATCTCGCAGGGCGAGGCCGACCGTGTGCTCACCTGCTCGCCGAAGGAGCGGCGCGAGATGATCGAGGACGCGCTCGGGCTTACGGCATTTTTGTATAAAAAAGTTGAGGCGCTAAAGAAGTTGGAGAAGACCGCCGAGAATATGCGCGAGGTCGAGGGCCTGCGCCGCGAGCTGGCACCGCACTTGCGCTACCTCGGTGCGCAGGTCAAGAAAATTGAGGAGTCGCAGAAGTTGCGCGACTCGCTCGCCGAGATGTATCTAGAATATTTGAAACGCGAGAGCGTGCGCATTCGCGTCGGGCAACTGCTCTTGGCAGAGGAGCGACGCATCCCACAGGAAGAGTATGCAACACTCGGCACGCGCATTGCCGCGCTGCGCGCGGCACTCGCGCAAAAACAGCATGACGCAGGCGCGTCCGAGCTGGTGCACCTCGAGGACGAGGGTCGGCGGCTCGCCGCGCGGCGCGACAGCCTCGGCCGCGAGCTGGGCCGGGTCGAGGGCGAGCTCGCCGCGCAGGCGCGGATTGTCACCACGATGGTCGACAGCGTGCCTGCCACCCAAGCGCGCGAGTTCGCACAGACAGTCGAGGCGGAGTTGGCGCAGGCGCTTTCGCACGACGAGGCGACGATGCGCCACGCTTTGCAGGCGCTGATTGTCCTCGCAAAAGATTTCTTGCGTCGGATGGTGAAGGTCGAGCAGCCGCGCATCTCGGCCGACGAGCTCAATCAAAAAAAGCACTCACTCGAGACAGAACTCGCTGCTGTAGAGCAAAAGGCGAAAGAAGTGAGTGATGCGGTCGTGGCGCTTCGTGCAAAAATTGATAGCGAAAAAGATGCCAACCGCGAAGGTGAGCGTGAGCTCTTTGCCGCGATGGCGCGCCGGAGCGAGTTGGAGACAGTAATCGCCGAGCTGCGCGCACGTGCCGAGACGCTGTCGCGCGCGCAGGAGCAGTTTCGGCTCGAGCTCGGCGAGGCAGCTGCGCTGGTTGGCCGTGCCATCGCCGACTATGACAGTTATGAAGTGCGAAGCGAGAGCGGCGAGCCACTGTCGGATGCGGACATTGTCGACGAGCCGCAGGAGCGCCAGGACGAGCGCCGCCGCAAGCTGGAGCGACTCAAAATTAAAGTCGAGGAAAGTGGTGCAGCAAATGCTGCCGAGGTGCTGCGCGAACATAAAGAAACCGTCGAACGCGAGCAGTTTCTCGCCCGCGAGCTCGCTGATCTTGAACAGAGTGCCACATCGCTCAACCAACTGATTGCGGAGTTGACGGCGACGTTGGAGGAGCGCTTCGCGAGTGGGATCGCGACCGTCGCCGCCGAGTTCGACCGATTTTTTAAACTCGTCTTCGGCGGCGGGAGTGCGACACTGTCTCTTATCCAATCTGCGCGTGATGATGCGGACGACGACACTGATGATGCTACAAGTGCAAGCGAGTTTTCGCCAAAATACCGTGCGTCAGATGCGGATGATTCTCTCCGCGGCGGTGTTGTGCAAGACGCGACCGCGCGAGTAAACGCGCATAAAAACGACGGCGTCGAGGTCGATATTTCGCTGCCACACAAACGTGTTAAAGGTCTGCACATGCTCTCGGGCGGCGAGCGCGCGCTCACCTCAATTGCGCTCATCTTCGCGATGTCGCAGGTCAACCCTCCGCCGTTTTTGATACTTGATGAAACAGATGCGGCGCTCGACGAGGCGAACTCGCGCCGCTATGGCGACATGATCGAGGTCTTGGCGCAGCGCTCGCAGCTCATCGTCATCACCCACAACCGCGAAACCATGTCCCGCGCGGGCGTCCTCTATGGCGTCACGATGGGCTCCGACGGGATCTCCAAACTCCTTTCCATCAAGTTCGAAGACGCGCTCGCGGTTGCAAAATAGGGAGCAGGTGTGCATGCGTGGGGTGGCGGTATCTTGCGGAGGGGGTAGTATATGGGTATGGCGAGCGTATCACTCAATCAAAACCTACATAAGGCGAGTCAAGCAAAAAAGGATGAGTTTTATACTCAGCTCATTGATATTGAAAAGGAATTGAGGCACTACAAGGACCAGTTTCGTGGCAAGGTGGTGTATTGTAATTGCGACGATCCGTTTGAGAGCAATTTCTTCAAATATTTTGCCGCAAACTTTAAAGCGTTTGGTTTAAAAAAACTTATAGCAACAAGCTATATCAAAAGCCCTATTGTCGGGAAACAGCTCCCACTATTTGCTATTGAGGGATTAAAACCAGAGCACAAAGAGCCCTATGTTGTCGAAATAAATGACGTACCAGATCTAAATGCAGACGGAGCCATAAGTTTGGAGGATGTTGAGCTTTTGTTGAGGCGTGACAAAAATGTCGCGCGACACTTGCCAGATGATGTTACGTATAGTGCGGGCGATTTCCGCAGTGCGGAGTGTATTGAGTTGTTACAACAGGCGGACATTATTGTTACTAATCCGCCATTTTCGCTCTTTCGCGAGTTTGTCGCGCAGCTGATGGAATACGATAAAAAGTTTTTGATTCTTGGAAATCAAAACGCGATTATCTACAAAGAGGTATTTAAATTTATTAAAGAAAATAAATTGTGGCTCGGTTATGATAATGGTGGTACAAAGTGGTTTCAAGTGCCCATGGATTATGATATTCCAACGGAATCACGAATAAAAATTGAAAATGGTATCAAGTATTTCAGTATGGGTAGTGTTGTATGGTTTACAAATCTGGATACTATAAAACGCCACGAAGAAATGACCTTGTATAAAAAATATACACCAGAGGAGTATCCAACGTATGATAATTATGATGCGATTGAGGTCTCAAAGGTGTATGAAATCCCCATGGATTTTGCCGGTGTCATGGGGGTGCCAATTACTTTTCTTGATAAATATAATCCAGAGCAATTTGAGATTATTGGATCAAATCGAGGCGTAGATCAAGATCCGAATGGAGTGTATGGTAGAGGTTCGCATCTGAATGGTAAAGAGACATTTAAACGAATATTTGTAAGAAACAAGAAAGTAAAAAAATAAACTACTATGAAAATTGATCTACACAAGATTGCAGTGCGCGAGGTGGTTGCGGGTTACAAGGATAGTGCCGAGGAGGGTGTGGTGGCGTATGGCGGTAAACTCGATATCCGCCCCAAATATCAACGCGAGTTTGTCTACAACGGCAAGCAGCGTGATGCGGTGATTGAAACAATCAAAAAGAGCTTCCCGCTCAACGTGATGTACTGGGTCAAGACAGGCTCGGGGGTATACGAGGTGCTTGATGGTCAACAGCGTACAATCAGTATCGGGCAGTATGTGGGCGGCGACTACTCGCTCGGCGGCTACTTTTTTCACAACTTGACCGACGAGGAACAAAACCAGATTTTGGACTACGAGTTAATGATTTATTTCTGCGAGGGCACCGACCGTGAGAAGTTAGATTGGTTTAAGATAATCAACATTGCGGGCGAGAAGTTAACCGACCAAGAGTTGCGCAATGCGGTGTATACTGGTTCGTGGCTCTCGGACGCGAAGCTCAAATTTAGTAAGACCAACTGCGCCGCGTATCTGCTCGCGCACGATGGTGGTCAGTTGGTGAGCGGTTCGCCCATTCGACAAGAGTATCTAGAGACCGCGCTATCGTGGATCAATAACGGCAATATCGAAGAATACATGGGCAAGCATCAACATGACCAAGGTGCCGACGAGTTGTGGCAATATTTTCAGGATGTGATCGCGTGGGTGCGCAAGACGTTTACGACGTATCGCAAGGAGATGAAGGATGTCGCGTGGGGCGAGTTGTATAATGCTTACAAAGACAAAAAGGTGGATGCCGCCAAGCTCGAAGCCAAGATCAAAGAATTAATGCTCGATGACGATATTACAAACAAGAAGGGTATTTATGAGTACGTATTGACGGGCAGTGAGCGGTCGCTCAGTATCCGTATGTTTAAAGATAAAGAAAAGCGCGAGGCATACGAGCGGCAAGATGGTATCTGTGTAAAATGTGGTAAGCACTTTGAGCTTGAGGAGATGGAGGCAGACCATATTACGCCGTGGCACGAGGGCGGCAAAACCGTTGCCGAAAATTGCCAAATGCTCTGCAAGCAAGACAACCGCACCAAATCGGGGAAGTAGTGCACGAGTTGCAAAATAGCGGGACAATAGTATGCTCAAAAAATCCGCTATTGTGGTGGAACATGTGCAGAGGAGGTCTGGATGACGGACGTTACGCCGCTTTCTCCATCTCCAGAAGAGCCGAGTGAAAATCCAGATATTGGCAAGGCGGAGGATAAGCCCGTGTCTGGTAACACAACCCCATTGTTTGTGACAGTGGTTGGTAAAGTAGTTTTAGGCGATGGCAGTTTTGAGTACGGGCAAGACGGTACAGGTCTTTGGGGGCGTAGGGGGAATGGAGAGAAGCAATTTCGCCTTGTCTCGATGTCTCAAGTTCCAGGGTATGTGCGGAGGCAGTTTACTGGTGGTTTTTACTCAATGTAGTCGAGTTTAACGCACCAGCTCAAAATCCGCGGTTCGCGCGGCAAGGTCGGCGGCGACCAACTTGACACGCACTCGATCTCCGAGGGCGTGTTTTTTTTGAGTACGCTGGCCGACAAGTGCGTAGGATTTTGGATCATAGTTATAGAAATCGTCGCCGAGTGCGCGGACGCGGACAAGGCCCTCGGACGCGCTCTTGGTGTCCTCGACGTACAGCCCCCAGTCGGTGACGCCGGAGATAACTGCGTCGAACTCTTGCCCCACGCGTGCGAGGAGGTACTCGACCTGCTTGTAGCGGATCGAGTCGCGCTCGGCGCTGACCGCCTTTGCCTCCTGCTCGCTCGCGGTGAGGCACATCTTTTCGAGGTTGCTGTACTCGCGGCGCGAGATCGGGTTGCCAGGCAGGCCGGTCTGTCGGTCGGGTAGGTGCGACGCGAGGATACGGTGCACCAGCATGTCCGGGTAGCGGCGAATGGGCGAGGTAAAGTGCGTGTAGTAGTCGAACGCGAGTCCAAAGTGCCCGATATTTTTGGTCGAGTAGATTGCTTTTGCCATCGAGCGCAGCGTCGCCGTGCGGATTAAATGCTCTTCGGGCTTGCCCTCTATTTGCGCGAGCAGCTTGCCGATGTCGCGTGCGGAGTAATGACTTTTGTTCGGTGCGCCATTTTTCTTTTGAATCTTACCAAACTCGTAGCCGATCGCGCGGACAAACGTCGCGAGCTCTTCGATTCTGTCCTCCTTTGGCTTGTCGTGGATACGGTAGAGGAAGACGAGCCCATGCTCAGGGACTTTCTCTGCCAGCTTGGTCACATATGTCGCGACCTCGCGGTTGGCGAGGAGCATAAACTCCTCGATGAGCAAATTTGTTTCGATGCGCTCTTTGCGCACCACATCAACGGGCACGCCTTTCTCGTCCAGAACAAATTTCACCTCGTTGTCGCCAAAGTCGATCGCGCCGCTCTGCTCGCGCCCTTTTCGCAAAATACGTGCGAGTCCGCGCAGGATCAACAACTCTTTCTCAAACTTTTTTGATGCAACGCCGCCTGTTATGTTTTTTCCGTCATGCTGGTCGAGCACGGCCTGTGCCTCCTCGTAGGTAAAGCGCTTGTTGGATCGAATGATCGATTTCTCGAATCGGCGATCGAGCACGCGGCCGTCGGGGGTGATCCGGAACGTCGCAGAAAACGCGAGCCGGTCTTCGCCCTCGCGGAGTGAGCAGACGTTGCCCGAGAGCTCGAGCGGCAGCATGGGGATGGTTGCGTCGACGAGGTAGACCGACGTGCCACGCTTGGTCGCCTCGTCGTCGAGCGCCGTGCCCGGGCGGACAAAGTAGGTCGCGTCCGCGATGTGCACACCGACTTCAAAGTCGCCGTTGTCGAGTGTTTTTACCGAAAGCGCGTCGTCGAAATCTTTTGCATCAAATGGGTCGATGGTCATCGTCACCACGTTGCGGTAGTCGGCACGTTTCGACGCCTCGGCAGCGATCGTTGCTGCGTGATTTTTCTCAACCTCTTTTGCCTCGCACAGCACCTCGGGCGGGAAGGTGGTCGAGAAGCCGTGCTCGAGCACAATCGCGTTCATCTCGGTGCGATGGTCGCCAGCAGTGCCGATGATTTCGATAATCTCGCCCTCGGGATCCTTGCCGCCGCTAAAGGAGAGCAGCTTGATTAGTACGCGATCCTCCGCTTTCGCGCCCTCGGGTAGGCGAGCGATCTGAATCGGGCGATAAAACTTGATGTCGCTCGCGAGTACGACCCATCCGCCCGCGCCCTGCTTGAGTGTGCCGACAAACTCGGTCTTGGCACGCTCGGTCACGGCGACCACAGTGCCTTTCGGTCGGGGAAAGAGTCCGACCACCTCGACCTCGACCAAGTCGCCGTTGAGCGCACCGTTTAAGTACTCGGGAGCGATTTCGATATCCGCCTTGGCGTCTTTGGCGATGCCTGCGCTCTTGGCGGAGGCGATTTCTTTGCGGCGATGGTGCTCAAGCTCGGCGTCCTCGACTGGCCACGGCAAGTACCCGACACCTTTGCGTGTCAGTTGGATAATGCCCGCTATTCGCTTTTTTGCAGCGCTGTTCTGTGGGCGCTGATGGTCGTGTCGACCGGGACGGGGAGCCATGTATAGAGACATACTAGCGCACAAATTGACTTTGCGCCAGCATCTGCTACAGTGTCAGCACCCTCGTCTCAGAGGGATTTTCACTACAACTATGATACAAGTACGACTCCAGCGCCGCGGCAGAAAGAACGACCCGAGTTTTCGGGTTATCGTTGTTGATTCAAAAAAGAAGCCCAAGACCGGTAACTACCTCGAGATGGTCGGCTCCTACGACCCGCGCGTCGACCGCGTCGAGTTGAAAGGCGAGCGCATCTTGGCGTGGATCAAACAAGGCGCACAGGTATCTGACACGGTCCACAACCTGCTCGTCTCGCAGAAGATCATCACCGCAAAAAAGATTAACGTGCTGCCAAAGAAGGTTGTCGCTCCTAAAGTAGAAGAGCCGAAAGCAGCCGCACCTGTTACAGAAGTTGTGCCAGATGCTGCATCAGCAGATGACCTGTCCTCCGAAGCGGTAGCGAAGGAGGATAACTCGGTTGCAGAAGAAGCCGTTGCTGCATAAAATAACAACTGTCGGTTGTTACTAAAAAATTAAATATACTGTCATGGTAGAAAAAGATCAGGAGTTTTTGGAGTTCGTCGTCAAAGGGCTGGTCGAGCATCCAGAGGAGGTCAAGGTACACCGCTCGGTCGACGAGATGGGCGTTTTGCTCACAATGGATCTCAACGCCGACGACATGGGCAAGGTGATTGGCCGCTCGGGCAACACCGCCAAAGCGATCCGCACACTGCTGCGCGTGGTCGGGATGAAGCACAACGCTCGCGTCAACCTCAAGATCAACGAGCCCGTGGGCGGCATTCGCTCCTCGGCAGACACCGGCTGGGACGGCACGCACGCCGCACCCGCCACTCCCGCGATGAAATCCATCGACGAAGCCATGGGCTCGCTTGATCTCTAGTTTTTCTACATAACGACAAAAACCAAAATCCGCGCTACAGTAGTGGTGCGGATTTTGCTATGACTGATACAGACGAAAAGAAAGGAACATTTGTGGTACGAGCGCGAGCTGTTATCGTTGTTGATGGCAAACTCTTCGTTGTTCGTCATGCACATGATGCGAGTTTTGCAGCGCTTCCTGGTGGGCATATGGAATGGGGCGAAGATGTTCTTACTTGTTTGCGTCGAGAAATGCAGGAGGAGCTTGGGGTCGAGCCGAGTATTGGGCGGCTGCTGTATGTTAATACGTACATTGAGAACGGATGGAAGCAACCAGTTGAATTCTTTTTCGAGATACTCAATCCGCGCGACTATCTAACGCTTGGTGCTAATCGTACCCATGCACACGAATTGGCATCGATAGAATGGGTGAGCCCAGCTGATGATGTGCATATTCTGCCCGAAGGTTTTGCGAAAGATTTCAAAAGTGGCAACTTGTTTAGCGACACAGTGCGGTATCTCACTACGTAGACGCATATGAACTTCCACGTTGTCACATTGTTCCCCGAAGTGATAGATGCGTACACAGACGCATCTATTCTTGGTCGTGCACAAAAAGAGGGAATACTGTCGGTCAAGACATATCAGCTGCGCGATTTTGTAACTAATAAGTGGGGCAAAGCAGACGAGCGACCGTACGGCGGGGGCCCCGGGATGGTGCTGCAGGCCGAGCCATTTGTCCGCGCGGTCGAAGCAATCCTACAAAAACGTAGTCAGACTACGTTAGATGTATCCGCCGAGGTTAAACCTCGGCGGAGTGGGCGGGAGGTGCGGGTGCTGATTACGGCACCAGGTGGCAAGCCGCTGACGAATGCGTATGCGAAAAAGCTCACCAAGCAGAGCGACGTGATTATTTTGTGCGGGCGATACGAGGGGATTGATGTGCGGGTGAAAAAGATTTTGAAAGCCGAAGAGGTCTCGACCGGCGAATATGTACTGACGGGCGGCGAAGTGCCCGCGCTCGCGATCATCGACGCGACCGCGCGGCAGATACCGGGCGTGCTTGGCAAGTTTGAATCGTTGGAGGAAAGCCGCGCATCCTCGCCCGAGGTCTACACCCGCCCCGAGGTGCTCGAGCATGCTGACGCCGCGGGCAAGATAAAAAAGTATCGCGTGCCAAAAGTTCTCCTCTCGGGCGACCATGCCAAGATGGACGCCTGGCGCAACGCAAAGCGAGGCAAGAGTGCGTAATCACAAAAACCCGCGAGTTTTCCACAGTTTTTATACGACAACGTTTGACACGTTACTGTACTGATGTTAGTTTTTCTTTGAAACAGTTCCTATACATGAAGTGAAGGGAGACATATCTTGGATACGAATACAAGTGCTGTCGTGCCTCGCGGCCTGCATCACGGACTGCTCAATCCAAATGGCGGCATCGTTTTCTGTTTGGGGGGGGCAGGTGCGCCGATTGACCGCGCATCGGATGCTGCGTTTGACCAGACGGTGCCTTGGTATGCAGTCCCCATGCTTCGACCGGGGATTGATATCGCCATCGTTCCGTTCTATGACGGCGTCCAAAACATCGTGTACGCGCTTGCTGAACTTCTCGGATTGGAATCTTGGCAGATTCAGATTGCTCCAGGAACGTTTGCACAACTCGAGACATGCGTTTGTGGCAACATGGAGGCAGAACTCAAGCAGAGAATCTCTCTCGGCAGTTGGGTGTTGGTGACCTACCATCATCATCCAGGCGCTGTACGTCTGTCTCGGCGGCTCGGTATCCCGCTGGTGTGCGATTCGTGGGAGTGGCGCGAGAATTGGGGGAAGAGATGTCTGCACCCGCACATCAACCTTGTGCAGAATAGCGGACCTTCACTGGAAGAATTGTCCGAGTTTTGTGTTCCGCGTGGATTTATGGCGGACACCACAGATGAGTTGCTGGAAGCATCACGTCGGCTGCGTGCTGGAGGAGTGAAGAAGATGCTTCTTAAACCAGTTGATGGTGATGGAGGTGTCGGCATTGAGTACTTCTCGGCGATTGATGATGGTCTTCTTCGACGTCACGGTTTTGCTCACGGAACCATGATATTGGAGGAAAATGTTGTTACCTCTGCTCGTTCGGCTATTGTAGCCCCGAGTATCCATATCTGCGGCGGACATGTCGGCGTGCCTGCTCGTCAGGCATTGGCGGGTGATACGTTCCTTGGGTTGCGGTATCCCTCGGGGCTCTCGGACGACATGTGCCAAAGTGTTGTGCGTATGGCGCGTGCATTTGTCCAACGAGCGCAGCCAACAGGTCTGGGTGGACTGGACTTTATCCAAGGCACTGACGGTCATATGTACCTCATTGATCTTAATGTGGGCAGGATGACCGAAGCAATGCCACTCATATTCTGTGCGGAGCAGCATGGGCAAGAGCTATCTACATCTGGGGTCTGGATGAGTCGTAAGTTCACTCCAGAGTCAGACAATCTGCCCGGACTATTACAGCAACTTACAGAAGATGGCCTTCTCCTGCCAGCCGCAAATGGTGCAATCCATTCGGGAGTAATGCCAATCGTGTATCGCAAGGACTATGGCGGCATGTTTGTGGCATACGGCACCACATCCGCCGAAGCTCGGGAGTTACTAGATAATGCTGTCGCTGTAGCCCAGGCGCTTACCGACTAATCATGGGTCTTGGGCGAACGTACTATGCTGCCGCGCTGGTCCTTCGGGGCTGGTGCGGCAGTATTTCTATTTATGCCATCGTGCGCTATAGTCATTTTGTGCCACTATGAAAAAAATTCTTATCATCCAATCGTACAAAGATGTCGCGAATGCCGAGGAAGAGCGGCGCGAGTATTTGCAGGTGCTTGGCTCACACGCCGAGATTACTTTTGCTTCCTCGATTGACGACTCACTCTCGTGGAATACGCCAGCAATAATCGTTACTGGATACGACGGCATTATTTTTGGTGGCTCAAGCGATTTTGATTTTGATGGTGGGAGAGTGCCAAACGACCCAGTACTCGCCGAGTCGCGCGCGATTCTTGAGCGTCTACGCCCACTTATTGCATACCTGCTCGAAAAGGATATTCCCTGTCTCGGGATCTGTTTCGGGCACCAGCTGATCGCACTCGCACAAGGTGGCTCGGTGCAAGACGATTTGACACAAAACAAAATCGGCACGTTCGCGGTGACCCTCACAGAAGCAGGGAAGCGAGATACATTTTTTGGATTGTTGCCGCCGACGTTTATGGCACAATATGATCACAAAGACAGTGTGGTGCTGTTGCCGCAAGGTGCAGTGGTGCTCGGGGTTGGCGAGCGATGCCGCAATAGTGTGCTGCGCTATGGTGGGCGCTGCTACACGATGCAATTTCATGTCGAGTTCTCGGATGTGGAGATGCGGGCAGAGTACCGTTCGTCCTCGGAGCGGTTCCCGAGCGACCGTCCCATCGACGAAATCCTCCGACCATCACCCGAAGCATCCACCATTTTGCCTCTGTTTGTGGAAAGGGTATGTTAGGGGAGGTTACAGTAAGGATTTACAACACATTTTTGCGCTTGACATGATTTTAGGAGGGGGTAGAATGGTAGATGAAACAAAGGCGGGGATCCACGCGCGAGCGAGGAAACGAATGAGTTACGGGGCTTTCGTTTCGATCGACAATTAGGGTATGGCTCGGTGAGTCATCTACAGCAAGGCACGACGCCTTGCGGGGGAGCGTATATAGCGCTTTCTTTTTTCGCGTTTTGGACCTGTGGATATCGTGCTTGACGAGCAGTAACGTGCGATTACTAGCGTTCGCCATTTACCAGGCACCCTTCATCTAAAACTCATATGCGTGAGCAAAAGTTTTTCAGCCGCTATCGTGCGCCTCGTGTCGACACCCCGAACCTCGTCGCTGCCCAAGTGGACTCTTTCAACGCCCTTTTGAAAGATGGTATCAAAGAGATATTTAAGGAGTTCACGCCAATTAAGGACTACTCGGGCAAGAAGTTTGAGATCGAGTTCGTCAAGATCGAGCTCGGCGAAGCAAAGTTCGACGAGCACTACGCCAAGGCGCAGAAGCAGTCGCTCGACGTGCCGATGCGCGCGGTGGTGCGCCTCATCAACAAAGCGCAGAACACCGAAAAGGAGCAAGAGATCTTTCTCGCCGATTTCCCCGTGATGACCGACCACGGCACCTTTATCATCAACGGTGTCGAGCGTGTTATCGTCCCGCAGCTCGCGCGCTCGTACGGCGTCTTCTTTACTGCCGACGAGGTCAAGGGCAAGCGCCACTTTGGTGCCAAGGTGATCCCCGCGCGCGGCGCGTGGATCGAGATCGAGGCAGGTGCCGACGGCGAGCTGTCGGTGCGTATCGACCGCAAGCGCAAGTTCCCTGCGGTCTCGTTGCTGCGTGTGCTCGGCGCGGGCAGCGACGAGGAGATCAAGAAACTTTTTGCCGACTCGGAGTTGGGTGCTGCATGGATCGCGACTGCGATTGAGAAGGATCCTGCCAAGACCGTCGAGGATGCGTATGTCGAGATCCACAAGCGCTTGCGCGACGGCGACTTGGCGACCGCACAGAACGCCCGCGAGTACATCAACTCGCTCTTTAGCGAGGAGCGCTACGACCTTTCGCGCGTTGGTCGCTACCGCTTTAACCAGCGCTTTGGCAAGTCGCTCGACGAGAAGGATGTTGCCCGCAAGACGCTCTCGCTCGACGACGTCGTGACGGTGTTTAACCATGTGCTCACGCTCGAGAACGACCCCGAGGCAGTCGAGGACAATATCGACCACTTGGGATCGCGCCGTGTGCGCTACGTGGGCGAGATGCTCCAGCAGCGTCTGCGCGTAGGCCTCACACACATGAAGCGCAATATCCAGGACCGCATGTCGACCATCGACACCGAGGCGACGATGCCACAGCAGTTTGTTAACCCGCGCCCGCTCCAGGCGCGCATCAAAGAGTTCTTCACCACCAACCAGCTGTCGCAGTTTATGCAGCAGAACAACGCGCTCGAAGAGCTCGAACACTTGCGCATGCTCTCGGCGCTCGGGCCCGGCGGCCTCACCCGCGAGCGTGCGGGCTTTGAGGTGCGCGACGTGCACCCGTCTCACTACGGACGTCTCTGCCCGATCCAAACGCCTGAAGGCCCAAACATCGGGCTTATTCTGCGTCTCACGACCTTCGCTCGACTCAACGAGTTTGGCATGATTGAGACACCGTACATCAAAGTGATTGACGGTAAGGTGACCAAAGAGGTCGTCTATCTTAATGCTGCCGAGGAGGAGACGTTTGCGATTGCGCACGGTGCAACAAAAATCAGTGACGATGGCCGCATTGTCGACGATGTGGTTGATGTGCGCGTCGCGGGCGCGCCAATGCGTGTTGTGCGTGCAGAGGTGACACATATTGACGTTGACGCATCACAGCCGTTCTCGGTTGCAACAACGATGATCCCGTTCCTCGAGCACGACGATGCAAGCCGCGCACTCATGGGTTCGAACATGCAGAAACAAGCGACGCCGTGTTTGCTTCCCGAGGCGCCGATTGTGGCGACTGGTATGGAGGAGCGCGCAGCACGCGACACGGGACGTCTTGCGATTGCGAAAGAGGACGGCACGGTGGTGCAGGCAGACGGTAAACGTGTCATCATAAAAGACGAGAAGGGTAAAGAGCACACGTACCCGCTCGTTAACTTTGTGCGCACCAACGGCTTTACCTCGCTGCACCAGCGTCCGGCAGTCTCTGTCGGTACGGTTGTCAAAAAGGGTGACTTGCTCGCCGACACATCAACAACCGACCAGGGTCAGTTGGCGCTCGGACAAAACGCACTCGTCGCATTTATGTGCTGGAGCGGTGCCAACTACGAAGACGCAATCATCATCTCCGAGCGCATGGTCAAAAACTCCAAGTTTGCATCGATCCATATCGAGGAATTTGTCTGCAACGTACGTGACACCAAACTTGGGCCCGAGGAGACCACCCACGACATCCCGAACGTCTCTGAAACAAAGCTGCGCAACCTCGACGAGGACGGTATCATCCGCACCGGCTCCGAGGTGCGCCCTGGCGACATTCTTGTTGGTAAGATTACACCCAAGGGTGAGACACAGCTGACCCCTGAGGAGCGCCTCTTGCGTTCTATCTTTGGCGACAAAGCACGCGATGTGAAGGACTCGTCACTGCGCATGGAGAACGGCAAGCGCGGCCGCATCATTGGCGTCAAAGTATTTTCGCGCGAGCAGGGTCACCAGCTCGAGAGCGGCATTATCAAGCGCATCCACATCGAGATCGCACAGCTGCGCACGGTGTCGGTCGGCGACAAGCTCGCGGGCCGTCACGGCAACAAGGGTGTTATCTCACGCATTCTCCCCGAGGAGGATATGCCCTACATGGAGGATGGTCGTCCGGTTGACGTGATCTTGACTCCGCTCGGCGTGCCGTCGCGCATGAACCTTGGGCAGATTCTCGAGCTGCACCTCGGCCTCGCAGCAAATACGCTCAACTACCAGGCAATCTGCCCGCCGTTTGCAGGTGCAACGGAGGCAGAAATCCGACAGGAACTCAAAAAGGCTGGCTTTAACGAAAGCGGCAAGATGAAGCTCTACGACGGCCGTACCGGCGAGGCGTTCGAACAGGACATCGCGGTCGGTTACATGTATATCCTCAAACTGCACCACATGGTCGAGGATAAGATCCACATGCGCTCGATCGGGCCATACAGCCTCATCACCCAGCAGCCGCTCGGCGGTAAGGCACAGGGTGGAGGCCAGCGCTTTGGCGAGATGGAAGTGTGGGCACTACTCGGCTACGGCGCGGCATACACGCTTCGCGAGATGCTCACGATTAAATCTGACGACATCCAAGGTCGCTCGGCAGCATTCGACTCGATCGTCCGCGGCGAGCGCATCAGCCACCACTACGCGCCGGCGTCGTTTAACGTCCTGCTTCACACGCTGCGCGGGTTGGCGCTTGATGTTGAGTTGCTGCGAAACGGTGCTGCAGCAGGTGGTCGCGCAGGCTCGGGCAAGACGCCAGGTGCTGACGCATCCGACTTCGACGCAGTGCGCATCCGCCCTGCGAGCCCCGAGAAGATTCTCGAGTGGTCGCATGGCGAAGTCACCAAACCAGAAACAATCAACTACCGCACGCAGCGCCCCGAGAAGAACTCACTCTTTGATGAAAAGATCTTCGGGCCAGAGCGCGACTACGAGTGCTACTGCGGCAAGTATCGCGGCATCCGCTACAAGGGCATCATCTGCGAGAAGTGCGGTGTGGAGATCACCCGCGCGATTGTCCGCCGCGAGCGCATGGGCCATGTCGACCTCGCCGTGCCGGTGGCACATGTGTGGTTCCTCCGCGCGATCCCGTCGCGTTTGTCGATGGTGCTTGGTATCTCCGGTAGCGACCTCGAGAAGGTTGTCTACTTCGCGGGCTACATTGTTACCGAGGTGCACCAGGCAGAAAAGGAGCGCATCATCCACGAGCTCGACACCGAGTACAAGGCAAAATTGAAAAATCTTCAAGACGAGAAGTCGAAGGACAAGATGAAGGAGCTCTTCCTCGAGGCAAAGCGCGACATCGACGCGATCTACGTGGGGTCGGTACTCGACGAGCCGAAGTATCACCGCTATGTGATCAAGTACGGCGCGATGTTCGAGGCAGGTATCGGTGCCGAGGCGATGTACGACTTGTGCAAGAAGCTCAATCTTAAGCAGATGGCAGAAGACACCGAGACTGCGCTCGTCAAAGCAGGTGCTGCCGACCGTGAGAAGTTTAGCAAGCGCCTGTCGATTCTGCGCGGTATGATCCGCGCGAATGTGCGCCCCGAGTGGATGTTCCTCTCGCGCATTCCGGTCATCCCGCCAGGGCTACGCCCGATGGTCGCCCTCGACGGCGGTCGCCACGCGACCTCCGACGTCAACGACCTCTACCGCCGCGTCATCAACCGCAACAACCGCCTCAAGAAACTCATCGAGATCCACGCGCCGGATGTGATCCTTCGCAACGAGAAGCGCATCCTGCAGGAGGCAGTCGACGCGCTCATCGACAATACGATCCGCCACGGCGGCGCAGCGTTCTCGGCGACGACACAGGCGCGCACTCGGCCGCTCAAGTCGCTCTCCGACAATCTCAAGGGTAAGCACGGTCTCTTCCGTCAGAACCTGCTCGGCAAGCGTGTCGACTACTCTGGACGCTCGGTGATCGTCGTTGGCCCCGAGCTCAAGCTCAACCAATGTGGTTTGCCCAAGCATATGGCGCTCGAGCTCTTCCGCCCATTTGTCATCGGCAAGCTCTTGGAGAAAGAACTTGCGTACAACATCCGCGGCGCAGGACGCCTTATCGACGAAGGTGTGCCGGAAGTGTGGGCGATCCTCGAAGACGTGATCCGCGACAAGTACGTGCTGCTCAACCGCGCACCGACCCTGCACCGCTTGGGTATCCAGGCCTTCCAGCCAATCCTCATCGAAGGTAACGCGATCCAGCTGCATCCGCTCGTGTGTCCGGCATTTAATGCCGACTTCGACGGCGACC
The DNA here is from genome assembly GCA_903878285.1 of Candidatus Adlerbacteria bacterium. GTDB lineage: Bacteria > Patescibacteriota > Minisyncoccia > Phycocordibacterales > SBAW01 > GWA1-54-10. The sequence goes on along the minus strand of CAIRHB010000013.1, from coordinate 42,728 downwards.
AGATGGCTGTCCATGTGCCGCTCTCTCCCGAGGCGCAGACCGAGGCACGCGAGATTATGTCCGCGACCAAGAACATCCTCAAGCCAGGCTCCGGCGACGTGGTGGTCGCGACCAAGCTGCTCGACATCTTGCTCGGTGCCTACTGGATGACCAAAGAGGTTGATGATGCCAAAGGCGAGGGCATGTCGTTTGCTAGCCCCAACAGCGCGATCTTGGCATACGACTACGGGCAGGTCGGCTTCCAGGCAAAGATCAAGGTGATGCCGTCAATCAAAGATAAGTACGCGCAGTTTGGCGGGCAGATCTTCGAGACGACCGTCGGCCGCTTGCTCTTCAACACTGTCTTCCCGAACGACTACCCGTTCGTCAACGCGACCATCGACAAGAAAGGTCTCTCGAAAATCGTTGATGATTTGGTCGCGCGCTATGGTCTCGAGAAAGTGCCAGAGATCATGGACCGCATAAAGAACTTCGGCTTCCGCTATGTGACGCAATCTGGTATCACCTGGTCGCTCGACGACATCCGCATCCCCGCAGAGAAGACGTCGATCGTCGCGACTGCGCAGGACAAATCGACCAAGGTGTTCCAGCATTGGCAGGAGGGTCTCCTGTCCGAGGACGAGCGCTACCGCATGAACCTCGAGATCTGGCACGACGCCAAGTCGCAGGTCGAGAAGCTCATCCCCGCAACCCTGCCTAAGAACGGCTCCGTCGCCGACATGCTCCGCTCGGGCGCCCGCGGCTCGGCAGCACAGCTGACCCAGATGGCGGGTATGAAAGGTCTCATCTCTTCACCTACGGGCGAGACGATCGAGCTCCCGATTACTAAGTCGATGAAGGAAGGCTTGTCGCCAATCGAGTACTTTATCACCACGCACGGCTCGCGCTCGGGCCTCGCATCAACTGCGCTCTCGACCGCGAAGGCCGGATACCTTACGCGCCGACTCTTCGACGTTGCGCAGGATGTGGTTGTTGCAGAGGATGAGTGCGGCACGACCGAGGGTCTCACCGTCAAGCGCGAGTCGGCATCGGGTATCGGCACGTTCCTCGCACAAAATATCACTGGCCGCTACTTGGCAGCAGATGTGGAGGCAGACGGAAAAGTCATCTACAAAAAGGGTCAATGTATCGGCTCAATCGACGCGAAGCATATCGAGGAGCTCGGCGTGCCGTCGGTCTATGTCCGCTCGCCAGTCGGCTGCCGCTCGCACCGCGGCATTTGCGCACACTGCTACGGCGCCGACCTCGGCACCATGAAGCCGGTCGCGCTCGGCGAGGCGGTCGGTACGGTCGCCGCACAGGCAATCGGCGAGCCTGGCACCCAGCTCACGATGAACACCAAGCACGCCGGCGGCGCTGCATCGGTTGGTGGCGACATCACGCAGGGTCTCCCGCGCGTGGAGGAAATCTTCGAGCGCCGCGCACCGCGCAACCCAGCAGTCGTCGCGACCGTCTCGGGACAGGTCACCGAGATCCGCAGCGACAGCAAAGAGAAGGTGATCGTCGTCATTCCCGACCTTGAGCATAAGGGCAAGAGCAAGAAGGAGACGATCGAGTACAGCGCGAGTGTTCGCCGCGTGCCGATTGTCAAAGTGGGCGACACGGTCAAGAAGGGGCAGCTCCTCACCGACGGTTCCGCCGACTTGGCAGAGCTCTTCAAGTACGCGGGCAAGGAGCGCACGCAGGAGTATATCATCAGCGAGATCGTGAAGATCTACGAGCTCCAGGGCGCGTCGATCTCGATCAAGCACCTCGAGACGATTATCCGCCAGATGTTCTCGCGCGTAAAAATCACCAACTCCGGCGGCACTGAGTTCTCGGGTGGTGATGTGACGAACGAAAGCGACCTGCGCGCGGCAAACGAGCGCGCGGTGGTTGCTGGCGGCGAGCCAGCAGTGGGCGAGCACTTGGTCATGGGTATTCTCGATGTGTCGCTGTCGCGCCCGAGCTTCCTGTCGGCAGCGTCGTTCCAAAACACGACGCGCATGCTCATCCGCGCCTCGATGTACGGCTCGGTCGACAATCTCGAAGGGCTCAAGGAGAACGTCATCATCGGCCGCCTCATCCCAGCAGGTACGGGCTTCAAAGGCTCTCCCAAAGAGCGCTTGGTCAACAAGTACGCACCTGTCGCCGACGTCGTAGCCGAAAAAGAGACGGTGTAAAAAATACCAAGGACAGTCCTTGGTACGATAGAGAAAAATAAAAAGTCAACGGCGCGGTTCCCAACATGGGTTCCGCGCCGTTTGGCGTATCAGTTTTCGTCGTGGTCGCACGAGGACAAAATAATATCCGCGTGTTCTCCGACAGGAGCCCACAGGATAACGTGCATCCCTCTGCCTCCTTCCGGCGCAGGAAACGGAATTATCGTGATCTGTGGTGGAATGCCGTTGCTGTGGGTGCTCGCAATTTGTGTGACCCACCCACAAGCACGTCGTGCCCCCTCGAATGTCTTGACTTCAATCGTGAAGCCGCAAAATCCGTAACTCACTTGCTTCGTCATGTCGCATCCTCCGCTGTTGTGCCTGTACGATACAGGCGACTGTACTCGTTCGCTACACAGTATAAACCCAGTGGTGGATATTTGTCAAGTACCTGCGCGGAGGGGAGAAAGCGGCTAGAATGGAGGCATCTATGCAAGATTCGCAGGTGCAGGAAATAAAAGACAAGATAAATATTGTCGAGGTGGTGGGGCAGTATGTCCAGCTCCACCGCGCGGGGCGCACCTACACGGCAAAGTGCCCGTTCCACAAAGAGAAGACGCCGTCATTTCATGTCAGCCCCGAGCGGGGGACATATATTTGCTTTGGCTGTGGCGAGAAGGGCGATGTCTTTTCGTTTGTGCAAAAGATGGAGAGTGTTGATTTTAGGACGGCGCTCAAGCATCTCGCCGACCGCGCGGGCGTGGTGCTCAAACATAGCTTCGTGCCCAAGACAGAGAATGTGGAGAAAGAGGAGCGGCTGCGCGAAGTGTGCGAAGCGGCGACCATCTTTTTTGAACAGGAGTTAGCGAAGCGAGCTGATGTCGGCGAGTATCTCACGAAGCGCGGCGTGACCGAGGAGACGAAGAAAGCATGGCGCATCGGCTACGCGCCCGCGACGTGGCGCAGCGCGTCGGAGTATCTCGCGTCGGTTGGGTTCTCGAAAGATGAAATAGTTGACGCAGGGATTGCCGCGCGCTCGCAGCGTGATGAGCAGCCAAGTGGAACAGTAAACAACGAACAATCGCACCGAGAGGCAAACATATACGATAGATTCCGTGGACGCATTATGTTTCCACTGTGTGATGCAAATGGTCGCGTGATTGCATTCTCTGGTAGATTTTTTGAGGACATCAAAGGTGTCGAGCAGAAGAGTGAACCCGCAAAGTATGTGAACAGCCCCGAGACGCTGCTGTTTAAAAAGTCGCGTGTGTTGTACGGGTTCGACAAGGCAAAGAATGCGATTCGCAAAGCGGATTGTATTTTGCTCGTCGAAGGGCAGTTCGACGTGGTGCTGTCGCATCAGTCTGGCTTGCCGTTTGCGGTCGCGATCTCGGGCACGGCGCTGACCGACGAACACTTGGCGCTGTTGGGAAGATTTTCCAAGCGGTTGGTACTCGCGCTCGACGGCGACGCAGCGGGGATCCGCGCGGGGCTCAAGAGTGCCTTGATGGCGTATGCTGCTGGCTTTGATGTCAAAGTGCCGCGCTTTCCCGACGGCAAGGATCCTGCGGACATAGCCAAAGACAACCCCGACGAATTGCGCGCCATCATCCGTGAGTCGAAGACCGCGATCGAGTTTTTTCTCAAAGAGATGCTCAAGGAGGGGCTCAACGAGCGCTCGTACAAACGCGAGGTGCAGAGCCAGGTGATCCCGCTCATCGCGGCAATCAGTAGTGCGATTGATCAGGAACATTTTATCAACATAGCTGCACGCTGGCTTGGCGATGTGGGCGCGATACGCAAAGAGGTTGCAATTGCCAAAGCGGCGCGGATTGCAGCAGTGTCTCGCGCAGCAACTTCTACGCATTCGTCATCTACTGCTCCTGTCGCGTCTGCCGGTTCAATATCTGCAAGAGCCGTATCTGCACAAGATGCTCAACAGGGAACAGATGCCTCGCCAGAACTCGTGCTCGACCCGATGCTCAAAAAAGCGGCGATGATCGCGTGCAATTTTGGTGTCGAATCTGAACAGTATATAAAATTAGTTGTCTTGTTGGGGGAGGAGAAGGTGCAATCGTTGTTGGCACGGGTGGAGCCGATTGCCGAGCGCATCCGCTTTGACTTTGACCGCGAGGTGGGTGAGCATTCGACTAAGGAGATTATCGCCGCCGACCTCCTTGCTGATATCGGGCGCGTGGTGGCAAAGGAGCGTTACAAAATGAAATATTTGTGATATACTGCTGACATTATGGCGACCAAAAAAAAGGCGGTAAAAAAGGCGATTACTAAGACGAAAGGGAAGGCTCGTCCGGTTAAGTCATCTGCACAGGCAAAGGGAAAGATAGGCGCTACTAAATCAGCAAAAAAGCCGAACACGTTGGGGCGGGTTTACCCGAACAGCGTAGCTGGGCGGGCTAAGCAGCTGCGCGATATCGCCACCAAACGCCGCCAAGCATTGGTGCCAAAGAAGGCGAAAGTTGCTGCGTCAAAATCATCTGACAAGGGTGCGGCAAAGTCAGCAAAGAAGCCGAGCGACGCATCACGCCAAGGCGGTGCTGGCGCCAGCGAGCGAAACAAAAAAGCAGAGAGCTTGATGGTGCGCGGCCGCGCGGTCGGCTTTGTCACCTACGACGAGATTCTCAAAGTCTTCCCGACCATCGAGAGCGATGTCGACTTTCTCGAGGACTTGTACGAGAAGTTCGCCTCAGCGCACATCGACGTGCTCGAGGGCGGCGGCATGCTCGAGATCAACGACGACGTGGTCGAGAAGGGCTACTCGCGCTCGGACTCCTCCTACGACTCGATCCAAATGTACCTGCGCGAGATCGGTAAGTACCCGCTGCTCAATGCGCAGCAGGAGCGCGATTTGGCAAAACGCATCGTCGACGGCGAGGACGAGGCACGCAACCTCCTCGCGCGCGCCAACCTGCGCCTCGTGGTGTCGATTGCCAAGAAGTATGTTGGGCGCTCGCCCGATCTCACGCTACTCGACCTCATCCAAGAGGGGAACCTCGGGCTCTTTAAAGCAGTCGACAAGTTTGATTACACCAAGGGCTACAAATTTTCGACTTACGCGACGTGGTGGATCCGTCAGGCGATCACCCGCGCATTGGCCGATCAGTCGCGCACGATTCGCATCCCCGTGCACATGGTCGAGACGATCGCTAAGTACAAACAAGTTTCGCGCCGTCTTTCGCAGGATCTCGGTCGCGACCCGCTCGCCGAGGAGATTGCGCTCGAGATGGGTGTTGATGTCGACAAAATCTACCAGATAGAAAAAATTGACCAGGACACGGTGTCGCTCGAGAGCCCTGTGGGCTCGGACGACGAGGACGGCAAGTCGGTGCTTGGCGACTTTATCAAAGACGACAAAATCCTTTCGCCCGACCAAGAGGTTTCGCGCCGCATCCTCGCCGACCAGCTCAAAGAAATCCTCGACGAACTCTCTCCCAAAGAGCGCGAGATCCTCAAACTCCGCCATGGGCTGGAGGACGGCATCTACCACACGCTCGAAGAAGTGGGTAAGAAGTTTGGCGTCACCCGCGAGCGCATCCGCCAGATCGAAGCCAAGGCCCTCGAGCGCATCCGCACCCACGACAAAGCAAAACGCCTCCGCAGCTACTAACATATCCTTATTTTAGCAAGGCGTCGCCTTGCTGACGCATTGTAAAAGTATGTCGGTAAAAATCACCTATTTCGTCCACGGCACCACGACTGACAACGAGCAGCATGTCTCGTCTGGTTGGAAGGATGCCGAGCTCTCGGTGCTCGGCGAGCAACAAGCGGTCAAATTGAAAGAGCAGACTACAGATGCTGCGTTTGATGTCGTCTTCTGCTCCGACTTGCAGCGTGCGCACCGGTCGGCTCTGCTTGCGTGGGATGGCGTGTATCCGATTGTTCCTGATGCGCGGCTGCGCGAATGTAACTATGGGACATTAAACGGCGCGTCGTCGGACATTGTCGAGCCGATGCAGGAAGACGAGTGTATCGAAAATACATTCCCCGAGGGCGAGAGCTACGAAGACGTTAAAGTTCGTGTTGCTGATTTCCTTGAATTTCTCAAAGCAAACTACGACGGCAAGCATGTGGCAATCGTGGCGCACAAAGCACCACAATTGTCGCTCAATGTGCTCCTAAAAGGTAAAACATGGAAGCAAGCTCTCGCCGACGACTGGCGCAAAACAAAATCCTGGCAACCCGGGTGGGAGTACGAGCTGCGCTAATCTAAGCAAGGCGACGCCTTGCTTATCGCATTCGTTTTTTTCACTCGCCGAGGTTAAACCTCGGCGGAGGTTACGCAATACTTTCGACTAAGTCGATTTGTTTTCCGAGCGCGTGGGCGACTTTGCCGAGCGTGTCGACGGAGATACTGTGTTCGCCGCTTTCGAGGCGGGCGATGACCGACTGCGGCATTGCAGCTCGCTTCGCGACTACATGCTGGGTGAGTTTCTGCTTTTCTCGCTCCAACTTAATCTTTTTTGCCAAGTCGATTCGTGCCGACTCTTCTTTATATCCACGAATAAACGCAGGGGACTTTTTCTTAAAGACCTCGTCGAACGAGTATAATTTTATTTCGTTTGTTTTTTTCATATCTTTCTAGTTACTTTTTAGCTGTTTATATATTTTTTCGGCGTATAAAATCTCGTTCTTCGGTGTCTTCGCACTTTTCTTGCGGAATCCGCGGACAAAGTAGATGTTTGTGCCGATAGTGAAGTAGGTGACGCGATGATGACCAACTCGCAGTTCGCGGACGGGTCCTTTGAGCTGTTTTGTGGAGACAAACGCGAGTTCGCCAGCTACAATCGCTCCAATATCCCGCCCAATTGCGCCTCGATCAACATCAGGGATGCTGTCCAGGTACTTTTTCGCGTGTGTAAGAAAGAACGGCATTACATGCTTTTTCTTCATGCTTGCATACTCATATTGTGTATACTTTCGACCTTGCTTGAGTATAGCAATACTGCTATGTATGTCAATCGTTTGGCTAGCGTGCTACAATGCCGACATGGAAGAAATTGAACTGACATTTTTGCCAAAGGAGTTACCAGCGGGGGTGTTTGGTTCGAAGTCGAAAGAGTTGCTGGATATTTATCTGCCTGCGGGTGCGGTGCATCCAAAACTGCGCGTCCGCCGCTCGGGGACTACTCACGAAATCACAAAAAAGCAGGCGGTGCAGGAGGGTGACGCGTCGCATCAAATCGAGACGACTATCCCGCTCACGCCAGAGGAGTTTGCCGATCTCGAAAAGTTGGAAGGGAAGCGTGTGCACAAAACGCGCTACTATTACGCCGAAAACGGCATCGACTACGAGGTCGACGTGTTTCAAGATGCGTTGCAAGGGTTGGTGCTCGTGGATATCGAGTTTACAACGCTCGCAGACAAAGCTGCGTTCGTAGCGCCCAGCTGGCTCTTGGCCGAAGTAACGCAAGAGGAGTTTATTGCCGGCGGCATGCTCTGTGGCAAAAGATATGAAGATATTGCCGAGCGCCTGCAAGCGTTTGGCTATGTGCGCAAATAATCCATGCCCAAATACCCTGTATTTATCACTGGCAATCAGAAGAAGGCGGATTACTTGTCGCGATACTTAGGGCATCCGGTCGAGCATGTGAAGGTTGATCTTGACGAGATCCAGTCGCTCGACCTGCGCGAGGTGGTGCGGCACAAGGTGCGCCAAGCGTATGCGAAGGTCGGGCGGCCGGTCTTGGTCGAGGACGTGTCGCTCGAGTTCGTGGCGCTCGGGCGTCTGCCGGGGACATTTATCAAATGGTTTCAAGAAGAGCTGTCGCACGCGCAGTTGTGCGCGTTGGTAGACGGCAAGGATCGCGCCGCAGTGGCACGCTGCGTCTTTGGTTACTACGACGGCGAGGTAGAGAGCTATTTCGAAGGTGAGTTGCGCGGGAGGATTGCCGAAACGCCTGCGGGCACAGACGGCTTTGGATGGGATCCGATTTTTATCCCCGATGGCTACGACGTGACTCGCGCGCAGCTGGGCGAGGAGGATGATCGCCTGACGTATCTACAGCTCAAGCCATTCGCACAAATCAAAGAGTTCTTGCTCCAAGGGTAAGTGTAATGGCGGAGGTTGTCCAAGGGTAACTCTTGGATGGATGTTAGCGGTCAACTAAATCCCAAATGTGTTTTGCCACGTTGCGCGGGGTGCCCTCGAAGGGGAGGTGGTGATTGTCGAAAAAGGGCATGCTGTTGCACTCGATGATGCCACAGTTTTTCTGCTCCTTCCACGAGCGGCTGATGTCGTCGATGATAAAGTCGATGCCGACCACGGGCGCGCGCAGGATCTCTGCAACTGTTTCAAACAGCGCGACGTTGTCGGGGTGGACGTTGTCGGTGACGTCGGTAGTGGTGCCGCCGACGCCCCAGTTTATTTTTTGATGCAGCGTCACGCGCCGATTTTTCTCGGGAATACTTTGCGGCGTGAGTGTTTGGTACGCAAGCTCTTGTGTCGCGTCGGAATCGATTCGTATGTGGTGAAAGTACGGACCTTGCCGCGCGGGGTGCGTGTTCGCGTGCGCGACTAGTTGCTCGACGGTGTGCTCGCTGTCGCCGACGATGTGTGGCTGGTCGCGGCGTATGGTGGCGATCAGTTTCCCACCAACCACGGTTGGGCGATATACCGCACCCGATAATTCTTGCTCGATAATCACCAGCGGCGCGAGTTGTTGTGCAATGTCAAACGCACAGTCGATCTCTTCCACGGTCGTGATATGCATCGTCGTGTGTCGTGACGCAGATCCGATCACCGGCTTAGTGATCACCGGATGCGGGATTTTTTTGAACAGTCTTCGGGCACCTGCGCGTGTCGCCGCAACGCCGCCGAGGGCAACGGGTATGCCCGCTTGCGCTAACTTTTTTCGCAGGGTCGACTTGGTGTCAATCCACCACACCGTATTGGTGTTGGGAGGTTGGGGCAGCCCTTCGAAGTCGAGCACGCGCCCATCGGGAAGTGTCGCGACAAACGAACCCTTCGACATACTAAAGGGGCGAAACTCGCGCATGCGGATGCCACGCGCGTTTGCCTCGTGCCACAGCATCTGGTGCAGCAGCTGCGTCTCTACGTCTGGCTCGTCGAGCAACTGCCCCCAGCCGCGCCGCACGAGCCACTCATAAATACCGACGCTCCGCCTTCCGCTGCTGTGCGGGACAATAGTGCTCATTGCGCGCAGCCAGCGCTTGACTACGGGTTGGAGCAAGAGGTCGAGCGTGTGCGAAATATATTCGACGCGATGCGACACCGGGTCGCTCCCACACTGCGCGCATGGCGGCGGATTTTTCATGCCTATCAGTATACCGTTTTAGAGTAGTTTCTGCACAAAGTGCTATACTGCGCGCATGGCGGCGGTGAAGACAGGGAAGAAGAAAGCTCTGCACAGCGGGACGTTTTCGACGTTATATCGGAAGCTCAACCCCGAGCAAAAGCTCGCGGTGGATACGACGGAGGGGCCGGTGGTAGTAATAGCGGGCCCAGGGACAGGCAAGACGCAGATCCTGACACTACGGATCGCGAATATTTTGCAGAAAACGGATACGCCGCCGGACGCGATACTCGCGCTCACCTTTACTGAATCGGCAGCGTTTGCAATGCGCCGCCGCCTCGTCGATATCGTCGGCTCGCCCGCGTACCGCATCCACATCCACACCTTCCACGGCTTTTGCAACGACGTGATACAGCGCTACCCCGAGCGCTTCCCGCGCATCATCGGTTCGCAGAGTATCAGCGACATCGACCGCGTGCTGCTGTTTGAGGAGATTATCAAGAGCGAGGAGTTGGACATCTTGCGCCCGTTTGGCGACCCGCTGTTTTACCTGCGCCCAGCGCTCTCGGCGATCTCCTCGCTCAAGCGCGAGAATATCTCACCCGACGACGTGTCGGTGTTATTGATGCGAGAAGACGAGCGTATCCGCGCCGAGCCAGATTTTATCCACACAAAAGGTGCATACAAAGGAAAGGTGAAGGGTATGTACCAGACGCTGCTCGACAAAATTGCCCGCACCCGTGAGCTGGTGCGCGTGTTTGAGCGATATGAAAAAGAGCTCGCCACGCGGCGGCTGTACGACTTCGAAGACATGATTCTCGAAGTGGTGCGGGCGCTCCAGAGTGACGCCGACTTTTTGCTCCTGCTACAGGAAGAGTATCAGTACCTCTTGGCCGACGAGCATCAGGATGCAAACAATGCGCAGAACCGTCTGCTCGAACTGTTATCGAGCTTCCACCCAAGTCCAAACTTGTTTGTAGTGGGGGATGAAAAGCAGGCGATCTACCGCTTTCAAGGCGCGTCGCTGCAAAACTTTTTGTATGTCACGAAGCGATATCCGGACGCATTGCTGATTAAGTTGCGCTCAAACTATCGCTCGGGGCAGCTCTTGCTCGATGCAGCACAAGGGGTGATTACGCGCGGCAGCGCTTCCGAGGTGCCGCTTGTTAAAGAGCTGCGGATCCCGCTTATCGCTGCTGCTGCGACGGCGTATCCTGTCTTGGTTCGTGCGTTTTCGCGCAGCGACCTCGAGCGGCTGTTCGTCGCGCGCGACATCCGGCGGCTGCTCGACGAGGGTGTGCCGCCCGCGGAGATCGCCGTGCTGTATCGCAACAACCGCGACGCGGCTGCCTTGGTCGAGGCGCTCGAGCGCACTGGCGTGCCCTTTGTGGTTGAGTCGGACGAGAACATTATGCACGACCCCGACATCCGCAAGCTGCTGCTCCTGATGCGCACGGTCACGCACTTTGGCGAGGAGCGACTCTTGTTCGACTTGCTACATGCCGATTTTCTCGGTGTGGCACCCATCGAGATGTACAAGCTCGCGCGGCATCGCCTCCGGTCTAAGTTGTCGCTCGCAGAGATCCTTTCCTCGACAGCGCAGTTGCGCGCAGCGAAGATCGCCAAACCCACCAAGCTGCGCGCGCTCTTCTCGCTGCTGTCCTCGTTCGCGACACTTGCGTGCAATATCCCCGCGCTCGAGGCGCTGGAGAAGATGCTTGATGAGTCGGGCTACATCGCGCATATCCTGCTTCTTCCTGATGCCGCAGAAAAGTTGGCGAAGGTGAACGGCCTCGTCGACGCGTGCAAGGACGCCATCGCGCATCATCACAGCTACACGCTCGCGGAGGTGGTCAACTACTTGGCGCTCCTGGAGGCGCACGATGTCTCGGTGCGCAAGGATCGCGCTGTGCTCTCGCCCGAGCGCGTGCGCTTGATGACGGTGCATCGCTCAAAGGGGTTGGAGTTCGAACATGTATACATTATTGGTGTCGAAGATGCGCGATGGGGCAGTGGTACAAAAAAATCATATTTCCATTTGCCCATTTTACAAAAGGAAGGAGATGCTGCCGACGCGGCGCTCGAGGACGACCGGCGATTGTTCTATGTGGCGCTCACTCGTGCGCGCACCCAGGCGCTGGTGTCATACGCACTTGCACGCGAGGATGGTGCGCCGTCGCTGCCCTCCCAGTTTATCGACGAACTCGGCGAGGGTGTAGTGCGGGTCGACACTGCGGCGTTCGAGTCTGGTGTGTCGACGCAAGAGCTGCTCGCTCCGCGGCAAAAGACTGCGCACTCGCTCAAAGATAGTGCATTTCTGCGTGAGATTTTTCTCGAGCAAGGGTTGTCCGTGACAGCGCTCAACAACTACCTCGCGTGTCCATGGCGCTATTTCTACAGCAATTTGTTGCGTATCCCAAAAGCGCCTGACAAGTACGCGCTCTTTGGCAACGCGGTGCATGCGGCGCTGCGCGATTTGGTTTCGAGCATTCGCTCGGGCGCGATGCTGTCTCGCGAGGCGCTTATCGAGCGGTTTGTGGCAGCGACACGGCAGCAACCGTTCAGCGAGTTTGATCTCCTGCAAGCACAGAAAAAAGGCGAGACGGTGCTCGGGGGCTACTACGACACCTATCAGCACTCGTGGCAACAGAGCGTGCTCGGCGAGTACACGCTCGGCGTCTCGCTGCCACTGCCGTACGCCGACTTACCGTCGATTTCGCTGCGGGGTATTCTCGACCGAATCGAGTTCGTGAGCGAGCGCGAGGTGGTCGTCTACGACTATAAAACCGGCAAGCCAAAGTCGCGTGGCGAGATAGAGGGCACGACCAAGAACGGCAGCGGTGATTACAAACGTCAGCTGGTGTTCTATAAGTTGTTGCTCGAGTCACACCGCAGTGGTGCGGCCGCAGGGGAGGCGTGGCGGATGCTTGAGGGTGTGATTGATTTTGTCGAACCCGATGCAAAAGGACGCTACCATCGCGAGCACTTTACCGTCCTTGACGAGGAGGTGTTACAGCTACGTGAGATGCTTGCTGCCACTGCCCGCGAGATATACGACCTTGCGTTTTGGGAGCGTCGCTGTGGCGAGTGTGGCTGCGAGTACTGCGCGCTACGCGAGCTGTCTTAGTGAGCGGTTGTGGTCGCTGTGTTGCCGCCGACCTGTTGGAGTACGGCGTCGATCGCAGCGCGCATCGAGTCGTACGGCTGTGCGCCCTGGAGTGTGACCGCGTCGCTGCCGACCATGATAAAGATAAACGGTGTTCCTTGCCCACCTGCGGCGATCGCCTCATTGTAGCTGTCTTGCACTTTCTTGGTGTACTTACCGCTGCTGAGGCACTGATTAAACGTATTTACATCAAGACCGACTTGCGACGCGATGATGGGGAGCTGTGCTGGATCAAGGCCGTTTTCAAGCGGCGAGACTGCGTACACTTGGTCGATGTACTTAAAGTACGCCGTGTCGCCACCTTGGTCGGCTGCGCACTCGGCTGCTTCTGCCTCTTTTGGCGCTTTCGAATGAATTTGCCCGAGTGGGAACGGGCGATATACCCACGCCACTTTGCCCGACTGGCCGTAGTAATCCATCACCTGATGCATAGTAGTTTCAAACGTCTTGCAGTAGGGGCACTCGAGGTCGGCGTATTCGACCACTTTAACCGTGGCAGCAGGGTTGCCGAGGATATGGTCGGTCGCCGGGTCGTAAGGGCGGATTGCCGTTTTTACTGATTGTCCGTTGGCACCGTTGGTGCCCGGGGTGTTGCTTTTGCCGACAAGGAAAATCGCTCCCGCGATGAGTGCGCCGGCGATAACAATAGTTAGGGGGAGAACGTACTGGCTTTTCATATACTCTGTACTATATTAAGGATGCTGTTGTTGCTAATGATACAAGTACCAACAGTGTAGCACTTTTTCGTAAGATTTAAAACGGCAAGGTGTGGGTCATCGCCGGAGCTTCGGAGATCTTTTCCCAGGCGCTCGGGTTAAGTTTGACCTCGCGGATACCATCAAAGTCTTTGTACTTGAGCGACCTGTTCTTTTTTGCGTACTCGTACACGTCTTTTGTAATTCGCACATCCTCAATACAGTACTGGATAATCAAATCAATTTTGCCCTCTTTCCACCAACGCACCGCCTGCATGCCGTCGGCGGTTTTGGTGCGCCCAAGTGTTGCTTCGGCGATGTTGTCGAGTTTGAGCCGGCGACCGAGCACGCTCTTGACTTCTTTCAGAAGGTCGACACTGTGTATCGTTGTGAGGTCGCCCGGGTAGTATTTGTTAAGAATAGGAATATCGAAGTGGTCCGAGTTATACCCAACTAAGATGTCTGCGCGCTCAAGTATGCTCCAGAGTGTTGGTAGCGTCTCCTTAGTGTAGCTGCTGAACTCATTGGTCTTTGAGTCGTGAATACACACAACCGTGAGCTCCTGCTTGTTGATGTCGAAGCCGCCGTCCATCCCCTCGCCAGTGGTTTCAATGTCAAAAATAATTCGTCGCATATATAAGGTGTAGACACGGTGACCGCTGTTACTACGCGAGCGCGAGAAAGAACGATGCAAGTTCTGTTCGCGACAGTGGCGTTTCTTTTCCTGTGGCGAGGTCGCGCACAGCGAAAGTTCCTGACGTAATCTCATTTTCTCCAACAACGAGCAGGTAGGGAATGTGATGCTTTGTCGCTGCTTTGATCTGGTCGGCAAGTTTTTTATCACCAAAGTCGACGGCGATCGCAACGTTCTGCGCGCGCAACTCCTGTGCGAGCATGAGCGCGTGCGAGACATCCTCGGGCGCGGCGACCGCGATATAGAGCTTGGTTGGTGGCACATACACAGGGAGCAGTCCGCGCACCTCGAGGAAGTTGCGCATGCTGACATCGCCCATACCAAACCCGACACCCACGATCGGCTCATCATCAAACAGCGTGGTGAGGTTGTCGTAGCGACCACCGCCAAAGAGTGCGCGGTTGTTATCTGGATGGGTGTCAAATACTTCAAATACAACGCCGGTGTAGTAGGCAAACCCTCGCACGATACTCGGGTCGTACACGGCGTTGTTGATGCCAAGCTCGGCGAGCGTTTTGAGTACAACGCGCACTTCGTCTGGCGTGTCGGATGTTGAGAGAAGGGCAAGTGGTACGCCAAGCTCGGCGAGCGTTGCGTCAAACTCGGCAGCGGGGATTTTGCGACGTCGGTCGAGCAGCGCGACAAACTCTTTTGTCGCGTCGTCAGACAGCGAGAGTTGTGTGATAAGTGAGTCGAGGAAGATGCGGCTCCCGATGCGGATCTCGAAGTCGTTTGGGGTTGCACCAAACGCGCGCATAATCTCAGCTGCAACAGCGATTATCTCTGTATCTGCGGTCAGCGATTTTGATCCAAATAAATCGACGTTCAACTGCCAGTGCTCGCGCAGTCGGCCGCGCTGTGGACGCTCGTAGCGGAACACGTTTGGAATAGAAAAAAAACGTAGCGGAAAGCCCAACTCACGCCGCCTCGCTGCGACCATGCGCGCGACCGTCGGTGTCATCTCGGGGCGCAGGGTGACCTCGCGCCCACCACGGTCAACAAAGGTGTATGTCTGCTCGTTAACTAGCTCCTCGTTCTCGGCGTTTTTACTTTTATATAACTCAGCAGGTTCAAGCACTGACGCATGATACTCGACATAGCCAAAGCGCTCCGCGACTTGTCGATAGGTCGAAAGGAGGTAGTTATAGAACGCCTGGTCCTCGGGGTAGAAGTCCCGCACCCCCTTATAGGGCTCGACCGATAATTTCTCTTTTTTGCTGCTCATGGTGTTTTCTAGTATTCTAGCAGAAATGCCGCAGGAAAACACGTACGAGGTAAAAGATCGAAGGATGGGCGATATGGTGCATCCGCGCACGGTCGGTGGTAAGGTACTTAATCTGTACAAGCAGGTGGGGGAGACACCGCGTGAGCGGCTTGAGCGTCTGCGTGCGCAGAAGCCAGAATGCGCTAACGAAGTGCTTTCCTACGCAGGACGGCTCGACCCGATGGCAGAGGGGGTGCTGATCGCCCTCGTTGGCTCGGCAAACAAGATGCGCGATGCCTATCTCGATATGAGTAAAGAGTACACGCTCGATGTGCTTTTTGGCTTTTCGACCGACACCTACGACCTGCTTGGCAAGGTGATGGAAAGTGGCGACGGTACATCTATCAAGCGTAGCGCAATCGAGCAAGGACTTAACGAGTTTCGTGGTCAGTTTTCGCAAGAATATCCGCCGTTTTCTTCCAAGCCGGTAGATGGAAAATCCCTCTTCGAGTGGGCACGTGGCGGCCTCATTGGGAATATCGTCTTGCCGAGAAGACAAGTGAATACATACGATATTCGCCTATCCGAGATTTATAAAGTCTCAGATAACGAGCTGCTGTCTTATCTTGAAGAGACAATCGCTAAAGTGCAGGGCGATTTTCGGCAGGAGGAGATACTTCGGCTTTGGCATCGCAATCTACGTAAACAGAACGACCGTCTTTTCCCCTGCGCAACCATTCACATTTCTTGCTCCAGCGGCACCTATGCGCGATCGATTGCACATGGGTTGGGTCAAGGGCTTGGTGTCCCCGCACTCGCGCTACGCATTCTGCGCACCAAGGTTGGCGACTACAGTGTCGAGAAGTCTTTGAAATAAAAGAGATAAGAAAAAAGTTATCCACAAACCCCTTGCACAACACGCTGCAGGTCGAGAGACATGAGTGGTATACTAAGTACACGTTCATTTCTTGTACATGCAAAACTTTTTGACACAGCAACAAGTGCGAACCGTCTGCATACGAGTGTTTGTGCAGCTACGTACGCTCACGCAACGCCTCCTCGTACTCTTGGTTGTCTCCTCGCTCATCTCCTCACCACTCGTTGGCGTTCTCCCCGTTGCACAAGCGGCAACCTATACGGCGCCTTGGGCAACACAGACTGCATTCCAAAGTGGCTGGAGTGGCACCACTGGTAGTGTCAACAATGATGGCCGTATTGCAACCTCCACCATCATCACACCAAACGTGGATATGACTACCACGCCCGGTACTGTTACGCTGCGGTCAGATTCGCTCAAGGGTACATTCAACGAGAGCTTCAATGGCACGAACGGGACTGACTATCATCTGGACACTAGTAGTAGTTGGGCGACGGCTCAGACGTTTGTTACAGGATACTCAACAGCAGTCCCAGGGAATCCACCCGTTGCCTACTACTCCGACAGCTCTACCATTAGTGGTGTGCAGCTACCAGATCTGAGTAGCAATGGTCATACAGGAACCGTGGTCAATGGATACAATGGTGTGACAGGACCAACGGGGTTTGGGCAGGCAATACAGTTAAATGGAAGTAATCAACATATTGACCTTGCAAACACTGCACAGAGTTACACTGCATTTACGCTTGATGCGTGGGTGCTTGGTGGTAATGGTGGTCGATTGATGGCAAACTCGCATACAGACGTAGACAATAGGGGATTCCAGTTCTTTGCAAATAGCAGTGGTTTTAGTTTTAATATCGGCAATGGTTCTACCAATGTGAGTACAAGCGTCTCTACCTCGACAGCGATTTGGCATCATGTGGTCAACACCTATGATGGCTCCAATGTAAAGATGTATGTTGACGGAATATTAGTAGACACTAAAGCGCTTGTGGGCACAATTCCTTCCAACACGAGCATATCTATTGGCTATAATCCAACTTACCAAGGCGACTATTCAAACGCTACTATTGCTGGTGTTGCTATCTACAACCGAGCGCTGTCGGCTGGGGAAGTTTCTGCACTAAAATCATACGGCCCATACTATTCACCAATCACCGTCAATAAACTTGCGCGGACGAATGTTGACAGGTTTCAGGACATTAGCTCACTCGTGACGAATATCTTCGCTGACCCTAATCGACAAGCATCAGCACTTGCATATGACTCCAATCATAACTACCTGTTTGTTGCGAACTCTGCCTTTCTTGGGAGGATTAATTTGACCACAGGTGCAAAAACTGACCTCTCTTCAAAGATGGTCTGGTGGGAGGATCCACGATACGCTGGCGTTGTGCTCTCGTTTGATGCAGCAACTAATAGTCTCGTAGTTTCTAACTCAGGTGGAGGAACCTTTATCTACAACACAGCAACTGATGCGGTAACGCCTGTAATGGGGTCGTCTGGTACAAACGCTATACCTCTATTGTCTAGTAGTTATTGGGCATCAGTAACTGGAGCGATAAATCCAGCTACTCATTTGTTGTATCTTTCGCAAGGAATAGTGTCGGGCAGTAGTGTAACCGAGACATTCTACTCATACAATTTACAAACTGGCGCTACAGCACAGGTTGGCAGTCCATATACTTTTACTAATGATACAGGCTGCGGCTCTGGGGGCACTACTGCGTTAACTTATGGCGCATATGATAATAAGATATATCAAGGAACTTCTGCTGCGGGGACAATAAAGGTAGGTCTTGATGGTACTATAACAACCATCCCTGTCTCTCCTGGATGCTGGGCACCTTCAATTCCATTGGTAGATCCTATCTCAGGCGTAATATTTGAATCCAGTGCTTTTTGGAACATTGGTATGCTCGCGAATAATGTTGGTACCGCGGTATCTTCTCTGTCTACACAATTTACAACGCTGTTTAATGCTACTCCGTCTAACAGTTGGGCCGCCAACGTAAACACCTACGACCCGGTGTCGCACTCCATCTATGTTGGTTTCAATAACGGACTCGTGGCGAAGTATGGTCCCAGTGGCACAAACGCGCAGTGGTCTAGCGTGCCATCTGCAGTAAGCTTCCTCAGTACCATGAACAATAATTCTAACGAGGCAGTGATAGCTGCTGCAAATGGCACCATGTACTGGTCTGGCAACGGCACCCTCGCCTCCTCCACCCCTCCTCCCGTTTCTCAGTCAGCCTTCTCCACCACCCTCGCAACCGTCCCTGGCGGTATTCAATCCGCTACCATCCAGAACGTCGTTGCCTCCAATGGCACCGCCGGCTCCGTAGCCTACTATCTTTCCAACGACAACGGTGCCACCTGGGTCGCATCCACCCCCGGCACTCCAACCACCTTCGCCACCACGACTGGTACCACACTCAAGTACCGTGTCGATTTCACTGGTGACGCCACCGTCTCGTCCTTCACCCTATCATACAACGACCACAACTATATAGGCACACTGCAGAACTTCAAGATCAACGCCGAGGGAGCAGCACAGATGGTGTCTCTGGGCTGGGCTACCACCATCCCCTCAAACACACAGATACTCTTCCGCACGCGTGGCGCTAACACGCAGGACAGTCTCTATAGCGCACAATGGTCTGCTACCATCCTCGCCACCAACGGCTCAGGTACTGCTTCTATCCTGCCTAATACAGGGGACACCACCAACACCACGCCGCCGACCGATCAGTACCTGGAAGTACAAGCAACCCTCATCTCCTCCAACGGAGTCGCGGTGCCCGCGATTACCAGCATCGTTGTCACCTATGCACAAAACGGAGCACCAGACTTCGACCCCTCGCTTGGTAACGGGGCAGGTGCTACCGCGGGACAGATCAACATACCCTACAGCGGTATGCCATCTCTTGAGAGTTCCTCCAACTATGGCAAAGTACGCATCGACTACCGCGTGCGCGACCAAGATACCTCCTCCGGCAGTGTAACGCCTGGCTTCATTACCCCCTCCTTCCAATATCGCCTGAGTCCCGCCGACACCTGGCACAACATCACCACCATCGCCGACGCCGCTGGTAACGCCACCAACGCAGTGAGTAACAAGGCGGTGACGGAGATTGGCTACACCGCTTACACCGCTTACTGGAACGCAGCACAAGACATCCCCAACACCTATAGCACTACTGCGCAGGTACGCATCACCGCCAACGACAACGAGGTCATCAACAATATCGCCTACGCCACTACCTCCGCGTTCGCTATCGAGACGAAGCAACCATCTGTTAGTGTACATATCGATGGCTCCAGCAGCACTTCCACCGTGAGCATTAGTGCCTCGAGCTCGGTGCCGCTGCTCAACTATACGGTCTCCAACAACAGCAACGGCACTGCTGACGGAGTAAACGGGAGCAGTGGAGTTAACCAGGAACCACCGTCTCTGATCCTCGACGCGCTCCCGTTATCCTTCGCGCTTAGTATACCTTGGACACTCGACACCGGTACCTCAACCCACTCGGTCACGGTGGTCACGAAGGATATCTTCAACAACATTGCCACGACCACGGTGTTGGCGCCTGCAACACTCGACAACTTTGAGGCACACGATATATCAAACGCCACCACGAACACCTACCAACTCTTCTTGGCGTGGTCACTATACGGCGGTAGCGACCCCTTCCAGGCGTACCAGATCTGGCGTTCAACCGACGGCACCACCTACAGTCCCTTCCAAACCGTCACCACCGCGGCGCTCAACTACTATCTGGACATGAACCTGTCCTCCACTACCAGCTACTACTACAAGGAACGTACCGTTGACCAAGCTGGCAACCTCTCTGACTTTACTCCCACAAGTAAAGTGACCCCCACTGGCTCTGGCTGCTCGTCACTCCCGCCTGTGATGACGACACCTGTTGTGAGTAATCTCGGCAACACGTCTGCCACGATTACCTGGAGCACGCCGAACAATCTCGCAGACGGGGTGGTGACCTACGGTATGGGTGGCTTTAGCGGCATCGCCTCGACCACCAGCTACCTCAACACACACACGGTGTATCTCACCAACCTTCAGGCACACACCACCTACCAGTACAAGGTCACCTCCACCGACATTTGTCGCAACACCAACAGCGAGGACAATGGCTACACCTTTACCACTGTGAGTGGCCCCGTCATCACCGCGGTGGCGCACACCGAGGACTACCACAGTGCTACGATCACCTGGAACACTGACACCGCAGCAGACTCGCAGGTGTTCTACTGGGTGAGTGCTGACCCGTCGCATCCGCTAACCGCTGGGTCGGGGACTGCCACCACTACACACAGCGTGACACTCACCAATCTGCAGGCGCTTACGCCATACTCGTTCTACGTTACTTCGACCGATGCAAATAGTATCACCAGCGCAGACCACAACACGGGCGGATCAAACTACACGCTCACCACGGGTAAAGACAGCACGCCGCCTACTATCACGGACATTGTCGAACCTGTCATTGATGCCAAGAACATCGTCGTCACCTGGAACACTGACAAGCCCGCAGATACACAGGTCGAGTATGGCACGGTCGCCTCTACTACCGACGGGAACTACACCACAAACACGGTGCTGGATACCACGCTCGGTACCTTCCATGTAGCGACGCTCTCGGGCCTGACACCAAGTACGGCATACTACTTCCGTATCATCGCCAATGATGCGCTCGGGAACCGTGGTGTATCCGACGAGCAGATGGTCACGACGTCTGCCACGGAGGTGATTGTGGTGCAGGCATCAAGTGGCGGCGCAGGGAGCACCAACAACCCGACGCCGGTAGTGCCCGTGGCACCCAAGATCAGCAGTATGACGGTGGATCCTATCGACACCTTTGATGCGACGGTTAATGTGGTGACAGACAAGGATGTGCGAGTGGGGCTCCAATATGGTGCAACTTCTTCCAGTACCCCCACCGCAACCTATACCGACAGTGCAAGCAGTTGGACACCTTCTGCTAACACCAGTATCAAGATCAACAACCTGCTCCCAGGCACCACTTACCATTATCTCGTTAGTGTCATCAGCAAAGACGGTCTCACTGCACAATCCACCGACGCCTCCTTCACCACCAAGTTCTCCGCCGAAGACCTCGGCGACCTCTCGGCACTCAGCAAGGCGGTCGATATCCAGAGCAAGCTGGAGGACATTATCCAGTCGGCTCTCCCATCGATCAACCCACCATTCATGACGACGCCCATTATCGCCAGCACCACACAGGACAGCACCACGATCTCTTGGAGCACCAACGTGCCTGCCTACACCGTGCTCGACTACGACACAGACGCTGCCTACCAAAAGACACACAACTACACCGCAGAATCCTCTGACCTCAAGATCGCCACTACAACGCATCAGCTTACCCTTACCAACCTGGCACCAAACACCAAATACCACTTCATCACCAAGGCATTCATCTTCCCTCAAGTGATCGCCAAGAGTAGCGACTACACTGTCACCACCAAAGCAGGGCCAATCACGCCACAGGTGCTTGATGTGAAGCCAGACTCCTTCCGTGTGCTGTGGACCACGAGCATCCAGACCTCCTCGAGTATTGACTTTACCGACCGCACCACAGGCACCATCCAGACACTCAAGGACGCCACCCTGACCCTCGCTCACGATCTCACTGCTAACAACCTTGTCTCTGGGCATACCTACGACGTCAAAGCATATGGCTACGACGCAGATGGTAACCTCATCACCATGACCAGTACACTGCCGGTCACTACGCTGGTCGACAAGACACTCCCACAGGTCACCAGCCTTCGTATCGACTCCAACCTGGTGCCGGGTCGCACCGATATTGTACAGTCTATCGTCTCGTGGAAGACCGACAAGCCATCTACTAGCGCGGTGTACTACGAGGAGGGAAGTGGCAACACCACCGTACCGCTCAAGAACAAGGTCGAGAATGACACCGGCTTTGTGCAGGACCACGTGGTGCTACTGCCAAGTCTCAAGCCGTCCACCATCTACCGCATCCAGGTGTCCTCGACCGACCAGGCAGGGAACACCGAGACACTGCCGGTGCGCACCGTTGTGACGCCGCAACAGAGTGAGTCGATCGTCGACATCATCTTCAAGAACTTCTCAACGACGTTTAGTTTTATTAAGTAGGGAGGTGGGCAGCATACTGACAACATGGATAGGCACAAACTACTCATTGGAGAAATGCTCCGGCTGTCGTCGCGGAACTTTCGCGTCAAACCGGTGCGCGCGGCGCTGACCATCCTTGGTATGTCGGTCGGGTTTGGTGTGGTGCTCTTTCTTGTCTCTCTGGGGTACGGTTTGCAGTATATTTTGATTGGCAACTTGGTGACGACACAGGACTCGTTGGTGACAATGGAGGCTGCATACTCAAATGAGACGAACCTCACCTTTTCCACCAAGGCAGTAGCTGATCTCCGGTCTTTGCCGAATGTTGCAGAGGTTGTCCCTATTGCAGACGTCCCCTCGGGGGAAGTGTCGCAGTCGGGCGTCGGGCGTCCCGCGGTGGTAGACATCCAAATTATAGAGCCCGCCTATTTTCGACTATCAGGTACGGCGCCAACACTCGGTACCGTGTATAGCACATCGTCGCCTGGTGTCGTGCTAACGAGTCAAGCGCTTGCGTTGATGGGTCTACCGACAACGACCGCCTCGTTTGCCTATACAGTGAACTTGGTAGTCAACTATGAGGATGCGCTACGTGCGACTACCACACAGACAAAGTCTGTCAGCGACCTTCCTATCGTTGGCATCATCTCCGACGACACGAAAGCTGCCGAGGCGCTTATCCCGCCGGACGCTGTTGCGCTCCAGCCGACGTTTTATCAGTCGGTATTAGTAAAGGCGAACAGTGTTGACTCGGTCGAAAAAGTGCGCAACGAGCTAACCGACCGTGGGCTCATTGTTTCGGCACGTGTCGACTTGGTCAACCAAGCACGGCAGATTACGAACATCATCACCATCGTGCTTGGCGTGTTCGGTATCACGGCGCTCTTCGTGTCGGCAATCGGCATGTTTAATACCATGATCGTAGCATTTATGGAACGTACGTATGAAGTCGGTGTGCTCAAGTCACTCGGCGCATCGGATGCCGATGTGCGTAACCTCTTTTTACTTGAAGCGGCGATGATGGGGTTTCTTGGTGGCGCGGGCGGAGTCGCTATCGGCTTTCTGACAGGTCAGGGGATTAACCTCGCACTCAATATTTTTGCGACACATATGGGTGGGAAAGCATTCACGCTCTTTATCACGCCACTGTGGTTTGTCGGGCTTACCATTGTATTGGCGATAATCATCGGCGTCATCTCTGGCGCGTGGCCAGCATATCGCGCATCGCAACTCTCAGCGAAAGAGGCATTCTTGCAGCGGTAGGATACCCATTTGCGGAGGGTGTGTTACGAAGCAGAATTGAGAATCTCTAAGATAAAAATAGTTGTGTCTGTTGGGCCAGATACTTGGTGTGTTGGGATGCTGGTCTCAATCACCACTGCGTCGTTGCCACCCTCCCAGAGCGCATCGCCAATGTAGAGCATGTCAGCGACAGGAATGTTGGTCATGTCAGCAAGTTGCTGCACGCCGTATGCTTTGTTGATGCTTTTACGAGTGATATCGACGGTCGTTCTGCCGCCTGCTGTTACTTCGAAGTCGGGGAGGAGTTGTGCCAACAGTTCACGCAGTTTAAGACGCAGAGGATTGTGTTTCTCGCGCCACGCCTTTTTTTCGGCAACAGGTGCTTGCTGCCCAAGTGGCGAGAAGGAAAATTGTGCGCCACGATCCTCCAACTGCTCGCCCCACAGCTGTGGCGGCGGTGTGTCGAGGCCAACGTCTTTCAGTGCAGTGTGCAGTGCTGCTCTAATTTCTTGTCGCTCTTCCTCGGTAAACGAATGGTCATATACAGCATGCCATGCCCCGTTAGTATATCGATAGCACTGCGCTGCGCTCGCGGGGAAGAGGTAGAGATGTTCAAGTGTGGTGTGTTTGGGTAGGCGGGAGACCACTTGCCTCATAAACTGCTCCCATTTGCCACCTGACATGACGGCGACCGGCACCCTCGCTAGTAATTGCGAAAGCAGCGCCGCCATCTCGGGAGTGATTGGCTGCTTGCTTTCGGCAAGTGTGTCGTCTAAATCAAAAGCAACAAGTTTTGGTATTGAAGGCATGGATGGTGTTGTTGTGTAGGTTACTTGAGATCGGCAGGCAGGAGCATGGCAAGCAGTTTGTTGAGCGACACCTTAGCGACGCCGATGCACGTATCAGCGCCACCATAGTAGATATAGATGGTGTCTTTGCGCGCGACCGCACCGCAAGTAAAGACCACGTTGTGGATCTGCCCGTCGCGCTCGTACTGCTCGCGTGGTTCGAAGATGGGGTCAACAGTGCGGGCGATAAGCATCGTCGGGTTATCGAGGTCAAAGAGTGCGGCGCCGAGCCGGTAGGTGCTCGACTTTGATACGCCGTGATAGATAAGCAGCCAGCCTCTCTCGGTCTTAATTGGCACACCGCCGATACCCACCTTTTGACTGTCCCAGAATCCAGGGCGCGGCTCAAGCAGCTCGATGCAGCGCGAAATTCGGTTCTTAGTAAAGTCGAGCGAGTCGAGGAGGTCGGCGCAGATCTGTGGGCTGATGCGGTGAAGGATTAAGTACTTGCCATCGACCTTCTCGGGGAAGATGCATGTGTCTTTGTCGTCGTGGTCGTCGGGGGTGATAAGCACCGGCTTTTGCCACGCGTTCCAGCGCTTCGCGAGAAAGTCTTTCACACTGATTGACGTGAGTGCCGCGCGCGGGGCGTGCGTGCCGTCGTAGGCGGTGTATGCCATGTACACCGTGTTCCCGATGCGAGTAATCCGCGGGTCTTCACAGCCAGAGTTGTTGTTTATGCCACCACGCTTTTGCTCGAACTCCTCGCGCGGCACATATGCTGGCTCGGCATCCCGTTCGGAGATCTTGGTGCCGTCCTTGCTCGCGGCATAGCCGATGACCGAGGTATTGTCCTGTGACATCGCGCGGTACAGCAGGTGGATGGTGTCGTCGATTTCGATTGCTCCAGGGTTAAACACTGCGCGACTTTCCCACGAATGTTCGGCAAGCGGCTGGAGAATGGGGTTGCCTTTCGCTCGCTCGACAAGTGCGCCACGACGAGCGGGGATCATCGACGCGAGCATATCAGGCAGATGGAACGACGCTTTGGCGCAGACAGTGTCGGCGGCACCGTAGTAGAGGTCGACACGGTTTTTCTCGACTAAGGCACCTGAAGGAAAGACAACGTTCGGCACGATGCCATACCGCTCGTAGATCTCCTCGGGCCCTAGCATCGGGCCGTGCGTCTTGGCGATAATCGTCGTCGGCTCGTTGAGGTCGAGCAACATACCTTCGATCCCGACCATGCGGTGCTCCTCGCCCGAATAGTAGTCTTGGAAGTAGGAGTACAAAAGGAGCCAGCCGTCTTTGGTCTTAATGGGCGGTGTGCCGACTTCGATATGATCTTGGTCACTACGTAGTGGGTTGATAATATGCTGATCGAGATCTGCATGCCATTGTTCCCAGAAGTCCAAGCTCCATAGCTCCTCTAGTTTTTCACACTGTGCAATGGCGATGCGTGCGGGTTTGGGTGGTACATCGGTGTCTATTGTAAAGACGGCGGTAATCTTGCCGTCGATACGCTCAGGGAAGAGCGCCATCGCCTTAGCATTAAACGGCGTTACGAGGTGTCGCTCGGTTACCGTCTCGAGGTCTTTCGACAATGCAACCGCGACTTTGATATTGCCAGCACCAAACGGCACGCCGCCGAGCGCGGTGTAAAAAATAACAAATTGTCCTTCGAAGTAGGTGACGCGTGGATCCTCGCAGCCGTACCTGTCCCACTCCTCGGCAGGAGTGATAAATTGTCGCCTGTCGTGAAAGTGCTCGCCGTCGGCTGAGTAGGCACGCCCGATGGTCGATAGCCCTCCTGGCACCATGAGCGCGTCGGGGGCGCCGAGTGCACGGTATAGCAGACAAATCTTCTTACCGTGTATGACGGGGCAGCCGTTGAAGGTGCCACGCGCTTCCCACGACTTGCCAGCGGTCGGAGCGATGAGCGGATTGTTCGGTGATCGTTTGATGACGTACATGTGGTTTCTAGAGAATCTACTTATTGATAAATAATGATACGGACGGTTGTTGGTGAGTTTTCAGCGCATTAAGGAAAGCTGGTAAGCTAGTCTTCACTGCTGCGATATATTTATCTCCGCCGCCGTAGTAGATAAATAAGTCATCATCAACCGCGACTGCTCCGGTGGCGTAGATGATGCCAGGCTTCCAGTCATTTTCATACCACGCATCTGGCTCGAGAATCGGCTTCGACGCGCGCAGAAGGACTTTGGTCGGGTCGGCAAGGTCGAGCAGCATCACGCCGAGTTTGTAACGGTCGGGGTCGTCTTTGTCCATTGCGTGATAGAAGAGTAACCAACCGTACTTTGTCTTGACTGGTGGCGTGGCGGCGCTGCGTGTGCGATGGTGCCATGCCACCACATGGTCGGGGAGTTTGTGCGGGTCGAGCGCCTCGTCGGGGCCAGGAGTCTCTTTCATATCCAGATTGTCGAGGTAGGCGATGTGGACGCGCGTTGGGTCGCCCTTGTCGAGATTATAGAAGAGTGCAAACTTGCCATTGATTTTTTCGGGAAAGAGCACCCAGTTTTTTTGGCGATTGTCTCGGCACAGGTAGGCGCTCTTGTCCCATGCCCAGCGCTGCGCGAGTAAGTCGTCGACCGCGATGCTTGTGTACGCGACACGCATCGAGTCCCAACCATTAAACATGTTGAAGGTGAGATAGACGCGGTCGTCGATTACTACGCCACGCGGGTCCTCGCATCCGCCCCAGCCGCCGCCAGACTCGTTGTTGATGGTATCGTAGGTGAGCCGCGCAGGCGAGGTGTTCGGATAGTGTGAGCGTGCGCGAGCGACGTTTTCGTGCTCGAACACGGGGTAGGGCAGCCGCTCAAAATGGATACCATCGGTGCTCCATGCGTATCCGAGTCGCGACATGCCGTCCTTGCCCATCGCGCGGTAAAAGAGATGCACCCGACCGCCAGCGTATACTGCCGCTGGGTTGAGTACCGCCTCGGACTCCCACCAGTGGTCGGGGTCGGGGCGCAGCACTGGGTTTTCGGCAAAGCGCTCAAGAAGCTGCCGCAGGTCTTCTTGCTGCTGCGCGGGTGTTCGACCAGCACGTTTCTGCAGGAATAAAGAGAAGAGTGCGAACAGGGCAAGACCAACAAAGAGTGAGGTCATACGCGGCCGTAGTTGTCAGCGAGCCGAGTAATGTCGCCTTCGTCAAAGGTGCCGAATGCGATTTCGAGTATCTGTAAATCTTCGCTGCCGCCCTGCGCGCGGTGTATCGTGCCTCGTTTGATGAAGTAGGAGTCGCCCGCGTGCGCGGTGTGTTCAGTATCTCCAACCGTGATGCTGCCGTTGCCAGAGAGGATGCGCCAAAACTCATCGCGCTGCGCGTGTGTTTGCTTGCTAAACGCCTCGCCCGCCCGCACGGTAAGAATTTTGACCGTCGTCGGCTCGTTGAGGGTGAACTGCTCAAAGCCGCCCCATGGCCGCGTGGTATCTATAGTATGGTGCGGCAGCTGTGAGAGAGCGTCCATGACACTAGTATACTCCCGAATACATTTCGTCAACAGGTTATCAGCAGTGGAAAACTCCTCGGATGCCTGTATACTGGCAAGCATGGATGTGGGGAGCATTACGCAGCTGATTCTCGACTATCGCTATTGGGTGCTTATCCCACTTTCGATGTTAGAGGGACCCATCGTTGCTTTTGCGGCAGGGACGCTCGCCGCATCGGGTTACTTTAACCTCTACGCGCTCGGGCTATTCTTTTTTATCCGCGACCTGGTGATGGATTCCGGCTACTATGCGCTCGGCTACTTTGGCGGGCGGACACAACTGGCGCAAAAATTGATGCATAAGATCGGTGTGCGGCCAGAGCATATGGAGGAGATCCGCATCCTGTGGGAAAAGCATGCGGGCGAAACGATGTTCTTTGGCAAGCTCTCCTACGGCATCGCCTCCAGTTTTATTGTGGCTGCGGGGACGGTGCGCATGTCGCTCACACGCTTTTTCGCCTATGGTGCCTTGGTTGCGATACTCCAGTACGGCGTCCTGCTCGTGCTCGGCTACTACTTTGGCAATGCGCTTGGTGGTAAGATCTCGACCATCCTCAGCCACTTCCAGTATGCGCTCGCAGGGGTGGCCATCGTCGCGACGGGGTACTACATCATCAGCCGCCGTATGCGCCAGAGGTTTTTGCGCGACAAAGAGGTTGTTGACGCAGAGTTGCCACCAAGCGAGATATTTGACTTGCACGAGTAATCTCTATGCGTATTGGTATCTTTACTGACCATTTTTACCCCGAGCTTGGTGGGATACAGGACAGTGTTGCCGAGCTCGCACGTGAGCTCGGTCGACGTGGGCATAAAGTTGACATCTGGGCGCCACGCCCCAGTAAAGAAAATTTTATCTTCGTTGGGTTGCCCTTTCGCGAAATTGACTTGGGAGAAAACGTGCATATTCGCCGAGTGTTTTCATTCGGGTTCCCGAGCTCGTCGTTGCAATCGAGAGTGGCAACACCTTTTTTCTCTATTGGTACCGCAACCTATGATGTAATCCACGTGCACTCATTTATCTGCATCGGTTTTCGCGGGATGCGTGTTGCCAAGCGGTCGCGCACACCGCTTATCGGTACTGACCACTGGGCAATCGCTGAGTTCGCCGACTGTATCCACTGGTTCTTTGAGCAAGTGTTTCGTCGTGCGACAGTGTGGTGGGTCACTTGGTTTTATAATCGCTTCGATTTCATTACTGCGCCGTCGACCTTTGTCCTCACTAAAAAAGAGGCTGGTGGATTTATAAAACCGTACACGGCCGTCTCAAATCCTATCGACACAGACACCTTTACTCCTGCCGCACAAGGCGAGCGTGAGTATGCGCGAAAAAAGTTCGGGCTCGATGGCAAAGTGGTTGCTTGTGTCGGACGTATCGCGCCAGAGAAGAAGAACGACGTGGTGTTGCGCGCATTCGCAGAGCTCTTGCGTAAGGTGCCAGATGCGATGCTTGCCTTTGGCGGGCATGGTAGCTTTGAAGGCGAGATGAAGGTGCTTGCGCGCGAACTTGGGGTACGTGACCGCGTGCGCTTTCTTGGGACACTCACCAAACAGGAGGTCGCCGAGCTGTATCATGCGTCAGACGTCTATGCAATCGCGAGCGTGTCGGAGACGCAGAGTATGTCGCTCATTCAGGCATTTGCAGCGGGGCTCTCGGCAGTCGGGGTGCGCTGGGGTGCGATACCCGAGTATCTCAACGCCGAGCGCGGGTCTCTCTTCGAGCGAGATGATCATTATCAGATGGCAAAACAGTTGGAAGCATTGCTAACCGACGAGAAAAAGCGCAAACGCTTCGGCGCAAACGCCGCCGCCTTCGCCCGCAAGTTTTCTGTCCAAGCTGTCGTGAGTGAGTGGGAAAAGATTTATACCAAGGTGGTAGATACAAGATAGGTTGATGCTACGCCGCTCGTTCTGTATTTCTCAGATTTTGCATACTCTTTGCTGTTGCTTCCATTCGTCTGAATTCGCTTTCGCGAAAGAAGGGGATCGTGTGCCCCATCTCGGCACTAAAATCCCTCCGGTTTGTGTGTTCGCCTGTTGTGTTGGATACAAGCGCTCGCCCCAGCGAACTTCCATCTGTGGACTCTCGATGGTCGATTGCCCGCAAGTTAAACTCTGATGTGTAGGAGGTAAGGTCATAGAGTCCAGACACTGTGGTTATTTTGGTATCTGGGTTGAGCGAGATTTCGTGATGTAGGTTGAAAATAATCTTTTTCAGTGCTTCGCTTTTCCGCTCTTTTTCTCCATTCTCCATTTGCTCGTGAATATTTTTTTTAGCTAATGCGCTGCTGGCTGCTTTTTGGAAGGCGGGTATTCCTGCGCCAATCTTTTTGACTGCGGGGTTTGTAAACATGTTGTACGCACCATCAGCAACAAACCCAGGGTATATTTGTCTCTTTGTATCCGATTCGCTCAAGCTTACTGGCACCATTGCCTTGATTTGTAGATAGGGCAGGTGTTTCGTCTGCGCCTGTTTGAAATCTTGCGTTGCTTGTCCGCGCTCCAGCAGCTTTTCGCCTGCTCGTGCAGAAAATCCCGCTCCCATTGATATGCCGTATATCTGGACTATTTGTTGCACGTCGCTGGGGGTAGTGTTCGTTTCGGGTAGTTTCGACTGCATAAATTCTGCATACATATCCGACATAGCATCAACAGGGTCGGCCTGTATCTGTGCAAGAAACTCAGGCGAGATATGTCCGAGTGTGTTGGTTGGCATGCCCGCGGTGTATACCTCAAACGGTTCGGGTTCTCGCCCTTCTTGCAGATCCTTCAGTGCCTGCGGCAATCGCGTGACGATTTCGTGCATTGTCTCCTCGGCAAACATAAATGGGTCGCCATCGGCTGGCCCCAGAGCCGAGCCAAACACAAATTTCTTTTGCGCTAGTGTTTCTCTCGGCATCCTTGCCTCATTGATCTCTGAATCTTCTCCCGTTTTCTTTTTATACAGCGCCTTTGCTAACTCGGCGATATTGACCGAACTGGAGGGAAACGAGACGCCAAGCTCTTTCGATTCATACACCTCTGTCCGTGCGAGCGCTTGCTCAACATAGGTGTTGAACACTTCTTGCAACTCGGCAGCGTCTTCTTGTGCACGCTCTGCTTTAGCAGATTGTCCCGCAAGATACTCTTTATATAGTGTTATCGCTGCATCTGCGTGGGGCAGGGTGATGACATTAGGTGCGGTCTCTGCGGTCTCCACTGCTGCCGTCTTCTCAACTCTCGTAGGTGCTCTCTTTTCCACACCTGGTTTTGGCGGTCTATTAAAAAACGTCATATACTAACCAGTATGAAGTTACATATATCTTTTTGCAAGACTGTGCTGGTGTCAGCGGTATTAGTGTTCGCGGGGTTGCAGTTTGCTGCAGGGCAGCCGCTGTTTGGTAGTGTCACACCGAGCATCGTTTCAGCTAACGCCAACCTTGCTGCAGTAGGCTCTGGCGGATCATTTGACGGCGCGCTCGCCTATGTCATCGCGGGTGGCTATGTGGTGATGTTTGTCGGCATGGTGCTCGAGGGGCCGATGATTACCGCGGCTGCTGCGTTTGGTGCGTCGCTCGGCTACTTTGATATTTTCGTTGTCTTTCTGCTCGCGATCCTCGGCGATATTGTGGGCGACGTTGCTTACTACGCGGTCGGCTACATCAGTCGTGTAGCCTTTGTTGAGAAGTACGGTCACCGTTTTGGTATGTCCAAAGAGCGCATGAAAAAACTCGAGCGCTTGCTGCGCACGCATCCGGGCAAGACGCTGTTGGTGATCAAGACAACTGGCATCGCCACGCCAGGGCTTATGATGGTCGGCGCAGTGCGCATGCCGATTAAAAAGTTTACATCGGTCTGCTTGTCGATTATTTTACCGAAGGTGCTGCTGTTTGTCTTACTTGGCTACTACTTTGGGCAGGCGTACACGAGCGTTGCCAAGTATGTGCAAAACGCCGAGTACTTTATTGTCGCTGCCGTGGTCGCGACGGCGTGCATCTACTACGCGTACAACAAGCTTTCGGCAACAGTCGGGAAGCGACTTGAGACGATTTAATTGGAAAAGGTGAAAAAGGTGTCAAGAACTTTTTTCTCTGCAGAGACACCATGACCATTAGTATTGTGATCCCGGCGTACAACGAAGAGCGCTATCTTGGCGCTTGTTTAGAGAGCGTGCTCGCGGAGATTGCGCACGCGGGAGTGGAGGCGGAGGTGATTGTGGTCAACAATGCATCGACCGACAAAACCAAAGAGGTTGCGCAGAGGTACGTAGGTGTGCGTGTAGTGGATGAGAGCCGCAAGGGGCTCGTGTGGGCGCGCAAGGCGGGATGGGATGCAACACAGAGCGACTTTGTGGCGAACATCGACGCCGATGCGCGTATGCCGAAGGGCTGGCTCACCGAGGTTGTACATGTGTTCGAGCGGGATGCGCGGCTCGTGGCGCTTTCTGGCCCGTATGTCTACTATGATCTGTCGTGGTCGCAGAATCTTTGGGTAAAATTATTTTATCTGCCTGGATATCTTTTTGATATGGTAGCACAGCCGCTGACCAGCCGCGCGACGATGCTCCAAGGTGGCAATTTTATTTTGAAGCGTGCCGCGTGGGACAAGGCGGGCGGGTTTGATACCTCGATAGCTTTCTTTGGTGAAGATGCCGACATTGCGCGGCGCATCAGCGCGCAGGGTCGCGTGCGGTGGACATGGTCGCTACCGATGTTGACCTCTGGTCGCCGCTTGCAAAAAGAGGGGATCATAAAAACCGGCTACCGTTATGCCATCAACCTCTTTTGGATACATCTCACCGGCACGCCGCATACGAAGACGTACATCGATCATCGGTAAAAATAAAAAGGTGTCAGGAGCCTTTTACATCAAGAAAAAACTCACGACGCCAGCGAGGAGGCAGTAGATCGCGAAAGGGAGCAGAGTGTTGGTTTTGAAGTAGTGCGTGAGAAAGCGGACAGAGAAAAATGCGGCGACCGCGGCGCACAATGCGCCAACAAGCGCGGGGACAAGCGTTGCCGACGGTGCGTGCAAAATATGCGGCACCTTGAGCACTGCCGCAGCGAGGATGATTGGCGTGGCGAGGAGGAAGGAGAACCGCGCTGCATCTTCGTGCGCCAAGCCCGCCACGAGCCCGCCACCAAGTGCCGCGCCTGTGCGCGAGAAGCCGGGCAACAGCGCGAGCGCTTGCATCGTGCCCACGCCGAGTGTCTGGAGAAAGGAGAGCCGAGCGATGCGTGCATCACCCCCCGCAAAGAGCTGCGACCCTCGGCGGCGCAGGAGCTCAATCGCGCCAAGCAAGATGCCGTTGAGCGCGAGAAATATCGCCACTGTTTTGGGGTCGGCAAAGAGCGCAGCAAGTTTGGTTTGGAAGATGAGCCCCAAGAGTCCTGCGGGGATGGTGCCGACGATGAGCATCCAGCCGAGTTTTGCATACGGGTCGCCTTTGAGCGAGCGAGTAAAGAAGCTGCGCAGCACGCCTTGGATAAGGTAGAGCCAATCACGCCAAAAGAAGCCAAGCAAGACGAGCGCCGTCGCGAGGTGCGTGAGCACCAGAAACGGGAGGAAGTAGTCGCTCGCTTGATCAATCTGCCAGCCGAGCAGGCCAGGCAGGATGACGCTGTGTCCGAGACTTGAAATAGGAAACAGTTCAGTGACACCTTGGAGTACTCCAAGTATTGCTGCTTGTAGTGTGGTGAGCATTGCGCTACTCTACCACGCCCGATTTTTCTGCGCATCCTGCTAGCGCAACACTTCTGTCGAGCCGTCTTCGCGGAGTCGCAACAGTCGCGATGGTGGGTTATCAAGCGTGCCCCCGTCGACATAAAAATCTACTGTGTCGCCGAAATACTCTCGCGCTTCTGTTACTGTCTTTGCCGTTGGAAGTCCGCTTGGGTTCGCGCTTGGGGCTACCAATGGCCCTGTTTGTTCGAGGAGTGTTTTGAGGGTTACATGGTTGGGAATACGAAATGCAATCGATTCCGTCCCCCGATGTAGGTATGCATATGCTGGATTTTGGCAGGGAAGAATGATACTTGTCGGCGTCTCCGTGTTTTCGGAGAACGGCGCGAGTATTCGCGGTGAGAGTTGGATATTAAATTCGCGCAACGCATCAAATGATGAGATAAGTACAATATACGGCTTTTTGTCTCGGTGTTGTTTGATTGTGTACATTCGCTCTACCACCTCCGGCAACAAGGCAGAGCCAACGAGCCCATAGACGGTGTCGGTTGGGATAATACCAACCTTGCCTGCACGCAAGAGCACGGCAGCTTCGTCCCATGTTGTATGAGCCATACTCATGATGGTATACTTTTGCGGTTATCACTATACAACATGACATCAAAAAAGAAACAAGGAAAGTTTGTGCCAGGCGATTTTAAACTCAAAGTAAGACGTGGTGTGGATGGGCTGGGATTGTTTGCCGAGGAGCCGATTAAAAAAGGTGCGTGCATCATCGAGTATGTGGGACCGACGCTGACAAAAGAGGAGGAGTACAAGAGCCGCAGTAAATACCTCTTCGAGGTGACCAAGACAAAGACCATCGACGGCGCAGCGCGCAGCAACACCGCGCGCTACATCAACCACGCCTGCAAGCCCAACTGCGAGATCGAGATCCGAAAGGGGCAGGTGTTCGTGATGGCAAAGAAGAATATCAAAGCGGGCGAGGAGCTTAACTACGACTACGACACCTCCTACTTCGATGAATATATCAAGCCCAAAGGTTGCCGCTGCGCGTCATGCAAAGCAAAGAAAATGCAAAAAGCGGCATAGCAGCACAAGCTAGTGCGCCAGCGTGAGAATGTAGATAAAATCTTTGAGGTCGCGGTGGACGAGATAGCCCGTCAGCGCGTACTGGTCGGCCGCGGAGTGCATGATGCCTTTGGTAGTGGTGCGTCCAGTGATGTAGCCCACTTGCTTGAGCAGCGTGACCAATGCCTCGCTGGTGTAGCCAAACGGTGAGGCAAAGTCAGTGACCGGCTTGCCGATTTTTTGTTCGAGAACGGATTTACTGTCGACAACCTCTTTGCGCAGCTGCTCAGGCGTAAGTTTTGACAGCAGCGGATGCGACAGTGTGTGATCGCCAATCGTCATACCCGCCACACTCAGGTGAATGATTTCATCCCAGGTCATAAACGTATCTTTTTTGCTGACAGGGTTTGTAAAGATAAAAAATGTCGCTGTAAAGTGATATTTTTGTAGTAGCGGGAAGGCATAGACATATTCATTTTGCCACCCGTCGTCGAAGGTGAGCACCACTGGCTTCGCGATTGGCGAGGTGGTGCCAGTTTGGATATCGTGCGCGAGGTCGTCGAGTGAGATCGCGGTGTACCCGTGGTCGCTCAGGTAGGAGAGTTGTGCATCAAGCTCGTCGGGCGTGAGTGTAAATGCTTTTACCGCAGCGGTCTCACCTGGGTAGTCGGGGCGGATGTCATGATAGATAAGAATCGGAACGCGTACCGGCGCCGCGTTGGTCGAGGTTGCCACAGAGGCAGGAGTGGTTGTTGCTGTGTGCAGCGCCTCTGCGGCGCTCGCGCCCTGTGCAACAGCGCTTGCCGTTGCTGCTGCACGGTGAACGTGCGAAAAGCCAATGACGCCCATCAAGAGTGTTACCGATACGCCGAGCACGATATACTCACTTCGCTGCATAGCTGCAGCATAGCACCACTTACGTCTCTTCGAAATATTCTTCCTCGTCCGCCTTCTCTTTGGGGGTTTGGACATGTATCGGCTCGGGTGGTTTGCCCTCTGCAACATCCTCTTCGGCCTCTTGCGCCTCTTGCTCGTCGATAGACATCGAGGCAGCCTCGCCGCTCGTGTCCATTCGTGACCAAGTGGCGAGCACAATTACCAAGACGACAAATGCTACACCAACGAGAAATAGTGTCTCCATAGAACACAGCATACACTATTTTAGTGGATATATGCTATACTGCGTACTGCAGCCCCTCTCACAGTATGACTCACTTTCCTGGCGACGATCCTCTCGCCGATACAAGGCTGGGTAACGCCCTTACGCGGGCTATTGTAGATACTATCCACGAACCATTTTTAGTGCTCGACTCCGACTTGCGCGTTATTGTGGCAAGCCGTTCTTTTTATGACAAGTTTCAGACAGACAAAGACAGCACACAGGGGGCGCTCTTTTACGAGATTGACAACGGGCAGTATAACGTGCCAGCGTTGCGCTCGTTTCTCTCCAACATCATACCAGGGCGCGAGGTACTTAAAGAATACAAAATCATTCACGATTCTGTCACAGTGGGGCAGCGCACGTTGCTCCTCAGTGCGCGCGAGGTGGTGTATGAAAATAGCACGCGACGGCACTTGCTGCTGACTATTGGTGATATTACCGAGCGTGAGTTGCTTGATCGAGAAAAAGAAAAAATCTCAGAACAGAAGGACTTGATGATTCAGGAGATGAAGCATCGCATGGCAAACAGCCTACAGTTGATTGCGAGTATTCTTATACTCAAGTCTGAAGTGGTCGAGTCGCCAGAAGTCCGCACACACCTACAGGATGCACATCAGCGCATTATCTCAATCGCCACGGTCGAGCAGTTTTTAGACACCACCAGTTTGCACGAAGAGGTCGAAGTTTGTCCGTACCTCACCGGGCTGTGCGAGAGTTTGGCAAAGAGTATGATTGGCACAACTGCGCTGATCACTCTTGCGGTCGAGGCAGATGGCGGGATGATTGCCTCCGCAGAGGGGATCAGTCTCGGGCTCATTACTGCTGAGCTGGTGATCAACGCGCTCAAACACGCGTTCCCCTCTGGCAAGCGCGGTACGATTATTGTCCGCTACGAGGTGTTGCCGCAACAGGAACAGGGTTGGCGGCTGTCGGTCATCGACGACGGCGTTGGTATCGCTCCGCATCCAAATCACAAAGAGGGTCTCGGCACCACAATCGTGCAATCGCTCGCGCGGCAGCTTGGCGCGAGCGTCGCTGTTGAGACCGGTTCGCGTGGCACCTCGGTGTCTATACAACAGCAGTCGAAACCTGTTGCAACGCCGCTTCAATCTCAGTAATGCCGACCGGCTTGGTAAGATGTGCGTCAAAGTGCTCGCGATGCGAGTGCTCTTTTTCATGGAGGCTGCCGTAGCCGGTGAGCGCGATAAACCGCGGCGATCGGTCGCTGTTGTTCTCCAACAAGCTTTCGCGCATTGCGCGTGCAACCTCGTATCCGTCTATGTCAGGCAGCCCGATGTCTAGAATGATGATGTCTGGGTGGTACAGTGCTGCTTGCTGGAGCGCATCTCTGCCAGTAAACGCGACATAGACCGTGTACCCGCGCAGCTCGAGCAGGCGGCTGAGCGTACAGGCAGCGACAGCGTTGTCGTCAACCACCAGCAGGATGTTTGGGGTGGCGTGCATGCTACTGTCGCTTGGTGGCGTAGTTTCTGTCGGCTGCAGTACTGGTAGGGTGTTTGGGTATACAGCGTACGCGTCAAGCCGAGCGTCCAGCATGTCAGTGATCGTGCATACATGGTCGTTTATCATGCGCAGTAGGTCGAGCGCTTCAGGGGTGTGGGGCTCTTGGAGCTCAAGCAGTTCGGTCGAGCTGCGTATCACCGATAGTGGGTTGCGCAGGTCATGCGACATCTGCGCGAGAAACGATCGTTGTTCCTCGCTCATAGCTCAGCAATAAACCGATAACCAATGCCTCGCACCGTCTCAAACCGCACCGAGTTGCTCGTTGCGCACACCTTCTTCCGCAGATTTTTCATGTGCACATCGAGTACGTTGCTGAGCGTGAGTGCATCGAAATCCCACACCTGATTGCTCAGCTCCTCGCGGGTAAACACCTCGCCTGGCCGTCGCACAAAACACTCAAGCAGCGAGTACTCTTTGAGCGTAAGCGCGATCTCTGCACCGTCGACCGACACGCGATGCGTGGCAGTGTCGATCGTGATATTGCCAACCTCGTGAACCACCTTGGTTACGACGGCGGGGCGTCGCAGGACCGATGCGATGCGCGCGATCATCTCCGCAGATGAAAACGGTTTGACCACGTAGTCATCCGCACCTGCATTGAGCAGCTCGATCTTGTCTTTTGTCTCAGTACGCCCCGTGAGGATGATAATAGGTGTGGTGATATTCTCGGCTCGCACGAGTTTGATAAGCGTGATGCCGTCCACCTTTGGGAGCGTGAGGTCCAGGATGATTGCGTCGTACTCTTTGTGGTACATCAAGATGCGGTTCTTTGCTTTTTCGCCGTCGGAGAGCCAGTCGGTTGCAAATCCTTTGATCTCCAACACCTTCTTTAGGTTCTGGGCGATAAGCGCCTCGTCTTCGACAATGAGTAGTCTCATATAACTGTGGTAGATAACGATATAGTGGCGGCTTTGCGGCCTCTAGCACTAGCATACTGTACGCGGCACTCCATGAATACTTAATGAAGATACAGTTCCTTGGGCAGAGTGTGATAGTTGCGCATAATCCGCGCAGCGGTCTGCGGGTGCGCTCTTTTGGTATGTTCCCACAAGTGTGTCTGTTGTGCGAGACCACTGTCTGTATGTGCGATCGAGACATCCTCGGGCTCTTCAAATACACACTCATGGCAGCGGTGTGTTGTTGTGTACATGCATGCAGTGTGCAGCATGGTGTCTGATGCCGGGATGAAAATAGAGGCTCACTGCTTCTTCAGTGCTGGCGAGCAATGATAGAGCATTAGTAGCTAACGTGTTCGCAGGGGGTATTATTCGAAACACTATGCACAAAAAATATGAAACATTGTAGTAATGGTCTAGCAAAAACAGTGCGCGTGACGACCGTGATGCTCACGGTGTTTGCACTCGTGTTCGGCTCGTTTAGTTTCTCGTTCGGTGCGCCGATTCCGGTCGCGCAGGCTGCGGCTACATCTTGTAGCACAGTAACACTTGTTAGCGGTCCCTCGACACAAACCGCAGGATACACCGAGACACAACCGACCAGTGACGCAAACGCACTAATCCCTGCGGGGTACAGTCTCGGACAGTTTATCGCCGCGTCTAGTACTGAGACAAATGCGCTATGGGTTGTTCCAGCTACCGACAGCTCCTTTGCGAGCTCAAGTGCAGTGTGGGTATCGACTAATCCAAGTTGGCCAGGCGGTACCGACAATACCGAAGGGTCGGCACAGAATAATCAGTGGCGTCTCTTCCAAGACAGCTTTACGCTGCCGGTAGGGTCGACCGTGACAGATGCAACACTCTGGTACGCTACGGACAATGCGGCGGCGGTGTATCTCAATGGCTCAGTAACGCCGGTTGCAACTACAAATGCATCCACCTCTGAAGATGTCTACGGTCTGACACCTGATATAAACGCACAGAACTTTAGCAGCGCGTTCACGACGGCGTTTAGTCCTGTCGGAGGCGTCAACACGTTGAGTTTTGTGGTGCGCAACTGGGGTATTGCCAGTAGCACCGTGAACCCAACTGGCCTACTCTATACCGCGGTGATCCACTACTGCGCACCTGGCCCGACAGGGACAATTGGTGGCACAGTGACTGGTGGCACCAGTGGGCAGGGTGTGCTGACCGTTAACTCAATTACCGCGACACAAACGACAGCAACTGCTGATGGTACGTTTGCGAACGGGTGGAAGTACATCTTCCATATTACTGATCCAACCAACGAGCCAAACCTCACACTCAAGTTTGGTGATTGGTTTGACGCGGCAGCATCGAGCACGATACGTGCTGGCGGGAATATCCAGATATCCTCCCTACAAGCGAGCAGTACGAGCCCAGTGGTGATCACTGCAGCGAATCTGTACGCGAACCCATCGCTGCTCTTGGTGTCGGATCTTGATCCGACCGCTGTGGGACGACAGGTTGATGTGGTGGTCGAGGTCAAGGTCCCTGTCGGTTCTGTCAACGGTGCGTACTCGACCGCCTACGGCGTACAGACGCTCCCATAACTCACGCTCTGCGCACACATCCTATGAAAACATGCACACACATAATGGGGATAACAGCGCTCGCGCTTGGGCTTCTCTTCGGCGCCTTGCCAGCCGTTGCTTCGGAGGTGACTGGCACACTCTCGGCGGGTAGTGCCACAATCGGCTCATACGCGGTCGGCACACTAAGTAGTAGTGTCTCGGGGACCGTGGTTGGCGGCCTCGGTGGCGGTAGCGGAGGGGGAAGTAGTAGTGGCGGTGGCGGCGGTGGCGGCGTTATATCGGGACCGCTCTCGGTTGGATATAGCAACACGAGCGGTAGCGGCGCGCCCGCGCTAAGTGGCGACACCAGTACGCTCGGTACGTCAGCGGTGCTCGGTGCATCAACGGATGTGCCCAACACGACAACGGTGTCTGGCACTGAGACTACCTCGCCGGGATATGTAGCACTCGCTACTACAGATACAGTGAGCGGTGCTACCGCAGCGGATGTCAGCGTGCCCGGTTCGACACAGGTTGCTGCGGTTGCTACGAGCGACGGCACGGTGTTTAGCGAGTGGTGGCTGTGGTTGCTACTCCTACTAGTCGTCGTGGTCGCCGCGTACTCGTACTGGCGATACACTGACCGAGATCGTCAGCGCATCTAGCAGCTCCTCGCGCGTGGCGCACGACCCCGTACTCTTAGAGTGCGGGGTTTGTGTGTGTGGGTGTGGCAAACAACTCGACAATAAACACAGCAGGCGAGCCGAGGTATGTACCATGCGCGACGCCGACGCCGGTCTCAGTGTATACACTTTTCAGAATATTCGCGCGATGCGTGGGTGATGCCATCCATGCCGCCTCGAGTGTCTCCGAGTTGGTAAAGTTGAGCGCCAGGTCCTCGCCTGCGTGCGTGTAGGCGTAGCCAGCCGCAGTAAACCAGTGCCACGGTGAGACGCCACTTGGCGAGTAGTGTGCGAAGTAGGAGCCAGCGACCATATCATCCGCTTTCGCTTGTGCAGCAGTGTCAAGCAGCGCGTTGTCCGATAGCGGCGCTGCTGCGTGCAGTGTGCGATCAGTATTTGTCAGCATGATGATTGTTGCTGCGGACACCGTGTCACTGCTGCTATTACTCACAGCGGCATGTGCATCTGTCGGCAGAAACGTGCTAACGAGCACAAGCGCGAAGACAAATAGGGTGTAGTGCCAACATAAGCATGTTTTCATCTGCACATCATACACGGCTTAGCGCAATGTAGCTTGCATATGGTGACACAACAAAAACGCTCCCTGTTGGAGCGTTTTTTTTGTTAGTACTGACGCTGTTGCAGACGCTACCTAGTTCGCAGTCTGGAAGGTAGTTGGCCAGGTGACACTGATGTTGCCTGCTTGGTTGGTTGTGTACACGAGGTAGTAGTAGGTCGTGTTTGCCTGCAAGTTTTGCAGGACGACGCTCTGCGCGGTGTTGTAGTTGGTGTTGGTAAACGCCGTACTTCCGCCAATGGTAACGGTATGACCATTCTCATACGTCGACAGTGGGCTGGTGCTGTAGTAGACAACACCCTTGGCTGCCTGGTTAGTGTTCCAGCTTACCGTTGCGGTGTTGTTGCTCGCATTGGTGCTCACGCTGGTGATCGTTGGTGCGACGCCGCTGGTGCTATTTCCCATCTGCAAGTTGATCACTGGCAGTGTGGCTGGCCCAACACGACCGACCGAGGCGATCCCGTTGAGTGTCTGGAAGTTTGACACCGCTGCCTGGGTGAGTGTACCAAAGTAGCCGGTAATCAATCCTGACGGATACACATTCGGGTTCGCTGCGAGGAACGTCTGCAGTGCGGTTACGTCTGTGCCCGACATGCCAAGCTCCAGCTGGCGGGTGAGTGTATCTGCCTGGGCCAAGAACGGCGCGGCAAGAAACAACACGGCGCCAAGCATAAGACCTATTTTTTTGGTATTCATATATACTACGGTTATGTACTGATAAGCTAAACGCTCAACACTAATTAGCAACTAATAAAATCCCTCGATCTAGCTTAGCATAATCGAAGGTGTCTGTTTTTTTCGTGAAGAGGATGAGTGAGGTTGCCGCAGAAGTGATGCGGCGCACGATGCGTCAGAGCTCCATCACGTGTCCGAGATGGTTAACGAGTCTGCTCGCGGGCAGTCGCGCTCGATGGTTGAGTAGTAGCTCGACAATCGCGGCAGCGCAGTCGTCGGGCGAGAGTGGTGCGCCTAATCCGCCGATAGCGGTCTGCATCCAGCCGGGGTTGAT
The DNA here is from genome assembly GCA_903878285.1 of Candidatus Adlerbacteria bacterium. Classification (GTDB taxonomy): domain Bacteria; phylum Patescibacteriota; class Minisyncoccia; order Phycocordibacterales; family SBAW01; genus GWA1-54-10. Next base: position 869 of record CAIRHB010000013.1, on the reverse strand, counting down.
AAGCGACACTTTGACCGTGGGGTGCAGCACACCAAAGGACAGTAACCCATAGTTGAGCGCGGTCTTGCTCGCGCTGTAGACCCAGTGTGTCGCCTCGTAACCGCTGGTGCCGCGACTGGTCGTTTCGAAGTCATGGCCAAACAGCTGCGCGAAGGTGCCCATGCCGGATGATATGCCAACGAGTAGTCGCTCGCTCCCGAGCTCGAGGTTGGGGAGCAGTAGGTCGGCAAGCAGACGCGGTGCAGCAGCGTTGACCGCGAACACACGCGTGATGTTGTTGAGTGTTGAGACAACCCCGTCATCGTCGACCGACGAAGTGTCGTATATGCCAGCGTTATTGATCAGTATGTCGACTGGGGTGTCGCGCAGGTCGGCAGCAAGCGCGCGCAGCGATGCGTCATCGGTAAGCTCGACTTCTTTAAGCAGTGTGTTCGGGTTGGTGCGCACATCATCTGGCGTTTCAGATATGTTTCGGCCGACGGCGACAATGTACCAGCCGTGCGCGAGGAACGCGCGCGACAGTGACAGCCCGAGCCCGCTCCTCGCCCCGGTGATCAGTACGGTCTGCATGCGTATATAGTAGTACGTTTTGTGCCTTTCTGCATGTACAGATGTGCCGCAGGCGGGCTACAACCTTGTTTGTTCATCAGCGTGTTTCCCTTGGTCAAACTTATACAAAAGCAAACCCGCCCACGACGCGCAAACGTCGGGGCGGGCATCTGCTCACGCTGGTAACTAGTCTTTGAGCTTTGGACGATTTTGTGTAGATTTGTGCTATGAAAAAAAGAAATGGCGCGGGCTGCGTAACGCAGAACGCAGCGAAATACAAATACTGCGTGAGCGTGGATACTCACTACAAGACATCGCAG